>CAZWUN010000095.1:0-15443 GCA_964637145.1 uncultured Burkholderiales bacterium
GCTTGGATCTGAACCTCAACTTAAAACCCCTGGAAAAGTTTCAACAGACGCTCAGCCTGGCCACCGGGCTGTCGCTAACCGTCTGTTCCCCGACAGCTGCGCTGGTCGCTCACTACAGCCATCCCGGCGATCTCATCCACCCCCGACTGCTGGAAGCCCGGCACATCTTCAAGCAGATGATCGTCAGCAGCAACGGGGTGTTTCGGGTCGCCGAGGGCCCCGGAAGGTTGCAGTTCCTGATCCAGCCGGTGGTGTTCGAGGGGCGCGTGCTGGCCTACGTGATGGGTGGCCCGGTCTGGGAGGTGCCCCCCTCGGCCAGTCAGCGCGAAGAGCTGTGCAACCTGCTCCAGATGAGCGAGCCCGAGTTCAAAGAGGCTCTGCTTAAGCACCCCGCTCCGGTGCCCCTGGACGTGGCCCGCGGGCGGGACATGATCATCTCGCTGGCCGAGCTGACGGCCCAGATCTTCCAGGACCAACAGCGGCAGAGTCGCAGTCTCTCCACCCTGGCAGCTCTCTACGAGGTGGGCACCGCCATCAGCTCCACCCTCCAACTCGAGGAGGTGCTGCGCAAGGTGCTCGACCACGCCATCTCCTTGCTCGAAGCCGAGAACGGCAGTCTGATGCTGCTCGATGAGGTGCGCTCCGAATTAAAGATGCTGGTGGCTCAGGGGCTCGACGAGCAGATCGTGACCACCACGCGGGTCAACCTGGGCGAGGGTATCAGCGGCTGGGTGGCCCAGGAAGGGCGCCCCCGCCTGCTCAAGAAGGGCATCCGCGAAGACGAAACCCGGTTCGAGCGGCCCTCCAACGAGATCGAATCGGCCATGTGCGTACCCCTGATCGTCAAGGACCGCTGCATCGGCGTACTCAACCTGAGCGGCCGGCGAGGCGGCGGAGACTTCTCCGAGCAGGACCTGAAGGTGCTCACGATTCTGGCCAGCCACGCCGCCTCGGCCATCGACAACGCTCAGCTCTATGAGCAGGTCAAGCGGCAGGTGAACGAGCTCAAGGCCCTGCACGAGGTCGGCAATGCCCTGAACTCCAGCCTCGAGCTCGAGAAGATCCTGCCCCAGGTGCTCTTCCACGCCACCGAGCTGCTCGAGGCCAAGGCCGCCTCGGTCATGCTGCTCGACGATCAGACCCAGGAGCTATCCATCCGAATCGCTCACGGATTGCCCGACGACGTGATCAAGCGCACCCGCGTCAAGCTGGGCGAGCGCATCGCCGGCCGGGTGGCCCTCGAGCGCAAGCCCGCCCTCCTCCCCCACGGTCGCCACGACCACGACGATCTGACCGCCTCGGCCGACCTGGCCTCGGCTCTGTGTGTGCCCCTGATCACCCAGGACAAGGTGGTGGGCGTGCTCAACGTGCGCGGCAAGAAGGACGGCAGCGACTTCAACACAGAGGACCTGGCTCTGGCCAGCCGCCTGGCGGCGGTGGCGGCCGTCTCCATCTCGAACGCCGAGTTGCACGATGAGTTGCAGAATCTCTTCGTCAACTCCATCAAGGCCCTGGCCAACTCCATCGACGCCCGTGACCCCTACACGCGAGGCCACTCCGAGCGGGTCACCGAGTACTCGGTGCTGATCGCCGAGGGCATGGGCCTCTCCCCCGACGACGTCGAGAACATCCGTTACGCCGGGCTGTTGCACGACATCGGCAAGATCCGCATCCGTGACCACATTCTGAACAAGCCCGGGCGACTGACCGATGAGGAGTTTGCCGAGATGAAGCGCCATCCCGAGTACGGGGTGGAGATCATGCAGCCGGTCAAGGCCTTCCACAAGGTGTTCCCAGGCATCTTGCACCACCACGAGCAGTGGACCGGCGGCGGGTATCCCCATCGCCTCAAGGGTGAGCAGATCCCGCTGCAGGGCCGCATCCTCTGCGTGGCCGACTCGTTCGACGCGATGACCAGCGACCGTCCCTACCGCAAAGGCATGCCCATCGAGCAAGCGATCGAGGAGTTGCGCAAGAATGCAGGCGTACAATTTGATCCCGACGCAGTGCAGATCTTCCTGCAACTGATCGACAGCGGCAAGGTCAACGAAATCTTCGAGCGCAAGGCGCAGAGCGCCAACATCCTCTCTGCCCGCCCCCGCAAGACCAGGCTCCAGGCCGACCCGAGTGACGCGGCTCCGCCCGTGATGGGCATCCCCGGCCGCGGCTTCTGACTTCGGAAATTCAGCGGGTCGACAATTTCCTGGGCGACCGCAGGGCGCGGGCCGGGACAGGTGGAACTGACTTCAAGCCATGGCCACACCCAAGCGACGCTCGCTCATCACCCTGTCCACCGAGCATCTGCCTGAGGGCTGGCTCGCATCCACCTCCGCCCTGACCGGGGTCCCGGAAAAGCTGGACGAGATTTTGAAGTCCAACCGTCCCCTGGCCCTGCGCCTCAACGCCCCCTTCTCGCTGCGAGACGCCGAAATCGACCAGATCAAGAGCATTGCCAGCGAGCTGAGAGCCAACAGCGACGTGCTCCTCTTCGTGGCCACCGGGGGTACTTCGCTGGCCGCCCGCGGACTGCTGGAAACCTTGCGCTCTCCGCTGGAGGACGGATTCGAGGTGATCTTCGCGGGAGACAATCTCGACCCCAACGCACTGGGCGAGCTGACCCAGCTGACCGATCGTCGCCTCAGCCTGGTGGTGGCCGGGCAGGGCCCGCTCTCGGCCGAGACGGCCGCCGCCACAGCCCTGATGCGCGAGTTGGTGCGCCAGCGGCACGGTCCAGCCGAAGCCCAGCGCCGAATCGTCGTGGCCGCTGACGGCGATTGCAGCGAGCTGATCCAGTTGGCCGGGCACGAAGGGTATCGTCTGTTGCCGGTGTCGCCCGGGCTGAGCGGGCGCTCGGCCATGTTCACCGCCGCCGGCCTGATGCCCCTGGCGGCCTGTGGCTTCGACGTGCTCCAGGTGGCCGAGGGGGCTCGCTCGCAGATTCGCGGCATGGAATCAAAGTCGCTGGAGGAGAACCCCGCTATGGCCTACGCGACGGCTCGCCTGGCAGCCATCGAGGCGGGGCGCACGGTGGAACTGCTGTGGACCGAAGGCCCGCGCTGGGAGAGAATGGCCGATCTGTGGCGCTATCTGCTGGCCGGCGGCTCCCTGTTGCCCACCCGGGCCGGGCTCAACTCCGACCGCTGGCTGATCGAGCCCTGGCAACGCCACAATCGGGACAAGACCCTGAACACCGTGCTTACCCTCGAGGTTGTCAAAAGTGAAAGCACCGTGCCCGAGGTTCCTGGTTGGCCCGCCACCGCTGCTCTGGCGGGCCAGAAGCTGGCCGAGCTCTTCCCCCGGTTGCGCGCTCAGGCGATCGCTAGTCAAGCCAGTGACGGATTCTTGACCATCGGCTTGCCCCGTCTGGACGCATTCCACCTGGGAGCGCTGTGCGCGTTCTTCCAGCGCAGCAACGCACTGGCTGAGCTGGCTCGAGAAGCCACTGCCTTTGACGAGCACCCTCTCCACCTGGGAGCCGCCCGGTGAAGTCCATGGTCGTGTCCATCAGCGACTCGAACAACCAGGAGGTGGCTCGGGTGCTGGTCGAGGCCGGCCAGGTGCGACTGGAGGGCGAGTTTCCCGGGGGCCTCACCGAGGCCGACCTGCGCTCACTGGGTTTCGTCCACTACGAGACCGACGGGCGGGGCGAGCTCTTGGCCCGGGTGAAGGAAGTGGCCCCGGCCGAGTCGCTGGAGTATGTGCGGGCCCTCTTTGACGCACTCCCCCCTGGCTTTCACATCAGCCACGTGGAGTCCGAGCACGTGCAGGCAGAGCGACTGGCGAAACGCGAGCGCTTCGAGGCCGAGCTAAACATCATGGATCAGGAAGACGTTTAGCGGCGGCCCCCTCGGAAGCCCCCGCCCCGGAAGCCACCAAATCCACCATATCCACCGGCCCGACCCGAGAAGCCCGAACGCTGCCCGAAGCCCGAGCGGTCGCCGTAACCGCCGAAGTTGCCAAACGAGCTGGTACGCTGCTCTCCCCAACCGCGGGCCTGAGCCTGGGCGTTTAAATCGGGTCGATTGACATCGTTCCAGCTGCCGTTGTTGTAATGCTCCCAGCCGCTGTCGGTGTTGCGATAGACATTGCCGTTGTGGTCGGCGTAGACGTTGTTGTTCACATCCACCACTCCGGTGCCCGTGCCGGTGCGCGGATTGTAGGTCGTCCCGCCGGCGATGGTGTTGCCCTGAGAGCCGGTGGCCGCGCCGGCGGTGGTGACCCGGCCGGTGGTTGGGTTATAGGTGCCCCCCCGGGCACCGCTGGCCCAATTGCCGCTGTAGACGTTCTGCACCGTGCCGCTCTGCCCGGCCGAGATGCGCCCGGTGGTCGAGTTATAGGAGGCTCCAACATGGGTGTTCCACTGGTTGCCGGTCCAGGCGTTGAAGCCGGCCGACTCGCGCGTCACCACGCCCGTATTGCCCCAGCGCGAATAGACGTTGCCCGTGGTCGAGGCCCAGCCACCCGGGCCCCAGTAAGCCGCTCCCCGTGCCCCGACATAGGCGCCGTGGTCCCAGTAGTGATAGCCCCAGGGACCCCAGTAAGGCATGGTGCCCCAACCCCAGTCATACCAGTTGGAAGCGGCGATCCCCCAGCCCATGCCCATGGCGAAGGCCCAGCCGGTGCCTGGAGTCCAGGCCATGTTGGCGGCATAGCCGTAAGTAGCCGGAACGGGATACCAGACATCGTCGGTCACGTAGGGGTCATAGTCGTAACCGGTGCCGTAGACCACCACGCCGTCGCTGTCGACGGCCGAACCCATGTAGCCGGGAGTGTATCCCACCACGACCTGGCCGGAATCGGCATCGTAGACCTTCACGTAGGTCACGTAATGGAGCGGCGAGCTGGTGGGAATGGTGTAGATCACGGCCGGAACCGAGCGGGCCACTTGATACGGACCTTTCACCTGGGCGGCCTGGAACCACACTCCGTTGGAGCAGGCATACACCTGGCCGGACTGGAGGACCAGAATCGGAGTCGGACTGTTGGCCACATAGCTCAGCGAGGTGCCCTGAACGGGCACCACGGTGGGCGTCCCGTCAAACTGGGGTGTAAAGGTCGTCTGACCCGGATTCACCGTGGCGGTGTGGGGAATCTGGTTGGAGATCAACGCCTCCTGGGCCTGGGCCGTTCCCGGAATGCAGGCTTTGACGTTCTCCTTGGGACTGTCGTCGGGAATGTTCTCGAAGTCTGCTGGCAGCAGGGTCGCATCGACGTACTGCCAGGGCCCGGCCAGCCCGGGGCCTCGGAACCAGCGTCCCGTGACCAGCACGTAGGTCTGCTGGTCAGTGAGACACTTGAAGACATTGCCGCTAGTATTGGAGACGTACAGAAGGTTGGTCTGGTCCAGGGGCTGCCACTGGACCTGGCCCTGAGTCACAATCAGCTCGGTCGGACTGGTGGCCACCAGAATCTGAGGGGGATGGCTGGCCAGAGTCGGGGCGTCGGTCGTGTCGGGGGGAGCCTGCAGCAAGTCGACCACGCCAGCGGTGGCCAGCTTCTGGGCAGTCGGCGCGGCCTCGGCGGGAGGTTGGGTGGAGACCGTCCAGGGACCGGACAGCCCGGGGGCCTGCAAAAAGCCATCGAGAACGTGCACGTAGACGGTACCGGAAGCATCCTTGAGCACCAGGGCGCGGGTATTGATGAGGCGCTGCAGGGTGGTGCCGGTCACCAGGCCCCAGCTGGGCTGGCCCTGCACCGTCACGAGCACCGTGGGTTGAGAAGCAAAAACGATACTGGGCACCGGGTTCTGCACCGGCACCGCCCGAGCCTGGGTTTGAGCGTTCTGGATTGCCATCTCGGACTCCAGGCGATCCAGGGGCAAGACGGACTCCTTGCCCTGAAGCAACCCCTGAAGAGCCTGCTGATAGGTGGCCGCCTGGTCCGGGGCGGAGGGGAAGTTGACCCGGGTGATGGTCACATCATCGAAGTGCACCGTGCGGGTGACGCGATTCACCTGGGTGCTGGCGCTCAGGTTGATGGCACCGTAGGTGAGTTGCTCAGACCCGGAGGGCTGCACGGCCACCGCCGCATGACCCACGAAGGTGACCCCATCCCATTTCTCGAGCTGGGGCTGATACATGCTGAAGGTAACCCCGGCCGCCTGGGCCGTCTTGGGCCACGGGTCGGGCGAATCCTGGGCCAGCATGGGGGCGCTCAGGCAGAGCAGGAGGGCGAGCAGCAGTTTCTTCATAGGGGCGGCGGGTTCTTGACCCGCCGGTGAGTACCCTGCGGCAGCTTGTCTGCCAGGTCAACACGTTAATGCGTTACGTGCCGAAGGTTTTGCCTTTCCTTCGGGGGCGCCTCCAAACAAGTCTGTCGGCGCGAGTTACTGCAAAACCTTCAGCACTTCACTTTAACAAGGTTGGTGCGGGAGGAGGGACTCGAACCCTCACGACTTGCGTCCCGGGATTTTAAGTCCCGTGCGTCTGCCATTTCGCCACTCCCGCGTTTGTCAGCGGCTGCGGCCTCGGCCGCGTTTTCCCTCGTTATGACGCTTGACGTCTAACTGCCGCTCATCGGAGTCCTTCTTCCAGCGCTGCAACATGTCCTCAAAGTGTGGGTTGCCCGAGTTGTCGCCCTGGCGCGGTCGCTTCCCACGAGGCCCGCGAAACGGAGGAGGTGGAGCGATGGCCGGCTCGGGATGGGCAACCTGCTTGATGGAAAGGTCGTACTTGCCCTTGTCGTTGAGCTTCAACACCTTGACCCGAATGATCGAGCGCTCTTGGACATACTGACGGACATCGGTGACGAAGGTATCGGCTACTTCAGAGATGTGCACCAGCCCTGTGTGCCCTTCCGGCAACTCGACAAAGGCCCCGAAGTTGGTGATGCCGGTAACCGTACCCTCGACGATGGAACCGACCTCAAGGGCCATCTGAAAAAACGTCCTCTGAACGAAGTTGTCTCAGGCTTTCAGTATAGCGCCCGATCAAGCCCACCGTCAACCGCCGAGAACGGCGTTACTGTCGCGGAAATCCGGGTTCGAAGATGGCGTGTAGGGCCCGCTGCATCATGGTCGGTTTGCGGGCCGGAGGGCGGGGGACGTAGACCGGTGCGTCGGGCGATTCGGTATTGAGCGCTGGCACCACCACGAAAGCCACCTCGTCCTTGCGGACCAGGCCAAGCTTCTCGCGGGCAACCTCCTCCACTCCGGCGTCGGTGCGCAGATAGGCCACCCGTTCGGTCAGAATCTTGTTCTGCTGCTCGAGCACAGCCAGCTCGGACTCCAATCGGTCGATCTCGGTCAGCTTGGCCTCGTGGGCCGCCTGCTTGCGGGCACAAAGAAAGTAGAAGTTGTAGCCCACCGCGGCCAGCGCCACCAGGAGCAGCAAGCTGATCAAAGAACGGCCGTGCCGGAAGGCGGGGGACTCGATGGACTCTTCGCTGGAACGCATCTCAACGGAAACGTGACGGCTCATTTGAGGAATATTCCTCAACGACCAGCCGGGTTCCTGTCAGGCCGTGAGGTGAGCCACCTGAACCAGGTTGGTGGGGCTGCCGGGAGGGAAGCCGGCCGCTAACACCACCGTGTCCCCCGGATGAACCAGCTCGGCCGCTCGAGCGGCTTGAACGGATGCGCGCATCAGCTCCTCGGTGGTGGCGTAGCGGTCGATGACCACGGGACGCACGCCAAAGACCAGGTTCAACTGGCGGGCGATCTCCGGCTCGGCGGTGATGCCCACCACCAGGCAGCCGGGTCGGTGACGAGCGATGGCCTGCACGGTGCGACCTGAGGTGGTACAGGCCAGGATGGCACTGGCCTTGAGCTGATGAGCCAGGCGGCAGGTGCCCAGGGCGACCGAGTTGACCAGGTGGTCGCTGTCGGACTCCACCACCGGGTCGATATCCGGCATGAACTCCACCAGCTGCTCGGCCTCCCGCGCGATGCGGTCCATGACCTGGACTGATTGCAGCGGATACTGGCCGCTGGCCGTTTCGCCACTCAGCATGACCGCATCGGTGCCATCCAGGATGGCATTGGCCACATCGGTGGCCTCGGCCCGGGTGGGCCGGGGATTTCTGATCATCGAGTCCAGCATCTGGGTGGCGGTGATGACCGGCCGCTCGTAGCGCCGACAGAGTCGGATGGTGCGCTTCTGAATGATGGGCACTTCCTCGATGGGCACCTCGATGCCCAGGTCGCCCCGGGCCACCATGATGGCGTCGGCCGCCGCCACGATGCTCTCGAGGTTGTCGACCGCCTCGCGCTTCTCGATTTTGACCACCACCGGGCGATGGATGCCCAGCTCACTCATGATGGCCCGCACGGGCACAAGATCGCTCGCCTGGCGCACGAATGAGAGGGCCACGTAATCCACGCCGTGCTCGAGCCCGAAGCGCAGGTCCAGGGCGTCTTTCTCGGTCATGGCGGGGACCGAAAGACGGGTGTTGGGCAGATTGACCCCTTTGCGGGAAGAAAGCGGCCCGCCCTCCACCACCCGGGTTCGTACCTCGGTGGCGGTGTTGTCTGTCACCACCAGTTCGAGCAGACCGTCGTCGAGCAAAATCGGGTCGCCGGGCCGCGCTTCGGCCGGCAGCGAAGGATAGGTGATGGTGGCCCGCCGCTGGTCGCCCTCACACTCCTCGGTGGTCAGCACGAAGGGCTCTCCAGCAGCCAGCACGGTGCCCTCGGCAACCCTACCCAGGCGGATTTTGGGGCCGCAAAGATCCTGCAAAATGGCCACCGGCTCCCCCAATTCCTGGGCCAACTTGCGGATCAACTGGATACGCTCGGCATGCCATTCGTGGGCGCCGTGGGAGAAGTTGAGCCGGGCCACGTCCATGCCGGACTCGATGAGGCGGCGCAACATCTCCTCGGTGCACGAGGCCGGGCCGATCGTGCAGACGATACGGGTCCGAGTCGGCCTCATGGGATCAGAGCTTGCTCGAGCACGACGCCCATTCTGCGATACTTGGCGTAACGGGAGGTGACCCGATCGGCCGGAGTCGAGAGCAGCAGCTCCCCCAGGTGCCGTCTGAGCGCGGCGCGCACCGTATCGAAGACGTTCTCGATCTCGCGGTGGGCACCCCCGAGAGGCTCGGGCAGTACCTCGTCCACGAGCCCGAGCTTGAGCAGCTTGTCCGAGGTCAGACCCAGCCAGGAGGCGGCCTGCTCGGCTTTGCTCGCGTCCCGCCAGAGGATGGTGGCACAGCCTTCGGGAGAGATGACAGAGTAGACCGAGTTCTCCAGGATCAGGACCCGGTCGCCCACAGCGATGCCCAGGGCTCCGCCACTGCCGCCCTCGCCGATGACCAGGGTGACGATGGGCGAGCCCAGCTCGGTCATCAGGGCGATGTTGCTGGCGATGGCCTCGTACTGGCCGCGCTCCTCGGCCTCGATGCCGGGGTAGGCGCCGGGCGTGTCGATGAAGGTGAAGATGGGCAGCTTGAAGCGATGGGCCAGGCTCATCAGGCGGCCCGCCTTGCGGAAGCCCTCGGGATTGGGCATTCCAAAGTTACGGGCCAGGTTGTCCTTGGTCCCCTTCCCCTTCTGGTGGCCAACAACCACGCAGCTACGCCCCTCGAAGCGAGCCAGACCGCCCACGATGGCCGGGTCATCGGCATACAGACGATCACCGTGCAGCTCCATGAAATCTGTGAACAGCGCCTGGATGTAATCAAGCGTCCCCGGCCGGGCCGAGTGGCGGGCGATCTGGACCCGGTCCCAGGCCGACAGATTCTCGTAGATGCTCTTCTTGAGCTGCTCGGCCTTGCGCTCGAGCAGGCGGATCTCCGAGGAGAGATCCACCCGGCCGGTCAGGTTGACCTCCTTCAGCTCTTTGATCTTGTTCTCTAGTTCCAGCAATGGCTTCTCGACTTCCAAAATCATACTCATGCGGGCGACTCCAGCACGGGTTGGGCGAACATGCCGATCAGGCGAGCCATGGTGGCTCGAAGCTCGGGGCGAGGCACGACCATGTCGATGAAACCGTGCTTCTGATAGAACTCAGACGTCTGAAATCCGGGTGGCAGCTTCTGACGGATGGTCTGCTCGATCACCCGAGCCCCCGAAAAGCCGATAATGGCTCGGGGCTCAGCCACGATCACGTCGCCCAGAGCGGCGAACGAGGCGGCCACGCCCGCGGTGGTCGGATCGGTCAACAGGCAGAAGTAGGGCACAGACAGGTCGTTGAGGCGCCGAACCGCCGCCGAGGTGCGCACCATCTGCATCAGGCTCAGCATTCCCTCTTGCATGCGAGCCCCGCCCGAAGAGGTGACCACCAGGGCGGGCACACGCAGTTCTCCACTGCGCTCGAGCATGCGGGTGATCTTCTCCCCCACCACCGAGCCCATGGAGCCGCCTCGAAAATGAAAGTCCATGATGGCGATTCCCACGGGAATGCCGTTCAACTCGATCTTGCCCGAGAGCACGGCATCTTCCAACCCGGTCTTCTTGCGATCGCTGACGAGTTTCTCGAGGTATTCCCCTTCGATGCCCAGCGGATTGCCGGAGAAGAGGCCTTTGTCCCACTCTTCAAAGCTACCCGGGTCGGCTAAAAGCTCGAGCCTCTCGTGGGCAGTGAGCTTGTGGTGAAAGCCGCACTTGTCGCAGACCTTCAGATTATCCAGGAAGACCTTGCGATACATCGCGTTGCCGCAGTCAGAGCACTTGATCCAGAGGTCGGAGGGTAGCTCCGCCCGCTGCGTCTCATCGCTACGACTCTGATCGACCTTGGGTCGGTTGACCCTGAACTTATCAAACAGACCGGCCATTGAGGGCCGCCAATTCAAGAGCCCGGCAGGAACTCCTTTCGAACAAGAGCAGCCTGCACGGCCTGCCCGCTGACGCGCCCCAGTCGCGCCCGCAGAAGATGGCCTCTGAGCGCAGGTCCACCGCGCAACAAGACCGGGACATAATTCTCAGTCAAGCCCTCCATCGTACCCTCGCGCGGGCCGGGGGACTCCACCAGGACATCCCTCTCGCAACCGCGCTGGGCCCGAAGATAGGCCAGTCGCTTGCGCTCTCCCAGGGCGAGGAGCTCGTCGCGCCGACGATTGCGCACATCCACCGGAACCTGATCGGGAAAACGGGCGGCGGCCGTCCCAGGCCGGGGGCTGTAGGGGAAGACATGCAGCCGAAAAAAGGGCCTCTCGCGCAGGTAGCGCTTGAGAATGGCAAAGTCTTCCTCGCTCTCCCCCGGAAAGCCCACCATGACATCGCTGGTGAGACAGGCCCCCGGAATCGCGAAGAAGGCCTCCACCAGTCGGCTGAAGTGGGCCTGGTCGTAGTCGCGGTGCATGCGCTCGAGCACCCGATCGCTGGCGTGCTGCAGGGCCAGGTGCAGGTGAGGGCAGACTCTCTCGGGGTGCCGCCGCATCAGTTCGAAGAGAGCCATCGGGAAACAGTCGGGCTCGATCGAGCTGAGCCGGAAACGTACCCGGCTCGTGGCCGACAAAAGAGCCTCCAGCAGGTGAAACAGATCGAGGCCCAGCTCGCGGCCCCAGACGGCCAGGTGAATGCCGGTCAGCACCACCTCGCGATAGCCGGCCCGCTCCAGCCGGCAGGCCTCCTCCACCAGTTGCTCGATAGGAAAACTGCGACTTCGCCCCCGCACGTAAGGCACGATGCAGAAGGTGCAGAACTGATCGCAGCCGTCCTGAACCCGCAGAAGAGCCCGGGTGCGCAATTGTGACGTCTCCTGGTCGACCAGCAGCGCATTGGGACAGTTGTCGGCTCCAATCAGACTGAGCAGCCGCTCGCTCTGGGCCGGAGGAAGGCGCAACACCGAGCCGGGCAACCGGCCGCCCTGAAGGCCTCCCCGGGCGGCCACGGCGCATCCCGTGGCCACCACCTGGCCCCCCAGCCGCAGCCCGCGCCGAACAACCTGGGCCGACTTGCGGTCGGCCTCGGAGGTCACCGTGCAGGTGTTGACCACGCGCACGTCGGCGGGCTGGGAGAACTCGACCTCCTCAAAGCCGGCCCCCAGCAAGATCTCCCGCAGCCGCTCGGAGTCGGACTGGTTGGCGCGGCAACCCAGGGTATGCACCGCGAAGGTGGGCAGGGGGTCAGCCTCGCTTGAGGGCGGAAACAGCCGGGGAGCTGGGCAAAGTGTCGCGATCCTGGAGGATGGACTGAGTCAAAGACTCGGTCATGGCCTTGACCACCTTGCCGCTGACGTGGCCCAGGGCACCTTCTACCACGCAGCCGGCCGCCTTGGCATGGCCTCCCCCTCCGAAGCTGGCCGCGACCTGGTTGACCGGATAGTGGCGCGAGCGAATGCTGACTTTGACCCGACCGTCCTCGAGCTCGCGGAACAACATGACCACTTCGGCCCCCTTCACGGTATCGAGCTGATCGACGAAGTAGAGCGTGTCCTCTGGCTGAACCTGGTAGCGCTGCATCTCGGTCCACGGAATCTCGGCCCAGATCAACCGTCCATCCTCGGACCGGGTCGTGTTCTGCAAAACGATGCCCAGCAGCTTCATGGCTTCGAAGCGAAGCTGCCGATACAGCGACCGACCCACCAGGTCGGTGTTGACTTCGAACTCGAGCAGGCGCGCAATGCGCTGATGGGTGCGAGGAGTCACCCGCGAGTACTGGAACGAGCCGGTATCACTGAAGATGGCCGTATACAGCGCGACCGCTATGGTGTCATCGAAGGGAACCTCCATGACCTCCAGCAGGTCGAACACCATCTCACCCAGCGAGCCCATCTGGGGCTCCACCCAGACCACGTCGCCATACATCTGGTTGTCGGGATGATGATCGATGTTGAGCACCCTCTCGGCCGAGCTCTTGTAGTCGAACCCCTTGGGGAAGCGGTGCATCTCGGGGCACTCGAGGGCGATGAGCAGGTCGAAGCGCTCCATCGGCAAGGTGGGGGAAAGGCGCTCCATGCCCTTCATGAACTGGAAGTTGTCGGGCACCGACTCGGGCAGGTAGGCAACCACCTGTTTGCCCATCTTCTCCAGAGCCGAGTGCAGGGCGATCATGCAGCCCAGGTGGTCACCGTCCAGGCCGATGTGAGAAACCAGCAAAACCCGGTTAGCCCGGGCGATCTCCTCCGCGACTTCGGGGGGAACGTGCTTGCGCTGGCTCACGAATGACTCCTCACTGGCTCGATGGATTCCCGAGCCGCGCGCAGAGACTCTGCGCGGTCGGCGCTGTAAACGTTCTCCATGCGACGCCAGGCGTCCTTGTTCGAGCCACTCAAACCCAACCATCGCGCAGAAACATCAAGACTCCGTCAATGCGAACGAGCAATAACGTGCTGTGACAGTGGGGGCACTTTGTCACCTCATTGGGAGCGAGGTTCTCCACCGCTACACCTTCGTCGCAGCCAGGGCAGTCAGGCAAAATGAGGCGCGCAAGCGCACTGGAAGGCGGTTCCATCAGCCTGCCGGCGGCGTGTCGCGAGCGATCAGGCAGAGCGGATCGGGCTCAGTGAGGGCCGCGATGGTTGCGTAGGTGCGCGTGCGGCATCCTCCTCGGCACGAGCGGTAGTAGTTGCAACGCTTGCAGACATTGTTGCCCGGATTGCCACGCAGGAGCTTGAACCCCTGACCGTTCTCCCACAGATCTGCCAGGGGTTTTTCGCGGATCGAGCCGCCGGGCAGGAGGTGGCTGACGAAGCCACCGGCCGAGACGACGCCCTCTGAGCTGATATGGCAGTGGACGTGGCCGCATTCGCAACCGAAGCCTTCGAAGACGCGCTTCTTCTGGTAGGGAGGAGGCACCCGGGCGGCCACCTCGACCTCCACCCGACTGGTCTCACCGATGCGCCGGGCCAGGTCGAGCGCCGAGCTCGCCTCATCGGGAGTGAGGAGGATGCGAGGGTTCTCCTTGGCACGGCCCACCGGGACCACCACGTCGAAGACGATGCGGGAGACACCGTGCTTCTCAGCGGTCTTGACCAGGGAGGGGATCTCGGTGAGATTGTCCTTCTGCAAGACGACGTGGAAGTAGACCGGCGCCTTGCTCAACTCGATAAGGTTCTTGATTCCCCGGATCGCCTTGCGATAGGCCCGGTCGCCCCGGATGTAGTCGTAGCTCTTCTCGCTACCCGCCTCGAGGCTGACTTTGATCGACTCGATGTCGAGCTCGGCCAGCCTTTCGGCCACGGCCTTGGTGGCCATAGTGGCGTTGGTGGAGAGACTGACCCGGATACCCCTCGAGTTGGCGTGGGCCACGATGTCGGCCCAGTCCCCGCGCCCCAGCGGCTCGCCCCCGCCCAGGCGCAGTTTGAAGGTGCCCATGGCGGCCATCTGGTCGATCAGGTCGCGCACCTCGAGAATGGTCAATTCTCGCGGCCGGGCCACGCCCGCCTCGGCCCAGCAGTGCTTGCAAGCGAGGTTGCAGTAGCGGGTCAGCTGCAGGTAGACCATGGTGGGAGCCGACAGATGCTTGAGCCGCTCGTGAGAGGTTGACTCGATGAAGGTGCCCTGGAAGGTGCCGTTCTTCATCAGTTCGATGCTGCTACAAAGCTGAATGAACTGGTCGAACGACTGGCGGGTCACCTTCTCGGACAGATCGCGGTAGATCTCGTCCAGAGTCTGGGTCTGGCTGCGCAGGAAGATCTCGGTAGCATCCTGGTCGAACGGGATGTAATCGCTGTGCGCCCGATCGTAGATCAGGCAACCGAAATACTCCCGGCGCGCAACGAAGGGCGCCAAGGCCACTTCAGCGCCGACCATGAGGTGCGTCCTCGCGGGGAAGGATGAAGAGTATTCGAGTTCGAGACTGCTGAAGAAGTCGCATGTTTGCAGGCAAGTCCGAATTCCATTCTCTCCCGGACAGGGGGCCACCTGCTTGAAAAAGCAAAGAGCCCGGATGCTTCCGGGCCCTGGTTATCCGAGGGATTCGCCCTCTTTGTCGTGGTAGTCGCACTCTTCGATGCAGTCTCGAAAGCTCTTCAAGGGCCGGCTCTGGTAGGGATGAGTGCAGTTGATGAAGATGCGGGGAGTCTCCCCTTCGAGACTGAACCCGAAGTCCACATACCCGCAAAAACGGTCGGGGACGTTCTCGAGGCAGAACTCATAAAGCTCATTGTAGATTTCCGGGTAACTGTGCTGAAACATGTGCTTTTCGCACTGGAAAACACCCAGCACCGAACTTCGAAATCTACAGGGCCTGTAAGCCATATCTGGTCACCATCTCGCTTTCGTCAGCCAACGTGCCAACAGGGTCGGGGGCCCCATTCTGAACTGGGCCAGAGATCCCCTGCCCTGGAAACGGCATCAACGGTTCCGATAAAAATTTTTGTCGAAACCTGCTCATCCCGGCCACCCGGGTGGAACAGCTAAAGCTATTCTTTCAGGGTCGAACAGTTCCTCCAGGTAGAGGAAGTTTCTTCACGTTTTCATCCCGACAAACTTAAAGGGGCCTGCCTTGCGGCGGGCCCCTTTGTGTCTTGTGCCTTATGGTGGAGCTGGACGGACTTGAACCGACGGCCTCTTGCATGCCATGCAAGCGCTCTCCCAGCTGAGCTACAGCCCCACGAATG
>CAZWUN010000096.1:0-15397 GCA_964637145.1 uncultured Burkholderiales bacterium
CAGACATCTCAAGCACTTGTATCAAACAGTTGTATGAATCGTCAATCAGCGGGATCTACTAGCCTGCCTCCCGAATTCTCAACATCTTGAAGACCGAGTTCCATGCAGGCTTCGGGGGCGTGCCCCCGTGGCGCAAACAGCCCGGCCCCGGCCTCTCCGGTGGACTCTCCGAGCCGGTCGACGTCTCGCTTTCGGGCCAGTCGGGCCTGAAGCTGCTGGGCAAGCCGAAGCCCGTGGACCCTCCCGAGCCTCCCCCGAAGCCCAAACGGTCACTGCTGGCAAAGCTGGTCAGGCTGGCCGCCTGGACGGGCATCGCGACGGGGGTGGGCATTTCCTCGCTGGGAACGCTCGGCTATATGGGCAATCCGGCCCTGACCGAGCCGCCGGCCCTGACCATCCTGGCCGATCAGAACCCGGCCGGCGCCGAGTCTCCCTCCCGCATTCAATCCCGCAAACCACCCGCGGCCAGGCCGGCGGCCGGTCCGCTGCAGGTTGCCAGCGACGGCGTGGCGGTGATGGTTCCGCCCGATACCCTGCGCCAGGTGGCCGCCCATGTCCAGAAAACGCCCCTGGCCCAGAAGTTCCTGGCCCAGAAGGCGGCCCAGGCCGAGCAGAATCTCAACCAGGTGCTCAAGTCGCTCAAAGTGCCCGACGGCAACGTGTTGCTCGAGGCCACCCTGCCCCTGCCCACCGGCGAGCGAGCCTTCTTCCATGTGGGCAACGTCGATCTGCCCTCGCTGGGGGTGAACGCCTTCCAGACCGAGACCGTGCCCTTGCTGGTGGGCTACCAGACCAGCCCGATCGAGCCTGGCCTGAAGCTGGGCCTGGAGACCTTCCAGGCCCGGCAGCCCACCCGGCCGGATGGCTTGAGTCCGCACGGGATCTACCTCGGGTCGATCAAGGTGAAGCTCAGCTCCGACAAGGCTTCGCTGCCCGTGGAGGGCAAGCTGCAACTGGCCCTGGACCTCGATGGCCAGGCCACCCGCGAGAAGATGGGCGAGCTGGAAGGAAAGCTCAAGGCCGTGCCGGCCGACTCGCCCCGGGCAGCCCAGCTGCGCGAGCTGATCGGCAAGCACCAGGCCCGCCTGGGTCAGGCCGAGACCCTGAAGGGCCACGAGATCGGACTGCTCGAGAGCGCCTTCCAGGACCAGACCATGAGCTTCAAGGCCGAGATCGAGACCGGCACCAAGCCCCTGGCCGAGGCCACCTATCACGTCTGGATGGGGACCGACCAGACCGGCGACGGCCGGGCCGACATCCAGCTTGCGGCCGAGACCGACTTCGCCTCGCTCGAGGGGCTCAAGGTGCACCTGCGCGAGCTCAAGGGCGATCCGGGCAAATCTCCCGATGGCATGGTGGCTCGCCTGCTGCACGAGAGGATCCAGGCCAGCTTTGCCGGGGGAGTGCAGCAGGCGCTTCCCCAGGTGACCGAGGTGCTGCGCGACATGGCCGTGGCCAGAGTGGATCAGGAGCTGCACCGGGGCGCTCCCTGGGCCGCCGGCGAGGGCAACCAGCGCCTGGCCGGGGCCTACGAGCGCGGGCTCGACTTCGAGGTGCCCGGGGTGGGCTCGAGCAAATCGGTCCACTACCAGGTGGGCCGGGTGCAGGTAGGCGAGCAGGGGGTGCTGGCCGAGATGCGCACCGGCCAGCGCTCGAGCGGCAAGGCCGAGGAGCTGAAGCTGCCCTTCGCGGTGAACGCCGGCGAGATGGCGGTGCGGCTATCTGGCAGCGAGCTGAACCAGCGCCTGCAATCGATGGACTGGAATGCCTTGCTGGGAGAGATCCAGCAATCGAAGGGTCTGCTCGAGCTGAGCTTCGGCAAGGACAAAGCCGGGCGCACCATCCTGCCCCACCTGGTCATGGACCAGGCTACTGGCAAACCGGCCGTGGCCTTCGACATCCAGGCCCGCATGGAGGGCGTCAAGCCGGTCAAAGGCGTGACAGGCCTGGTCACGGGCGGCACCGGCGCGTTGGACGAGGGCATGGGCAAGCTGCAGAAGGGCATGAAAAAGGAGCTGGGCGTGCCTGGCGAGGTGGTGGGAACGGTGCTGCGCGCGCCTTTCTTCCTGGTGGACAAGATCGTGGGTGGCGCCAAGACGGTGGTGGATCACACCGCAGGGGCGGTGGTGGACGGCGTGACCGACCAGGCCACCCGTCCCACGGTGCACACCGGGGTGGTGATCCCGCTGGACGTGGCCGTGCAGGACGGCAAGCTGGCCGTCACCCCCGATGGGCAGCACGTGCGCTTTTCCACCGCCAGGGGCGATCTGCCCTTCGACCCCCTGAATCTGTTGCCCACCCGGTTGATGTCCAACCTCATCGTGAACCTGGTGGCCGAGGCCCAGGGGCCCTCGCAGGTGGGGGAGGCAGCTTCCCAGCGCACGGTGGAGGTCAGCCTGGCCGGCAAGGGGCTGGAGTTTTCGCA
This sequence comes from uncultured Burkholderiales bacterium, assembly GCA_964637145.1. Taxonomy (GTDB): domain Bacteria; phylum Vulcanimicrobiota; class Xenobia; order Xenobiales; family QWHO01; genus QWHO01. The sequence continues at coordinate 2,426 of CAZWUN010000096.1, forward strand.
GGTGGGCGTGATGCCCCGCGGCAACGGCGCGCCCGACCTGGCCGTCAAGCTCAAGGCCGGTCCGGCCACGGCCGACTTCGTGGTGCGCACGCTGCTCGGTGGCGAGGTCAGGCGCTAAGGCTACTTGAGTTCCTTCACCGACCGGATCACCAGGGTGTTGGCCTGGAAATCCTGACCGAGCGCTTTCAGCGTGGCGGTCGTAGCCGGGTCGGAATCAGCATAGCCGAACACCGTCTGCTGGTTGTCCAGATGAGGAGCATCACCCAGCAAGATAGAGAAGGAACCCAGCGCCGAGTCGGGCTTGCTCGGGTCACGGCTCAATGTCAGGGCTCCAGAGCGGTGGATGACCTTGCCCTGTGCCAGACCCGGCAGCTCCACGGGCAGGCGACGCAGCAATCGCCGGTTCTCCGAGGCCAGGACGGCCTGACCGGTCTTGGTCTGAGCCTCGGCGACCTGAAGAAAGTAGCCCGGCTGGTAAGCGCAGAACGGGGTATCGTCGAAGGCGCCCCGGGTCAACAGCCGGTGCATCTGGGTCGCCGCCTGCGGCGCCAGGCCCGGGTCGAGCTCCAGGCGCAGCTTGCCCCGGCTCGTTTCCAGTTGCAGGCGCTTCTTGCTCTTGAGCAACGGGCCGTCCCTGGGCGGGTCGAAGAGCGGCCAGCCAACCGTAATGTTGCCCGACTTGTCCACCGTGACCGGCTCGCCCGCAACGGTGCTCGCGGCGGACCTGACCGGCTCGGCCGGCCCGGGATTCGTCACCCAGTCGGGCCGAACGAACCGCTTGTCATCGAAAAAGACTCCGAAGGTGACCATGGAGTCGTGGGCTTCGCCGGTGGTGTTGTTGTAAGTGCACTCGATCTCATAGACCTCATTGGCCGGAAGGACGATCCCGTTCCCCTCCGGAGCGGTGATCATGTCGATGTTCACAATCTCGAGGCCCCGGTCGGTCCGGGTCTGCGAGTGCACGCGGAAGAGCTTGTTTCGCCCCCGACAGAGGATCAGGGAGCATTCCTCCAAGAGCGGGTGGATGTGGCTCCAGACCAGCCGAACATGTCGCTCGGTGTTGACCGTCAGCTCGGGGTAGGTGCTCCGCCAGGTGTTCCGTCCCGGCGGCACCACGAAGTGGCCGCTGCGTCGTCGGCCGCAAAAGTCGTCCCAGTTGGTGTTGGGTACGCTGTTGGGAGCCGTGAGGCCTCGGGAGATGGGAAGACAGTCGGGCATTTTGCCATGCTCGGCTTCCTCGACCTCTTTGCTGAAGCGGTCCACGATGACCGAAAGGAAAGGAGTTTCCCACGCCAGGGCCTTCATGGGCTGGCTGAACGTGCCGTCCTCGACCAGCGTCAGCGTCAGGCGGTGCCTTATCTTCCGGTGCTCGTCGGTAGTTCGATTGGCGGCCTGGAAGGTGTACCCCCAGACCTCGTCACTGGCCACCGGGACAGCGTAGCCTCGAGGAAACTCGATCCGGGTCTGGCCCTGGGTGATGGTGAATATCCGGCCGTTGCGACAGGGCTCGGCGAGAGGGAAAGCGCGGTTGCGATAGGCGACGTCCACGTCCACGTTCAGGTGGCAGATGAACTCAGCCGTGGGCATGACGCGGCCCTTCTCGTCCAGCACGACCTCTTCGATGCCCTTCAGCCAGTAGAGCTTGCGTGGACCGGGATCCCCCGAGAGCGCCAGGTCGGTGACGGCGTTCAGACCGCCGGTCATCGACGCCCCGTCCCCTGACCGAACCAGCCCTTCCGGCAAGACGATCTTCCTGGCCGCGATCAGCTCTCCGAAACTCAGATTCTGAACGCAGTAGGGTCCCTCCATGGACCGGTAGCGCCGCTTGAGGTCGAAGGGACCTGCCTCGATCTCGACGCGGATCTCCTTGCCCTCGGTCCGGCGCATGCTCATGGCCAGATACTGGAGCACCGAGAGGCCCACCAGCACTACCAACAGAAAGGTCCAAACTCTCCTGAAGATCATGGCTAGATGTCGTGGAGGCCGTCCAGCGCCCAGTTCGACATGCCTTCAAGAGGGGCGTCCTTCAAGGTCGCATCGTAGTGGATGGTGGAGTCCACCAGGTTGACCGTAGCCGACATGATGGCACCCGAGATGGTGGAGTCCCTGACCTGCATATTCGTTTTCTTGCCGGCCAGCACAAAGGTGCCCTGGCTGTCGGTCATCGTGACGTCCGAGCTCTTGAGGGGCACCGCCAGGGCAGCTCCCGTGGTCGGGTCCACGGTGATATCCTTCTCGTCGGTCATATAGAACTGGATGTCGCGGGCATTGCCCCACTCGTTGATCTTCGAGCCGTTCTTCATGACGAAGTCCTTGCCCACGTAGATGATGACCGGCCCACTGCTGGCGTCCACGTCCAGGGTGGCCCCGTCGAGCTCAAAGGTACCCGGGACGTAATAGCGCCCCGACTTGAGCGTCAACCGGGCGCCGGGCGACAGATAGACATCGGCATAGGGGCCCGGATCCAGCTGGGGCGGAGCCGGGGGCGGAGGAGCCGGAGGGTTGTAGCTCACCGGCGGTACCGGCACGGGCGGGATCGAAATGGGGGGGAACGGACCGGGCCCGGTCGGATACGGGACCGGAGGCACCGCCACGGGGGGGACCGGGACCACAAGATTGGGACCCGGCTGCGGGACGCTCAACGGCGGGACCGGTATGGGGGGAACCGAGATGGGGGGCGGGGGAGCCGGGGCCGGAGCCGGAGCCGGAGCCGGAGCTGGCGCTGGTCCCGGGGGGACCGGACCAGGAGGCACGGGCGCCGGGGCGGGAGCCGGAGCCGGGGCCGGGGCCGGAGCGGGAGGGACGGCGATTGGAGGTACGGTTACGGGAGGAACCGGGTAACTCTGAGCAGGGGGCGGTGGAGGCGGCGGCGGAGGGGCCCCGGTTCGGGAAGAGCTGGTGGCCATCGTGGCGGGGAACGGCGCTACGAAGCCCGTGAGCGGCTTGGCAGCCAGCAGGTCGGTGCGCACGCCAGTAAAGCTCGAGGTCCCGTCCTGAGTGAGCGGCTCGGCGCCCGCGACCACTTCTCCCGTAGTGGGGTCGACCGTGGGAGCGGCGGTCATGATCTCCACGTCCCCATCCACTCTCGTGCCGCTGCGAAGAACCATGGTTCCGTTGGAGGCTACCGTACCCTTGGTTGAGCTGGGAGGCGGCGGGGGCGGGGGTGGCCCTCTTCGAGAGGGTGGCGGGGGAGGAGGCGGAGGAGTGCCTCCGGCGTCGGTCTGGCTGTTCACCATGGACAGGCTGACGTCTCCCAGAGCGGCCTGGTTGAAGGCGGGTCGGTTGCGGACGGCATTGCCGGCCATACCGCCGCTAATGTTGGCGTTGCCCGGCACCCGATCATCCCGGCCCAGGCACTCGAGGTAGACGACTCCGGCCGGGACCTGGATATTGACCCCATTGGCCGTATTGGCGGCACCAGTGTAGCGCGCCGACCCGTTGACGTTATTGAAGACTTTGACCTGGTAGGTGAGCTCGGGATTCTGAGGTAAAGTGTCGGTGACCACGGTCGGCCACCTCGCGCTCCCCCAGGTTTCCACCTGGCGCAACTCGCCCATGGCTCGTTGGATCCCCGCGTAGGCTGCATAGCGCGCTCGACTGTTGTCGATCTCGCGGCTACTGTCTCTCATTCCCTTGATGGCCCCAAACCCGACCACCAGCATCAACAGCATGATGATAGAGGCGATCCACATCACGGTGACGAGAATACTCCCTCGCCCCTGCAACCTCGCTAGCTTTTTCATCGCGATATCCTCACACTGCGCTCAGTTCTTGGGCTGCACCACTGATTTCATGGTGATACTGAATTCTCCGCGGACATCCTGGGCAGTCATGGTGATGGTCATGGGAGCCGAATCGATCACGCTGAACGCGGTAACGCGGCGTGCCACGATCCTGTAGTTGCCCGGTGAAGCCTGGTAGGCGGCCGTGGTTTCTCCGGCCGGGAGGATGGGAGGCCCAAAAGTGACGGGCACGGTCTTCTCCTTGCGAATCAGGCACGGCTCGCCGTTGATGGTATCGACGTAGTAGCATAGATAGCGGGACCACTCGGCCTTCCCCGCGTTGGCCCCGGTGCCGTAAACGAGAACGTTTCTGGCGTTTCGGGGGGTGGCGAAGACGACCCCCCCGGGCGCCGCCGAGTCGGCTCGAACGCTCGTGGGGCTGCTCTCGCCCAATTCGAAACAGACCTTGCTCATCGCGGTCAAGAGATTCTGCTGCACTTCGATCGTTGAGGTCGAGATGTTGTAGTAGCGCGCTGCTGCTGAGACCAGGGCCTGGACGCTCCCCATGACAAGCGCCACCAGAGCCATCGAGACGAGTAGCTCGATCAGGCTGGCGCCGGTCCTGTCAAGAGCCCGAGAGCAGCGTCTCAAGGCGCACCTCCTTGGGGTTGCCCAGCGGGTCCTTCCAGTTCACGATCACCTGCATGCTCTTCATGTTGGGAGGGTTGGGCGGACTGGGAAGAAACTCTTCCACCACTTCATAGGTGAAGTCGATGGTCGATAGCTGGCCTCGTGTAGTCGTGTCGATGCCGATCGTGAGAGGGCCCTCGGGTGTGGCTCCCGAGTAGCCCTTGGCGATACACTCCTCGATCTTCTGAGTGGCCAGATACATACCCAGCATGTTGTAGCGCGACTTGCCGATGGCCTTATAGTGAGTGATCCAGACGGAAACCGAGAACACGACGATCAGGGCGAACAAGAAGCACGCCAGAATCACTTCGAGGAGGTTAAAGCCACTCCCACCCCTCTTCATACCCTCCAATCATAGCACTCCCTTGACGCAAATCAAGTTTGGTGCGTCCAATTCGATCACTGATGTTCGGTTGGTGGTGCTCAGCTCTCAGCGAGCCGGGCGGCCGACCACTGACCGACTCCTGACCACACAGGATTGGGAGAGCGACCCATCAAAGGCACGCCGGGTGCTCCCCGCCCTCCTCGAGCAACTTACGGCGGAGTTCCCCGGACTGCGAATCATCCGCCACTCCGATTCGCGGCTGATCGCCTTCATTTCCAGCGCTCTGCGCATCCTGACCGGCAACCGAGATTTCGCGCGCACCTTCTGTGTGATCGGCCAGGCCATCTACGTGCCCGACGACTGGGAGAGCATGGACCCGCTCTCGGTGGTGATCATCCTGCGCCACGAGCGCATCCACCTGCTGCAGGTTCGACGCTACGGCATGCCTGTGCTGGCGTTGCTTTACCTCTTGCCCTACTTTCCGCTGGGGCTGGCCTACTTCCGGGCTCGCCTGGAGTGGGAAGCCTTCGAGGAAACGCTGCGGGCCACCTACGAGCTGCGCGGCGTGCAGGCAATGCTGGCTCTGCGTCCCCACATTCTGGAGTGGTTCACCGGGCCGCGCTACGGCTGGATGTGGCCCTTCCCGAGTAGTGTGGGGAGGTGGTTCGACGAGGCGGCCGCCCGAATTACCACCTGACTCTGCCCGGCTGAGGAACGCCCCATCCTCGGTTCCATCCTCGAGGTACCGGAATCGAACATCCCATGGCCAGGTAAAAGTGTTGAGCGTTGCGTGCTGAAGGGGTATCAGCGACAGAAAGTGGCCGTTCCGCTGGCCTTGCCACCGTCCTCGGCGCGTGCGATGGACAGGCCGTGGTCGGCCCAGACGAACCGGTTATGGTGGGCTTCGAGCTCGAGGTCGTCGGAAGTCAGGTGCTGGTGGAGGCCCGACCAGGTCTTGATGACGATGCTTCCCGGCCCCTGGTTGCGCACCAGGAAGATGGCGTCTTTGACGGAGCGGTCGGCGACCTTGAAGTCGTAGCCCGAATCGTCCACTGCCCACTCGATGACCAGGTCGGATTGCTGCGTCTGCATGAGAACCTCCAGGTAAAATTGGAGCTGCTCACTTGCTGGTCGGGGCAGGGTTCTCCTTTCTTGCGGTCGGTTTGCAGCCCCACGGCCCACGGTGGGGCTCCGCACGCTCGGCGGTGGGGCCCCACTGCCCACCCCGCTCTGCAGTTTTATGGAGCGGCCAGAGCCGACAGGAAGGAGAACCCGGTGCTGGTTCCGTTGGTGGCCTGGATGATCAGCTGCCCGGAGTAGGTGCTGAAACCGGCGTGGAACTGCAGCACGTTGGGCTGGACCGGCTGGCCGCCCGCGCTCACACCTCCGAAGGAAGCCAGGTTGGCCGGCACCTCCTGAAAGGTCTGGTCATTGCCGACCTGCTGAAACAATGCGTACTTCGTGGCCGCGTTCGTGCTCAGGTCGAGGCAGGTGCCATCGGCGTTGAAGCCGGTCACGAAGCAGGTCATGTCGCTGCCGGCCGCGCTCAGCCGGATGTTGGCGAAGTTGGGGGAGACCACCAGCGAGCGCTGAGGCGGCGCTTGCACGCCGCTGCCGGCGGGCAAGGTCAGGCTGCCAGTCAGGAACTCTGGCTGAGAGGGGATCAAGTTGGTCAGGTTGGTAGTGCTGGGGCTGGTCAGCCAACTGGCCGTGATGGTGACCGGCTGGGACGGATTGTGCACGGTGAGAACGCCTGAATAAGGGCTGCCGGTGGGAAGGGTCAGCACCCCGCCGGTCAAGGTCGCGTTGCGAATGCCCCCGCCGTTGGCGACCGTGTGGGTGGTGCCGCTCAGGTCGGTCAGGGTGAAGATCTGCAGCCCCTCGTCGGAGTCGAGCACTCCCGAGGTGATCGTGCCACCGCTGATGGTGGCGCCGGTCGGGTCGAGATTGCCCAGGGGAGTGCCCAGGGCCAGGCTGGTGGCCCCGCTCAGGGTAGGGGGGGCGGTGCCGCCTGTCAGACTCTCGCCCGATGCGATGGTGGCTGCGAGAACGGTGCCCCCTGTCACAGTTCTCCGGGTGAGAGTGCTGTCATCGATCACCGGGTCGAGGATGAAGAGGCCCGGGCCGCTGAGCGAGGCAGCCGTCACGGTTCCGCCGTAGGTGGACAGGTTGGTCAACGAATAGTTCGAGACCTCGGCCACGTTGGTGTTGCTGCTGAGCCACTCCACCAGGTTGGTCAGCTCGACGTAGACGATGTACTGACCGGGCGTGTAGCCCAGGTCGGGATAGTACTTGGAGAGATTGACAAAGGTCTGGTTGGTGTCGCGGTAGACCCCGGGCACGACGGGCCAGCCCACCTGCCAGATGCCGTAGGCCCGCAGCTGGTTCGAGTTGGGGTCGCGGCCCACCACGATCTCGGTGGGGGGAAAGTTGCCCGCCAGGGCCAGGTCGCTGTTCCAGAGGAAGAGCTGGTTCCCGCCGGCCTTGATGGCGTTGGCGGTGGCGCTCTGCATCACAGCGTCGGGACCGGTCGTGGTGGCCACGCCGGTGGCGCTGGTGCTGCCATTGCGCGAGTAGCCCCCAGCGCCCTGCGGCTGGCCGGGGAAGGGCCGCACCAGCAGCACCAGCCTCGGGTTGTCCTTGGTTCCCTTGAAGCCATAGGCATTCAAGCCGGCCTGGTAGAGGCCCCCGCTGTCCAGGCTGAGGTCGCTCGATTCCAGAATCTGGCAGCTGGGATTGTTCTTGTCCGTGGTCAGGGAGCAGTAGATCCCGACGTTGCTCATCCCGGTCTTGTAGTTGGCATCCGACAGCAGCCCGAGCTTGTGCAAGCCGTAAGGAATTTGCTGGCCCTTGTTGGTGATGCCATCGGCGAGGGCGGCCTGGGCGGCGTACTGGCAGAGCTGCTTGGCCTCCGAGGCGCTGGGCAGAAACCAGTTGTAGTAGTTGTTGATGTTGAACTGGCCGACCGTGTCGATGTAGACGGCCGTCTCGCCGAAATCATTGTCGGTGGTGACCTCGGTGCAGTTGGCCCACATGGTTCCGTTCACGTTGCCGGTCCCGGCCACGTTCTCGTTGGCGAAGGGGGCACCCCACACCGGCTGGAGCGCGCTCGCGCCGCCCAGGAGGGCCAGCGGGCGCTGCTGCTGCAGCCGGCGACCCAGGGCCAGAAGTCCGTTCTGGGTGGAGTCGCCCTGGGCCACCTGGGTGTAGGTCGAGCCGTTGAGATAGCTCTGAGCCAGTTGGATGGAAGCGGAAGGGGGAGCGGTGTTGGTGCCAAGCGCCCGGGTCAAGGTTTCTGCCACCTGGTTGCAGGCCTGCCCCAGGAAGCCCAGGTAGTAGTCAGTGTATCCCTGGACCGTTGGGGTGACCAGCACGTCGTTACGGAAGTCGTAGAAGAATGCCAGGTTGTTGGTGCTCAGGGCGGAGTTGGTCGTGCCGCTTCCCCAGGACTTGACGAAGTTCTCGGTGAGTCCGGTGATGAGGTTGCCCTGGTTGGCGTAGGGAGTGATATTCAGGCAACCGCCCAGGATGCCCTGAGCCGACTCGAGCGGTCCCGAGCTCTGCTGGCCGGTCAGGAACGTGAAGTCGGAGGTGGCCAGGAAGGTCGCGTTGTTGAAGGAGAAAGGCGTGTACTGGCTCTGGCTGTTGGTCAGGACCGTGTTCTCGTGGGTGTAGTAGGTGTAGACCGGAGCGATGTCGTTATTGGCCACGTCGCCGGCCAGGGTGCCGGTTCCGATTCCCGGCAGCGATTGCTGGAGCTCCTGGACCTCGATGTTCACCTGGGAGAGCTGCTGCTGAATCTGCTGGAGCTGCCGATTGGTGGAGCTGGCCAGGCCCATCTTGCCGACCGCCCATCCCAGGCCTTTCCAGATGATGTCGGAGATCAGGTTGGAGCCGATACCATCCATCAGGCCGATCAGCCGGCTGGGCCCCGCCACTGCGGGGGGAATGTCATCCTCCAGGTTCAGGAAGGAGCGGGCCTGCTCTTGTTCGATCTCGGCGATCAGGCTGCGGGCGAACTCCAGCAGGCCCAGCTCTCCAGCCTCGTCCATGAAGGCGCGGGGCGAGAACTGGGTCTGGCCTCGGCTGCTGAAGGGGCGGTTGACCGACTGGCTCTCGGAGATTCGAAGGAAACGCTTGAGGCGGATCAGCCGCTCGGAGTCCGCCAGGTCGGGGCGCTCGTCGCGGTAGAGCGCGAGCAGGGTGGAGATGGGGGTCACCCAGACCCAGCCCTCGGGCTCGAAGGGTCCCACGCCCGGCAGTCCCCTCAGCACCAGGGTGTCGACCGGAGCCAGGGACACGTCCGCCAGCATTACGTTGCCGTCGCTCAGGGTAGCTTCGACGCGGAACTCGCCGTTGTGGGGGAACAGGCGCACCTGGGCGATGCCGGGCCCATCCAGCCAGACCGTCCCGGAGACTCGTCCGGTTAGCTCGCCTCCTGGGGAGAACGAGAACATGCCGGTGGGGCTGGTGGTGGTCGTCCGGGTGCTGGGAATGGGCTCGGGGCCACCGGCCCGGGTACCCCCGGCATCGCCCTGCCCGCAACCGGACAGCAGCACCATCGTCAACATCAGGAGCAAGATTGAGCGCGTCATCATCACCTCCAGGGGGACCGGGATGTTCGAAAGCGACCCGCGTAAAGCCTTCAGCCCCTTGACCGGGGAACGGGGAAGGATGGTTCCGAGAACCAGCCTCGTGTTCGCATGACGGTTTCCGTGGCCAGGTTGAAGTGGCTACCTCGCCCCCGTTCAGGAGAACCATTCTGCAGGATGTGCAGAGCGAAGTTTGAAGCCACTGCCACCACCAGGCCCGGATGAACCAGGCTCAACGAGGACCGCTTAAGTTAGTTCCAGGGATTGATCAGCGTGATCCCCGTGCCCTCGAAATGGGCCACGTTGCGAGTGGCCAGGACTGCCTTGCGCGCCGTGGCAATGCCCGCGATCATCAGGTCCCGAATCTCTACCGGCCGGCCCTCTCGCTGTCTCTGCGCGGCCAGAGCGGAGGCAACGGCAGCAGAGGCAGAGTCGAAGCTCACGACCCGGCCTTGCAAGTCCTCCTCGATCGACCGGGCAAAGGCCGCCTCGAGGCGCATTCGGCGCCGTCCAGCGGGGAGCAGTTCGAGTCCAAAGCAGATCTCGAAAACTGTAACGGTCGTCGTCCAGATCGATTCGGGAGCCTGTTCGTCGAGCCAGTTCACGACCGCCGGCTCTGGCTTCTCTCGCATAAACTCGGAGAGGACGTTCGTATCCAGCAGGATCATTCGGGCAACTTCGCCGGCATGGCTGGCTGTCCGCGGAGCTCCGCGAGTTCGCCGGCCAATCCCAGCCCTGCAAAACGGGCTTTCAGACGCGTTCCCAGCGGTGAGGAGGGCTCGTCCTCATCGCGGACGGCGTTGCGCAAGATCTCCCGCACTTCCTCCTCGGTACTGCGGCCATGGCGCTGCGCGCGCCTTTGAAGCCTGACTTTAACTTCGTCATCCAGGTTGCGCACTACAAGCTGAGCCATTCCGTAAATCCTCCGTTTGATATCATGATATCACCATTGCGCAAGGCCGACCGTTCTGGTCGGGATACCAGTCCCCTCAGCGCATCGTCTCGCCGCCGTCGAGGACGATCATCTGGCCGGTCATGAAGTCGCAGCCCGTGGCCAGCACGGCCACCATTTCGGCCACGTCGTCGGGGCGGCACAGGCGTTTGAGCAGGATGTCGCTGGTGAGCATTTCCCGCAGCTCGGGGCCGCCCTCGTCGATCCAGGGCTCATCCACCAGGCCGCAGGCCACCGTGTTGACGCGCACGGCCGGGGCCAGCTCGCGAGCCAGCGAGCGGGTCATGGAGTGCACGCCGGCGCAGGAGACGGCGAACTGCAAATGGGCCCCATTGAAGGCCGAAGTCGAGGTCACGTTGACGATCTTGCCGTAGCGCTGGGCCAGCATGTAAGGCATCACCGCCCGGCTGCAGTAGAAGCTGCCCTTGAGATTGTGGTTGAGCACCTCGGTCCACATGTCCTCGGTGATCTCGTGCAGCTTGGCGTCGTTCCAGACGAAGGGGTTGTTGATCAGCACGTCCACCCGGCCCAGCATGTCGATGCCGGTGGTGAGCACCTCGCGCACCGAGGACTCGTCGGTCAGGTCGAAGGGCAGCGCCAGGATCTTGCCGCCCTCGTCGATGGATTGCAGGGCGATCACCTCGTTTTCGGGACCGTTGATCAAGAGCGAGAAGCCGCTGCGGGCCAGCGCGATGCTGATGGCCTGGCCGGCCGTGCCGCGCCAGTCGCTGATGATAGCAACGGGAATGTCCATTTCAAGCCCCCTCGAAGGCCAGGTTGTCGATCAATCGCACGTCCCCCACGTAGGCGGCCACGGCCAGCACCCCTCGCCCCTGGAGCGGGCAGGGCTTGGGCTGCAGGGTATCGGGGTCGACCAGCTCGAGATACTGCGGCTCGATGCCGGCCTGTCGCAGCAACTCGCGGGCCGCCTCGGGCGAAGGGCCGGCCTGCAGTGCCGCATAGAGCCTGGCGGCCTGAGCCCGCGCCTCGGGCGAGAGACGCTGGTTGCGGCTGGACATGGCCAGGCCATCGGTCTCGCGCACGGTGGGCACTCCCACCACCTCTACCGGAAAGTCAAGGTCTTGCACCATGGTGCGGATCACCTGCAGCTGCTGGTAGTCCTTCTCGCCGAAGTAGGCCCGTTGCGGCTGGGCGCGCAGGAACAGCTTGGCCACCACCGTGGCCACTCCCCGGAAGTGACCGGGACGAAACCTGCCACAGAGCGGCTCGGCCACCGCTCCCACCTCCACGAAGGTGGTCGCACCGGATCGATACATGTCCTCGGGGGTGGGGGCGTAGACCGCGTCGCAGCCAGCCTCGCGGCAGAGCTCCAGGTCGCGCTCGAGGGTGCGAGGATAGCTGGCCAGGTCTTCGTTGGGCCCGAACTGGGTGGGGTTGACGAAAATGCTCACCAGCACCGCCTGCCCTTCTGCCTGCCGGGCCTGGCGGATCAGGGTCAGGTGGCCTTCGTGCAGGGCTCCCATGGTGGGCACGAAGCCCACTTCGCCCTGGGAGGCGCGCCAGGCGCGCAGGGCGGCCAGGTCTTCCAGCACTTTCACGGCTTGTCTCCGTAACCGTGCTCGGGACCGGGAAACTCCCCTCCGCGCACTTCCTCGCCATAGCGGGCCACAGCCTCGGTGATGGACTGACCGACCTCGGCATAGCGCTTGACGAACACCGGCTGCAACTCGGAGAACATGCCCAGCATGTCGTGCAGAACCAGCACCTGGCCATCGCATTTGGGCCCCGCGCCGATGCCGATGGTGGGGATGGCGAGCTTGCGGGTTACCCTGGCGGCCAGATCGGAGGGGATGCACTCGAGCACCAGAGCGAAGACGCCCGCCTGCTCCAGGGCCAGAGCTTCCTCTATCAATCTGGTGGCGGCATTCTGTCCTCGGCCCTGCACCCGGTAGCCTCCAAAGGCGTGGATGGACTGGGGGGTGAGGCCCAGGTGCCCCATGACGGGCACTCCCGCCTGCACCAGCGCCTGCACCTGGGGCAACACCGCCTCGCCGCCCTCCAGCTTGACGGCCTGGGCGCCGCCCTCCTTGAGCAGTCGCCCGGCGCTCTCGAGAGCTGCCGAGACGCTCTGCTGGTAGGTCATGAAGGGGAGATCGGCCACGACCAGGGCTCGACGTCCTCCCCGGGTCACCGAGGCGGTGTGCAGCACCATGTGGTCGAGGGTCACCGGCACCGTGGTTTCCAGGCCCAGCATCACCATGCCCAGAGAGTCGCCCACCAGGATGACGTCCACCTCGGCCGCGTCCACCAGGCGGGCCATGGTGTAGTCGTAGGCGGTGACCATCACGATCTTGCGTTTGTCCTTCTTGAAGCGGGCCAGGGCGGGCGCGGTCACGCGTTTCACGTCTGGAGAACCTCCTCCAGGCGGGCCAGGTCGGCCTGGCGGGTGTGGTGCAGGGCGGTGCGGATCACGGCTCGATAGAAGTCGCGAGCGTCCGGGGTGAGGGCCTGCCAGTGGGAGGCGACCGTGGCCCAGTCCTGGCGCACGGCGGGACCGGTCAGCGAGGCCTCGGGTCCGCGCTCGGCCAGGTTGGTCAGGGTGCCCCGGGCCAGCGGCAAGAGCGCTTCCAGGGCGTTATCGTGGGGCCACAGGTCGCGGGCTACCGCGAAGCTGGCCACCAGCGAGGTAGAGACCAGGGTGGCGGCGGCGTGATAGCGGTTGCGGTCCAG
>CAZWUN010000097.1:0-9072 GCA_964637145.1 uncultured Burkholderiales bacterium
GGGTGGCGGCCAGCGATTCCTGGGTGGCGGCCAGCGATTCCTGGGTGGCGGCCAGAGACCTCATGGTCTCAACCTGCGCTTCTTGCATCGAGGCCAGCGCCTCTTGCATCTTCCCTGAAATCGAAATCCACTCGTCCAGCCGCTCACCTACGCGTTTCCAGCGACGACGGCTCTCTCTGGACGTTCGCTTGAGCTCCTTGATCAGCTCCATGAGTTCCTGCAACCTGGGGTCTCCTTTCATCAGGACCCTCCGTCCTCGACCGAATGCGCTTCGCCTCTGGAAGCAGGTGGCCGTGAACTCCCCAAGTCTAGCAGCTGACTGAAAAATCTGCAAGCCTTTCCAGTTCCTTTCAGGCAGCCCGGGTACTCTCCGATCGAATGATACTCTCCAGCTCCCTGCCCGCCGCCCGGCCTCATCAGGCCTCCGCCCTGACGGCCGCTGATGGGCCCGCTCCCGAGCCCGAAAATCCGCCCTTCGCCCGGGTAGCCCTCGAAAAGGCGTGCGGCACCGTGCAGGCTTTCACAAAGGTGCCGGCCTCGTTCTTGCCCTGCCTGGTGGCCGGTGTGGCCAACGGGGTCAGCGGCGGGATGGACGAGAAGAAGCTCGCCCGCCTGCTCGACATCGCCTCGGGCGTACAGGTGGCGGTGGGGCTGACGCTGGCGCTGGGCACCCAGGGCAACATGTTGCAGACCTTCCTCACCAAGGGCGTTCTGGGTGGCCTGGGGGCTTACATCGTCAGTCGCGGAGGGACCAACCTCAAGCTGGCCCGGGATCTGGCCGCCCACAAGCCGGAGGGAAGCCTGCTGGAGCGGGCCTTCAAGGGAGCCGGTCACGGGGTCAGGACAGCCGTGGTGGACGGCATCGCCGTGGGTTACTCGGAGGGCCGCGGCGATGCTGCCGGGCTGTGGGAGGGCGGGCAGATGCTGCCCGCCATCTTGAAAGAGGGCGAGAACCCTCAGGGGTGGGGAGCTCGCCTGGCCGGGGGAGCCACGGGCGCTTTGCTGGTGCCGGGAGCGGTGGTGGACGGCCTGAGCATGGCTCTGGGCCAGGGCAAGCTGGCCTCGCCCTGGCTGCTGGGCGCAAGCTCGGTGGCCGTGGCGGCCTGCGTGGGAGCCCTGGTCCTGGGCGCTCCAGCGGCGGCCGTGGGCGCCGGGGTGGCCCTGCTGGCCTCGCTCAAAGGGGCCAGGGCTGCCCACCAGCGGGTGGAATCCAGCGTGGAGAAGCTGAACGAGGCCGGTCAGGATCTGGGCGATCCGGTGGCCAACAAGCACCGCGACTTCGTGGGGGCCATGGTGGTGGGCGGCGCGGCCGGAGCGCGCGCCGGCTATCAGGCCTGGTCCTGAGAGGAACCTTCTGAGCCTCTCGTCCGGTCTTTCGACCATGCGTATCCTGCGAAGAAGCCCACAGGCTCTCGCCATGATTCTGGTCCTGCTGCTGATGGCCTGCGGCGGCCCGACCCAGAACGCGCAGAGCGAGATTCCGTCCGCCACCGTTCCCGAGGACCAGGCCAGAGCCTCGGCCGATGTGGAGGTGACCATCACCGGAGACTGGGGCACCGGATTCGGAGCTTCGGCCACCCTCCACAACCGCTCAACGACGCCTCTCAACGACTGGGTGCTGGAGTGGGACTTCGCTCCCGCCATCGACGTGATCTGGAACGCCCGAGTCGAGTCGCGTAACGGCCTTCGCTACCGAATCCGACCGGAATCGTGGAATAACAACATTCCGGCCGGGGGAAGCGTGACTTTCGGCTTCAACGGCTCGCCCGGCAACGTGAGCGCGCTGCCTGCCAGCGTAAGCCTGACCGGGGCGGGCTCGCCCACGCCCACGCCCACACCCACGGTAACCGCAACCTCCTCGCCCAGCCCGACGCCAACCCCAACTTCCTCGCCCACCCCGACGCCGGGGGGCTTGACCCTCACCAGCCAGGTCGTCAACGACTGGGGCAGCGGAATGCAGGCCGCCATCCTGGTCCGCAACAACGGATCGACCCCGGTCTCCAACTGGAGCCTGTCTTTCCGCCTCGACGCCCGGATCGACTCGCTCTGGAACGGGCGTATCCTGGAGCGGACCGGCAATCTTTATCGGGTCGGCCCGGAAAGCTGGAACGCCACCATCGCGCCCGGCGGCTCGGTGGAGATCGGCTTCACGGCCAGCCCCGGAGGCCGCTCCCTCACCCTGGTCAACGGCTCGACCCCCACTCCCACCCCCACAGCGACCTCGACCCCGCCGCCCACCGGCTCCTCTCCGGTGCGGTTGGCCGCCTACTTCCCCGAGTGGGGCATCTACGATCGCAACTTCCAGGTCACCGACGTCCCCGGCGCCCAGCTTGACGCCCTGATTTACGCCTTCGTGGACATCTCGCCCCAGGGAGAGCTGGCTCTCTTCGACAGCTATGCCGCCTCGATCAACTTTCCGCGCCTTCGCTCGCTCAAAGAGCAGCATCCCCACCTGAAGATCATGGTGGCCGTGGGTGGCTACACCCTGTCCGCCCGCTTCCCCGAGGTGGCGCGCACGGCGGCCGCTCGCCAGAAATTCGCCGCCTCGGCGGTGCGCTTCTGTCGCGACAACGGTTTCGACGGACTGGACGTGGACTGGGAGTATCCCGGGTCCTCCGACCGCGACAACTTCACCTTGCTTTTGACCGAGCTGCGCCGTCAGTTGCAGGCCGAGGGCAAGCTGCTCTCGGCCGCCCTGGCCGCCGTGCCCACCCACGTCGACCTGCCAGGGGCGTCCGCTCAGCTCGACTTCATCAACCTGATGACCTATGACTACCACGGCGGCTGGGAGCCCAACCGCACCGGCCACAACGCTCCCCTCCACGCTAGCGACGGCCTGTCCGTGGACGCCACCGTCAGCAACTACCTCGCGGCCGGCGTCTCGCCCGGCAAAATCTTGCTGGGGGTGCCGATCTACGGACGCTCCTGGGCCGGGGCCACGGGCGTGGGCTCGGCTGCCAGCGGCGTGGGTCCGGGCACCTGGGAGCCGGGCATGCTCGACTACCGCGACATCCTTCAGCGGCTGGCCTCCCAGCCTACCACGTATCGGCGTTTCTGGGACGACCAGGCACGCGTGCCCTACCTCCTCACGCCCTCAGGGGTGTTCATCACATACGAGGACTCGACCTCGCTGGCCGGCAAGCTGGACTATGCCCGCTCCAGGGGACTGGGCGGCGTCATGTTCTGGGAGCTCTCGGCGGACTCGCGCCAGGACAGTCACTCTCTGGTCCGTCAGGCCTCCCGGGCTCTTCGGTAAGCCTTTTTTCAGACCCGGTCGGTAGGCTAGGGCCATGAGGATCCAACCCCTGGCCCTGTTTGCCCTGCCGGTCTCAGCCGTTTCGCGCTCCGAGCGCGATACGCAAGAGCCCGCTGGCCCTGCCGACCGGGTCGATTTGCGCCTGAAGAACGTCACGCTGCATCAACCCAGGGACACCCCGGCGATCAAGCATACCCATCCCATCGAGGGGTTCTGCTGGACGCCGGGGGGCAAGTTGATCAGCACCGAGTCGCCCAGCCTGGTGGGCACTCCCAGCAAGCTCCGCCTCTGGGACCTGCATGGCGGCGAGCCCCAGAGCTTCCAGGTGCAGCACAAGAACGTTCGCATCGGCCCGGTGGCCGCCTCGCCCGACGGCGAGTTGGTGGCGGTGGGCTGGGAGGACGGCAAGTTCTCGGTCTTCTCCTCTCGGGGCGTCGAGATCGCCCACCAGACCCACTGTCCCACCGCCAAACCGAATGCTCTCGGCATTCTCTTCGACAACGACGACGTGCGCAGCGTGGCCTTCTCGCCCGACAGCCGCACCCTGGCCACCGGCGGGATGGACGGGCGCCTCCTGCTCTGGGATCCGGAGGCTCGTGAGCAGACCGGCTGCCTGCAGCACCCCGACTGGGTGACCGACATCGCCTTCACCCCCGACGGCTCCAAGATCGTGACCCGCTACCGGGGTGGGGTGGCCATCTGGGACGCCCGCGAGCAGCGGCTCCTCCACAAGCTCGAGGATACCCGCAAAGAAGGCGGCGGCGGGATGGCCCTCTCGGCCGACGGCACCAGGGTGGCGGCCGTCTTCGAGCATCAGGTCAAGGTCTTCGACGTTCAGACCGGTCGCGAGGTCGAGGCCCAGGCCATCCGCGGGGCGCGCAGCCTGGCCTTCACTCCGGACGGCAACCACCTGCTCGTCGGCGAGGCCATCAAGAACGCGGTGCACGATTGGAACCTGGCCACCGGGGAAGTGCGCCGGCAGGAGCTACCCCACGCCCCGGGCCTGGCCAGCGCCGAGGGGATTCGCCAGATCCACTTCTCGCCGGACGGCAAGCAGCTGGCCATCAGCCTGATGGACTACAGCCTCACCCTGTGGACGCAGAATGCTCACAACACCGACCTGGGCTACCTGGCCGACCACCTCAAGAACGGCGGCGGCGGCAACCAGGTCGCCCAACTGGCCGACTACGTGCTGGTCGGGGGCGTGCGGGTTCCTCGCAAGCAGTAACCTGGATCACAGATCCGGGTCGGGCTCTGGGGTAGATTAGGGTCTGCGTGGCACCGGGCCGGACCCGTCGTCCACAAGGGGTCCAGTCCCGGGCGCCACGCTACCAGGGAAGAATCCTCCCCCGCCTGCGACCAGCAGGACATGCTCAGACGCCTCTTTCTCGTGTGCGCTGCCGCTCTACTGCTGTCCCCCTGCCAGGCCGGGGGCGAGTGGCTCGAGTCCCTCTCCAAAGCACAGGAGCACGCCCGGCGGCTCGACCGACCGATCTTGCTCTTGAGCATGTTCGGTCGCCTGGACGAGCGCTGGTGCTGAACCAACGCGCGCACACTGAGGGCCGTGCTGCTCTCAGACAACCGGGTTCGTGAACGCCTCCGTCGCTACGTCTGCGCCTGGGAGTCGGTGCGCGACGTCCCCCGCGTGACCATCGACCTGGGCGACCGGAAGATCACCCGCACCCTGAAGGGCAACACGGTGATGTACGTCTGCTTGAGCGACGGAACGGTGGTGGACGCCCTGCCGGGCATCTATACGCCGGGCGACTTCCTGGCCGAGCTCGATCGCATCGAAGGGCTGCTGGGCCGGCTCGAGCAGATGCCTCCTGAGCGGCGCGCCCGTGCCATTCGCGAATGGCACGCCGGGCAGGTCCCCAGCCGGCTTTCTCAGGCCCCCGTGGAAGTGATCGTGGCCAAGGGGGCGGTGGAGAGCCCGGTGCTCAAAGCGCTCGAGGTTGGTCCCGGGCCCGAAGTCGCTCTGGTCGGACCCTCCCGGTTCCGGGAGTATACCTCGCGCCTGGTGGACGCCAGTGCCCGACCCGAGTCCACCCAGGACGTTCGTCGCAAGCTGGCCGGGCGCGACCCGGTGGCGCTGGACTCGAGTTACAGCCGCAGCCGGCTGCGTCCGGGCGTGCACCTGCTCCTGTCCGAGCTGGAAGGGGCGCGCCCCGACGACTGCCGCCAGCCACTCTTTCAGGGATTGCTCAAGATCCCCCTGGATGATCCCTTCCTGGGACTCGGCTCGCTGGTGGAGGGCACACCCTAAAGCTTGGTCACGTCGTGGGCGCCGCTCTCGGCCATGCCGGCTCCCGTCATGCGCACGAACTCGGCCTTGTCGTACAGCTCTTCCAGGCTGTGGGCGCCCACGTAGGTCATGCCCGAGCGCAGACCACCGATCAGCTGGTGCAGGATGTCGTGCACGTCGCCCCGGTAGGGCACCACCGCTTCCACCCCTTCGGGCACCACCCGCTCCCAGTCTTCCGGGTCCACCTCGCGGCGCGACTCGACCTCGAGGCGATCGATGTTGGCTGTGAGCGAGGCCATGCCGCGCACCACCTTGAAGCGTCGCCCGTCGCGCACCACGCTGGCGCCCGGGCTCTGGGTGGTGCCGGCCAGCAGGCTGCCCACCATGACCGCATGGCCGCCCGCAGCCAGGGCCTTGGTGATGTCGCCCGAGTTGCGGATTCCGCCATCGGAGATCAGGGTCACCCCCACCTCGCGGGCCGCCAGTCCGCACTCGAGCACGGCCGTCAGCTGGGGCACCCCGGCCCCGGTCACTACCCGGGTGATGCAGATCGAGCCCGAGCCGACCCCGACCTTGATGGAGGAAGCACCCGCCTCGGCCAGGTCGCGTACCCCCTGGGCGGTGGCCACGTTGCCGGCCATCACCTCGCAATCGGGGAAGTTCTGCTTGAGCCGCTTGACCATGTCGATGCAAAGATCAGAGTGGCCGTGGGCCACATCCACCACCAGCAGATCGGCCCCGGCGGCCAGCAGCCGCTCGGCCCGCTCCACGTCGGAGGCGCGCACCCCCACGGCCGCGCCCACTCGCAGCCTGCCCCGCTCGTCCTTGGTGGCGTGGGGATGGCGCTGCAGCTTGATGATGTCCTGCGAGGTGATGAGCCCGGCCGGACGGCCGTCCTCATCGACCAGGGGCAGCTTTTCGATGCGGTGTCGGTGCAAGAGCTCGCGGGCCTCGTCTTGTCCGATGCCGCGAGGGCCGGTGATCAGCCGCTCGCTGGGGGTCATCAACTCCCGGACCAGCCCGTTCTCCGACTCGTAGAGCACCAGGTCACGGCGGGTGAGGATGCCGCACAGCTTGCCGTCGCCATCCACCACCATCACGCCCCCAACCTCGCGCAGCGCCTCGCGGGCGCGGGTCAGGGGGGCATCGGAGGGTAGCGTGACCGGGTCTTCCACCACGAAGCTCTCGGCGCGCTTGACGCGGGTCACCTCGGCCGCCTGGCGCTCGGGGCTGAGGAAGCGGTGGATGATGCCCAGCCCCCCGTCGCGGGCGATGGCGACGGCCATCTGGGCCTCGGTGACCGTGTCCATGTTGGCCGACAGGATGGGGATCTGGCAGCGGATGCGGGGGGTCAACTGGGTGCCGGTGTCCACCCCGTAGCGACTGGAGATAGGGGAGTGCCGGGGCACGATCAACACGTCGTCGAACGTCAGGCCAAGCTCTTCGCGCAGTTTCATGATGGGCATGGGCCCGGCCTTTCCAGGGAAAGCCGATGGAACCCTTTCAGCGCTGGGGCAGCTGGTTCTTGCTCGGAGGCTCGAAGAGCACCTCGGGACGCCCGATCTTCGGATCGTAGCGCTGGGCCTGCTCGCGGGCCCTTTGACTGCCTTTTGCGTCCCCCGACGCTTGCAGGGCCGAGGCCAGGTACATCCAGCCCTCGGCGTTGTCGCTCTGCAACTCGAGCATGGCTCGGGCGGCGGCGACCGCCTCTGGAAAGCGCTTCAGAGCCATCAAAGCGACGGTCTTGCCGGCGCGGGCATCGGGGTCGTAGGCGTTCAGAGTCAGAGCCTGATCGAAACTCTCCAGGGCAGCCTCCGGCTTGTTGGAGGCCGCCTGGATGCGTCCCAACCAGCTCCAGGCCGTGCTGTAACCTGTCTTGAGTTCGACCGCGCGCAGCAGGCAATCTTCCGCCTCCTGCCGGCGGCCAAGCCGGTGCAGCACCTGGGCCCGCACCACCAGCACGCTCTCCTCCAGGCCGCTCGGAGGCTTCTTTTCCAGCCGGGCCAGCAGCTTGTCGCCGTCGGACAGGTTCCCCCGCGTCAGGAGATAGAGGCTCGAGAGCCACATGGTGATCGGTTCGTCGGGCTGCTCCCGGAGCGCCTGATCGTACAACCTGGGGGTGAGCTCGTCCTGCTCGCGCTCCGCGGCCCGGGCGGCCACCAGGCTGCAGCCGGGCACGTCTCGCAAGGGAGCCAGCAGCTGGATGTCGCCCAGTCGATTCAGGTTGACCTGCCCGTGGGCGGCCTCGATCAGTCGCTCGGGGGTGGGATCGACCCCCGGAGGCAGGGGGCTCTGTCCGGTGCGGGCCACGTCAAGCGAAAGCAGGTTCCCCGTCGTGTTGTCGCGGTACAGCCCGAAGGGAGCGGTGAACTCGAGCCGGGGACGGTCGTCGGTGTTGCGTGGAGCGGCTCCAAAGGCGGCGTGAAAGGGATCGCGCTCTCCCAGGTAGTGGCCCAGCAGCATGCCCGGCCGGAAGAGCTGGATAGCCGCCAGATCGCGACGGATGGCGGGCGAGCTATCGCTCAGCCTCTCCAGGCGAGAGAGATCGAACCGAAGCGGGGAGAGTGAGCCCAGGAGCAGGAGGTCCCCGCTTGAGGTCTGCCAGACGGCTCCGTGGGGGAAGACTTCGAAAAAGGTGCGCAGGATGGAGTGCAGGTCCTGCTGGGACAGCCCGTAGAGCTGCACCCACTGGGCCATGAGGCCGCCCGACTCCAGGCGCCGCGCGCAGGCGAGGTAGAACTCACGGGTGTAGAGGTTGGCCACTCCGGCGATCCACGGGTTGGACGGCTCGCTGGCGATCATGTCGTATCGGTCGGGAGAGGCCTGGATGAACGTGCGCCCGTCGGTCAGGTGCATCCTCAGGCGGGGGTCTTCCAGCACCCTGCCGTTGTAGCCCGCCCAGTAACAGCCCGCTTCCACCACCGCCGGCTCGAGCTCGACGCAGTCGAGCTGCTCGAGCCCTGGCAGGTTCGCCAGCGCCCTCAGGGTGAACCCGCTCCCCAGCCCGATCACGACGACTTTGCGCAGCCGGTCGTGATAGGTCGGGGGGATGTAGCCGAGCAGCAGCATGGTCTGCAGGTCGGGCAGCCCCAGCGAGGCGTCCACCTTGCCGTTGACGCGCAGGGCCTGCTCGTTGGACCCGTACACGTTGACCGTGACCGTGCTGGAGAGGCCGTCGCGATAGAAGGCGGGTGGCCGCAGGGAATTGGAGCTATCGGTTCGGGCCAGGAAGTCGGAGTAGACGCCCGGCCCGTTGGCCAACAGCGCCAGGTTCCAGGCCGGCAGGGCCAGCAGGGCCGGGCCCGGGAGGAGGGCCGGCCAGGCGCGGGGCCACATCAGCAGAGCACACGCCAGGTAGACCAGGGCAGCCAGCTTGAGGGTGAGCTGCACGCCCAGGAAAGGGATGGCGACCAGCCCGGCCAGGGCGGCTCCGGCGATGCAGCCGGCCGTATTGGCGCTGTACACGGCCGAGAGCCCACGGCCGAGTGCATCGCGGCGGCGAGCCTCCAGAGCGCTGGCCAGAGGCAGTGCCAGGCCCATCAACAGCGTGGGCGGCAGGATCACCAGCGCC
>CAZWUN010000097.1:9082-15262 GCA_964637145.1 uncultured Burkholderiales bacterium
CAGGCCGGCTGTCGGCACGACCGTCCCAAGGATGTCGGGGCGTACCAGGCGGTTGAGCTGCAGGGCCAGGCCCGGGAGCCAGCCGATGACCAGGTAGCTGACGGCCGCGGCCACGCCGGTCAGGGCCAGCGTCAGACCAAGGTGCCAGGAGCGAGGGTGACGCGAGGCCGGCAGGAGGGAGTAGAGGGCTCCACCCAGCCCCAGTCCGGCCAGGAAGACCGCCAGGGTGGTCGAGAAGGCGTAGACCGAGGAGCCGAGCAGTTGAGCCAGAGCCCGCGTCCAGCCCAGTTGGAGAGCCATGGAGGCCACCCCTGCCAGGCCCATGGCCAGGGGGGCCAGGGCGGTCGGGCTGGGGGTGCCGGCCTCCTCGCGCAAGGACGGGGGGCTGGAGACCTGGCCGGGCCAGGCCCAGCCCAGCAGCCAGGCCAGTGCTCCCAGGCCCAGGTTGAGGCCGGCCGTGATCAGCAGGGAGCTGGTCAGGCCCAGGGCGGGCAGCAGGAACCACCCGGCCAGACCCGCCCCGGCGCAGGCTCCCAGCGTGTTGACCCCGTACAACCACGAGAGCGAGCGACCCAGCTGACCTTGCTCGCCAACCAGAGCGCGGCTCAGTATCGGGAGGGTGGCGCCCATCAGGAAGGTCGGCGGGGTGAGCGCCGCCAGCGCGGCCAGAAAGGCTGCCAGCCAGAGCCACAACGAGGTCCAGCCGGCGGCGGCCAGGCCGAACCAGAGCCGGTCGATCCCGATCAAGAGCCAGGGGGAGGCCCCGGCCCAGAGAGCGATCCCGATCTCGAGAAGTGCGTAGCTGGTCAGGAAGGAGCCGCGCGAGCTGGTCGAGCGGTCCACCCGGCGGCCCGCCCACAGGCTTCCCGCCGCCAGGCCCAGCATGTAGGCGGTGACCACGGTGCTGGCGGCCAGCACCGAATGCCCGAACGTCAGAGTCAGACGGCGCGTCCAGAGCACCTCGTAGACCAGGCCCGAAAGGCCCGAGCAGAAAAAGAGAGCCAGAATGAATGGGCGCAAGATCATCTTCTCGCATGCCTCGATGCGCGTGCCCGTTTGGCTCCGCGCCCTGGCCTGACGATTTTGAATCCTTCTTTTTTTCGTCCGCCTTTCCTTTGTTTTCGCAGTGTGGTACGTTTCTCTCCGTGAGGCGTGGAATACGGCAGCGGGGCATGAGCATGTTGCTCGAAATTATCTTCGGGCTCGGGATCTTCTGCGTTTCCCTGCTGCTGCTATTTGGAATCTTCCCGACCACACACCGGGCCACCACCCAGGCCAAGAATGTTTCGGTGGCCACCAATCTGGCCCGAGAGTATCTCGAGCGAGCCATGGCCCTGGGCTACGCCAATGCCACCAGCTTTGTTCCGCCGGCGGTGACCGTCCCCAGCGTCATCAATGGAGTGGCGGTGAACACGACCTTTCAGGGGGAGGTGACGGTCACTCCTCAGGGCTGGCCCAACGTCAACAACGTCGTCGCCGAGGTGCGCTGGAGGGAAGGCCCGATTCAAAGAAGCGTGAGGCTGCAGAGCTATGTGGCCGACTTCTAGGAGAGCGACAGTTCGTCGCGGCGGGTTCTCCATTATCGAGGTCCTGGTCTCCGGCACGCTCCTCTTGTTCCTGCTCGGGGCCCTGTACCTCTTGATGGTGGCTGGGATGCGCTATTTCCAACAGGGCCGCGCCTACCAGACGGTGCAGAACCAGACCATGATCGCCATGCGACACCTTCTGGCCGAGTTGCAGGACTCTCGGCCAACTTGCTGGGACTACGACACCGTCCCCGTCAGCCACCTGATCTTTCTCTCTGCCTCCCAGCCGATGCCCAACGACGGCCCGGTGCAGCACAGCCCGCTGGGAGTGATCAACTGGCAGAAGTGGGTCTGCTACCGGTTGACCGCCACGGGTGAGTTGCAGCGCGATGAGATGGTGCCGGTGGGGCTGCCGAGCGTCATGCCTCCCGCCACGATCCCCGCCTATGCCGGCTTTGGCTTTGCAGGTCCCAACCTGCGCATCATCGCTCGCAGCATCACCCGCTTCCGGGTGGTGCAGGATGTCTCCCCGGATACCTTGAGGATCGAGCTTCAAGCCCGGGAGGCGACCGCGTCCAACAAGTTCACGGAGATGGAGCTCATCAGCCGGGCCTATCTCCAGAATCGATTCTGAGAAGGTGAGCCGATGAGAAGAACAGGGAAAAAGCAGGGCGTGGCCATCATCGTGGTGCTGCTCGTCCTGACGGTGATGGCGGTCATCGCTGCCGGCGTGGTGTCGCTGGGAACGGGCAACCTGAGCCTGGCCAATGCTCAGGCCCAGAGCGAACGGGCCTACTATGCCGCCGAGGCGGGTCTGGCCATCACCCTCAACCGCCTCCAGGCCGACATGAATCACACCGGTTCCAACGAGTTCTTGCTGGGCTCGACCGACTCGTTCGACACCACCGTGTTTCGCCAGGGTGATCCCGGCATTCCCGTGGGGGTGGTGATTCCAGGGCCTGAGTATCGTTACATTCTCTCCGAGGGGCGGGCCCAGAACGACGGCTTCGAGATCCGCGCCCGTCGCCAGGTCGGGCTGCTCGCCCGCATCACTCAGAGCATGTTCAGCTACGCCGTGTTCGCTCGCAACGCGGTGACGATCGAGGGCAACTCCCAGGTCGACTTCTACAACTCGGAAGGAAATCCCATCCCAGCCGGCGCCCATGGCCACGTGGCCACCAACATCAGTGCCAAGAACTCCATCAAGGTGGAGACGAACTCGATCGTCAATGGAAAAGCTTATACCGCTCCCGGGGTGATCAATCCCGGCGGAATCGTTGTCGACGCGAGCAGTGACGTAACGGGTGGCCAGATCACGATGCCTTCTCCGGTCAACTTCAAGGCCGTTTCTCTGCCGGTCGACCCGGAAGGCCTCGACCCTGCCACCGGCACCGATCCGCTGAACCCCGACGCGGCCGACGTGCCCTACGCCGACCTGACGGTGAACTCGGCCGGCCCGCCTCTGCCTCCGGGAGCTTACGGTGACGTGGTCGTCGAGGCTGGCGGCATCCTCACGCTGGTTCCCGGGGGGGAGTACACCTTCGCCAGCCTCACCGTGCGGGACGACTCCGCGATCCAGCTTCCCAACAGCGTGCTGCCCACCTCGCTCTACATCAAGAAGACCATGGCGATGCTCGACGGAGCGGTGGTCAACGACTCTCTCAAGCCTCCCCTGCTCAAGGTGTTTGTTTCCCAGGGGCCGGTGGGTCTGAAGGCCAAGAAGGGGGGGGCCCCCACCAAGGGCTACTATTCCGTCTACGCCCCGGATGCCGACGTGAAGCTCGACGAGCAGGGACATCTCTACGGCTCGGTCATCGGCAAGACGGTGACGATCGAGAGCAGCTCCAAGGTGACCTATGACATGGAGCTGCAGAACAGCTCAGGCGGTGCGATCAACCTGCAGATCCTGTCCCACGACCGCTACTGATACGCATGAAAAGAGCCCGGTTCGCTAAGAGCCGGGCTCTATTCTTTACAGGATGAAGCTGGAGGCGCCGCTGTGGCACATCTCCGAGAAGCTCATCGGCTGCTCGAGCCAGGCCAGGCTGCTCAGCCCGCTGTCGAGCACCAGCTCGCCGTGGGTGGGGGGCGGCAGGCAGGCCGCTCCGGCGGCGCTGCTCATCAGGTAGTTGTTGGAGGCGGTTACGCGAAGGCTGTTGTCAATCATCTTGGGCTCATCTTACCGAGCCGGCCTGAAAGAGTTCTGAAGCTCAGTAGCGCTCGAGGAAATATTTGTAGTCTTCGTAGCGCTGGCGGGCGGCGGCCACCTGCTCGGCGGGAGCATCCTCTTTCTCCAGGCTCTTCACCTGGGCCCGGGCCTGCTTGGCCAGGTCCTTGAGGGCGTCCTTCACGTCCAGCACGCGAATCTCGGCCTGGCGGGCATAGAACGGCTCGTCCTCGGCCTGGCGGATGTCTTTCTTGACGAAGAAGATCTTCTTGCCACCCGGAGACCAGCACGGCGACTGGGCCGCCCGTCCGTAGAAGGTCAACTGGCACTTGCATCCGCCGTCCGGATCGCCGATCCAGATGTTCTTGTCCCCCGTTTCGTCCGAGTGGAAAGCGATGAGGTCGCGTTTCTCGCAGTACATCGGGTGGCGCTCGATGGCGCTGGGGGTGTTGGTCAGATTGGTTTCGGCTCCGGTCTCGGGGTCGATCAACACGAGGTCGGCCTGCTCGGACCCTTCCTGGCCCATCTCCTTGTGGGCCAGCACTTTGTCACCGTAAGGAATGGGATGCTTGTAGCTGACGCTGCCATCAGAGTTGGTCAGCATCCGCACCTGGCCGTCCTCGGGGTTGACCATGAACAGGTTGGTGTACTGATCCACCGTGGCATATTTCTCGGAAGGCGGCCCGCCGTAGGCCACCAGCCAGCCATCCTCGGTCTCGGCGGGGTGCTTCATGTTCAGCTTGGGATCGTGGGCCAGCACGGTCTGCTCTTCGGACTTGAAGTCGTAGCGGGCCAGGGCAAACGTGCCCTCGCGATTGGTCCGGAAGAAGAGCGACTTGCCGTCCAGGCTCCAGGTGGCCTGCTCGTCGATGTGGTCCTTGTGCCGGGCCAGGAAGGCCTTGACGTTGTCGGGGGTGACCTCTTCGCCGGTGAAGAGCGAGCGCACCTTGCCGCCTCTGGCATCCATGATCAGCATCTGGGAGGTGGTGAAGTCGCCCACCGTGTTGAAGACGAGCTTCTCGCCGTCGGGCGAGACCTGGGGGAACTCGGTGTAGCCGAAACCGACCGCCAGCTTCTTGACGGCGTCGTCGGGGTTCTCGAGCACCGGGGGAGCGTTGACCTGGGCGCCATCTGCAGGCGCCGCCTCGGCCGTCTCGGCCTTGGAGCGGGTGCGCGAGGCTGCCGTCACGGGAGCGGTCGAGGCCAGGGCGAGGTTGGGTTGAATGAGCATCGGAATGTTACCCCCGGAAGATGTTTCTCTCTTTAACTTGTAACTTACTCCTTCGCACTCAAAGCGGTTTGAAAAGCTGGACGATCTCGGCCTCGGCCCGACCCTGCTCCAGGCGAAGGCGAGCGAGCGAAACGGGCAGCTTGAAGCGGCGCGGCCCGGCGCTGCCGGGGTTGAGGTAGAGCACGCCCTGGCGCTCCTCCATGCGGGGCTGGTGGGTGTGGCCCACGATCACCACCTGAAAGCCGGCCGTGGCCGGATCCAGATCCAGATCCTCCTGGATATGGAGCATGAAGATGCGCACGCCCGCCCACTCCACCGCTACGCTGAGGGGCAGGGCGCGCAGCTCGCCGGTGTCGCAGTTGCCTCGCACCGCCGTGACCGGGGCCAGCTCGGAGAGCTGCTCGAGGGTGTAGGGGTCTTCGATGTCGCCGGCGTGCAGGATCTGCTCCACCCCCCGCAGCGCTTCGATGGCTTCGGGGCGCAGCAATCCGTGGGTGTCCGAGATGACGCCGATCAGCATGAGCTGGGTCTGTTCGAGGGCCCTGCTCGGATCCCCTCAAGGGCTCAGGAGCGAGACTGCAGGAACTTGTCCCGGGCGCGCACGGCCTGGTCGGGGTGGTTGGCGAACACCCCGTCCACTCCGGCCTCGAAGTAGCTGCGCACCTCGCTCTCCAGGTCGCCCAGACCGTTCGGGTCGGCGCTGCGCAGCTCGGGCGGCAGGTGCTCGTTCTCCGCCCGGAAGGTGTAGGGGTGCACCAGCAATCCCTGTTGGTGAGCGTCCTGGACCAGAGAGGTGCCCCGCACCTGCTCTTTCCAGGGGCCGATGCCGTCGGCGTAGGTGGCCACCTCGGCCAGTCCCTCGGGGGTGATCATCTGGCTGTAGGGAGTGGAGCTGTCGGCCGGGCAGCCCTCCGAGTCGAGCAGCTGCACCAATCGCAGGTCGGTCATGCGGTTGAGCTCCTTGAGGTTGCCCACCTCGAACGACTGGATGAAGATGGGTGCTTCGGCCCCCTCGTAGCCGCGCCGTCGCAGGGCTTCCACCAGGGGCTCCTCCAGGCTCAGGCCCAGCCGATCGAAGTGGGTGGGGTGCTTGGTCTCGGGATACAGCCCCACCGTTCGTCCGGTGCGATCCACCAGGTCCAGCACCTCCTCGAAGGTGGCGATGCGAAACTCGGGTCCGTCGTGGGGGGCTCCCGTCACCTTCAGGCTCTTGAGCTCGGCCAGGGTGAAGTCTTCCGAGAACCAGCCCGTGACCG
>CAZWUN010000098.1:0-15084 GCA_964637145.1 uncultured Burkholderiales bacterium
GAAGAGCCGTTACGGAGGCGTGGTCCTGGCAGCGCTCTTCCACGCTTACGAAGAGACCTATCGCAAAGACCTGGAGGCCGAGCTCTTTCGCCAACTGGCCGTCGAGCAGATGAAGGCCCAGCGAAGGCTGGTCGTGGAGACGGATGTCGCCATGGAGGCGGCCACCGAGGGCAACTTCTCCAAGGCCTGGCCTCACGGCGAGCAATGCTGGCGCCTGCGAGGCATCTTCGAGGAGACGGTGGCCGATTTCAAGCAGCGGGGACTGTTGAAGCCCTGAGCTGCTGAAGGTTTTGCAGTAACTGACGCCGACAGACCTCGATGGAGGCGCCCCCGAAGGATAGGCAAAACCCTCAGCACGGAACGCTCAACACACAGAGTCTGAATCGGCCACTCTTTACGTGAATCAACGTGGGTCAGACGGAGCTTTGACGACAAGCAGCAGCGTTGATCGGAACGGCTTCACTGGAACTCGAGTCCGAGGTCGGCGAAGAAACTTCCGCGGGCGCGTTAAGCACGAAGCCAGTTCTCGACGCCAAGGCCGACTACGCGGCTGAACTCGCGCTCGTTGTCGGTCACAATTGTGAGCTCCAGCGAGAGCGCCTGCGCGGCGATCAACAAATCATTGGCGCCGATCGGATGCCCGGCCAGCTCGAGGTCCAGGCGAATCCTGGCATAGAACTCGTCCACAGGGGCTTCCAGAGGCAATACTTTCAAGATCCCCAGCAGACTCTCCACCCGAGCGGCGAGTCTTGGTGACGCCTTCTTGCGCGCCCCAAAACGCAGCTCCGCAGCCACCACGATACTCGTGCAGAGGAGGTCCTCGTCCACCCGACGGACGGCTCGCGCTACCACGCCGTCAGGGTTACGGATCAGATCGGAAAGGACGTTGGTATCGAGCAGGTAGCGCACGACTCAAAGGTCGACGGGATCGAGCTCGAGCTCGGAAATCTCCGGAAAGTCTTCGTCGATGGGTTCCAATGTGTCCAGCCAGGCCAACAACGATGTGGGACGCGCCGGCTCGATAATCAAGCGATCGCCTTCTCGCCGCATGATGGCGTCTTCTCCAGGCAGCTCGAATTCTCGCGGGATTCTTACCGCCTGGTTCCTGCCGTTTCTGAAGAGTTTTACATGGCGCTCATGCATATGCCTCAGCATATGCCACCCCTAAGGATTTGTCTACCACCGGGGCAGCAAACCTGACCTGGCCAGCCGGCGGATTGCAGGCCGTCCAGTGAGAGCCTGGCCCCACGGGGAGCGATGCTGGGGGACTGTTGAAACCCTGAGTTCGCGACCCTCCTCCCGCCGACGAGCCTCCCGTTCAGCCCCCTTTCAGCCCGCCCTGACAAGATCCATGGCATGATCATCCAGCCCGCCCGGCCTCTCTTCAGTCCGGCCGTCCCGGTTCGAGCCGCGAGCAGCTCGGAGGGCGCACCTCGCGACGAGGTCGCCGGCCCCGGCCTGGCGGGCGCCACCCGACTGCTGACCCGACCCGAAACCGGCTCGCCCCTGGCCTCATGGCGAGTCGAGCTGGGTCAGGGCTACTTCTACAGCTCCGAGCGCTACGCGGGCCCGGCTCCCATCTTGCAGGAAGGACGCATCTACGTCGGGGACACCCGCAGCTATCGTCAGCTCTCCACCGCCGATGGCAGCCAGGGCTGGAAGATCGAGCTCGACCCCCAGGAGAGCTTCAAGGCGGGCGATCCCATCATTGCCGGCCGCCAGGGAGAGCTGATCTGCCTCAAGTACAACTTCGAGCTCAGCAGCGCCACCAGTCGCGATGGCTACATCGGCATCGACGCCCGGAGCGGGCAGGTGCGCTTCAAGACCCGCACCCACCATCCCCACACCCCGCCCCAGACCGATGCCCGGGGCAACCTCTACTACGGCACCTTCAGCGGCCGCATCGTCAAGATCGACCCCGTCACCGGCGACGAGACCGTGCTCAACCGCACCAGTCCCACCGACAACATCCTCCAGCACAGCGTGCGTCCCGATGGGGTCATCTGGTATTCGGGCACCGTGGCCCGCGAGGTGCGCCGGCTGGACGGGGCCGAGGAGAAGGTGATCCCGCTGCGTGGTATCATGGCAGCCTACGGATCGGCCCAGATGACCCCCGACGGAGGGCTGCTCTGCCTCAGCCGCAGCTTCGACGACAAGGAGCAGTACCTCACCAGCATCAGTCCCGAAGGCGAGTTCCGCTGGTGCGAGAAGGTGGGCGAGGGCGAGTGCCGCTACACCGTCTCCGCCGACGGCGGGGCAGTGGTGCTCCAGGTGGGTAGCCAGGAGAGGCCGGCCGAGCTTCGGCGCTTCGGCCCCGACGGCCAGCCTGGCTGGACCTTCAAGCTGGAAGACCCCGAGCTTCACTCGGGGTGGTACTGGGGCAACGCCTGGATGCAGGGGCGCCCCAACGGCGACACGCTCGTCATCGAGAAGGACGCAGCCAAGATCGTCTGCCTCGGTCCGGACGGTCGAGAGAAGTGGCGCCGGCAGCCCGAGGCGTTCCCCCACTCGGCCTACTGGCCCCAGTTCAGCTTCACTCCTCAGGAGAAGCTCCACATCGTCAACCGTGGTGGGCTCGAGCGCCTCGACCTCTTGACCGGCCGCCGCGAGCTGCAGTACTGCAACCAGCGGGGTTTTCTGCGGCGCTGGAACGAATCCGGAGAGGTGACCGTGGACCGGCCCCTGTTACCCGAGAAGCTGCACCTCTCGGGCCTGGCCATCCAGGGGGAGGGCGACCGGATTTACAGCTTCGACCGCCAGGCCGCCTTTCTGGCGGTGGATCTTTGCGAGCGGGGGCCGGCCGTCCCCGAGGTAGCTCCGGCCGGACAGATCGGCGAGCTGAAGGGCTATCTGAACGTGGGAGGCGTGCTGGTGCCGCGCCGCCGCCCGCGCGCCTGAGCCCGTTCCCGCAGCCGGCTCGATGAGCGAGATAACGCGCCTGGAAGAGACCGTCCGCTGGCCGGGCTGGCCGGGGTGGTACCGTCGTCCCCGGGCTCTGGCAGCCCTGATAAGCCTGGCCGAGCAAGGCAGCGTGGAAGCCCTGCTGGCCCTCTGGAGGCTCTGGCGGGATGGACACGGTTCCAGGGCGCACGAGGCTCTGATTCGGGGCAGGAGCGTGCTGGAGCGGGCCTTCGAAGAGTCCGGCCGGGACGATCTGGTGGAGCTGGCCAGAGCCCTGGACCTGCCCGAGATTCGGCAGTTCGAAGCCCGTGTCCGGGTGGGGCGGCCGCCCCCGATCGAGAACCTGACCCACCTGGGCTGGCTGGTTGCCCTGCTGGAAGGCCCATTCCAGGCTGAAGCTGCCGCTCTGTTCAGCTCGATGCCCCGACAGGGCAGCCCCTCGACCTGGGCCGCCCTCCTGCTCCTGGCTGGGCGACTGGATGAATTGCGCGAGCTCGACCCCGCAGGGGAGGAGGTTCAACGAGCGCTGGAGCAGGCCGGCGCCTTTCTCAAGAGCCGCCTGCGGGCAGCCATCCGGCAGACAGGGTGGGGGCTGGCCTCCGAGCTGGCGATCAAGACTCCGGAAGTCTTCGCCCGCGAGCTCGAGGAGCGCCTGAGCGAGCAAGACTGGACCTGGCTCCTGACCGGACTGGAGCGTGAGCTTCCAGGGCGGGCGGCCCGACTGCTCGCAGCCTTGCAGGCCCGGGGTCAGGCACCGGCCGAGCTGGCGGGCACGCCGCCCCCTCAGGCTGGCGGCCCTCCCGTCACGGTGCTTCGCGGCACGGAGCCGGTCTTTGCTCCCGACGACTCCTGGCTGACCCTGCACACGAGCGGCAACCGGTTCCTGCTCGCCCGCCCCGATGGCAGTGAGGCTCGCCAGCTCAACGCCTGGGAGGAGTCTCCCCCGAAAGACTGCACGGTCCTGCCCCCCCTGCGGGCCTTCTCTCAGAGCGGGCAGTACCTGGCTGCGGTCTGGCGCGGAGAGAACTTCTGGGAGTCCTGCGACCACATGTACTCCGGCTACGACGATCTCTACGGGCAGTGCGTGTGGCTCTGGAATCTGGTCCACCTGGGTGGCAACCGAATCAAGCTCGATCAAGACGTGATCGCCCTGTATCCTGGCTACGACGGTGTGCTGGCCCAGACCAGCGACGACGAGCTGGTGGCCCTCCACCCCGGCGGAGAGCGATGGCGCCGCCTTGTCTCGCCCCCAGTGAGGGTCGAGCAGGGGCGCTTTCTGCGGGCCGGAGACGAGTGCTACCAGTTGGAGCCGTGGGCTTCCCTCGGAAGTCTCGGGCAGAGCGCCCACATCGTGGGGGACCGGCTGGTCGTTCCGGGCGACCCCTGCACCCTGCTGGACGCGCGCGAAATGAGGCAGCTGGCCACCTTCCGGGCCGAGGTACTGGCCGCAGCGGGACGCCCGGCGGGTCCCCTGGTGCTGTTGACTCCCGGTTCTGTCGAGCTGCGCGATCGCGACACGGGCCGGTTGCTGGCCCGGGTGAAGTGTCCTCCGGGACAGGTGCAGCTTCACCCGCGCGGAGAGCACGTGCTGAGCTGGCACCAGGGACAGGTGCGACTCACTTCGGTGCTGGAGAGCGAGCCCTGGGCAGAATGGAGGGCCGGCGAGGAGGTCCGCTTCTCCCCGGGAGGCCACTATGTCTTGGACTCAGAGAAGGGGAACACCCGGATCTGGCCGCTACAGGCCTACCGCAGGCTGGACCAGCTCGGTGTGGCCGACCTGACCCGGTTGCCCACAGGCTGGGAGGAGCTTCTGAAAGCGCTCCTTCAGCGACGCTGGCGGCACTGCATCGAGCTGGAGGACGCGCCGCTGGCAGCGACCCACGACATCGAACTCGATTAAGCCTCGGCCGATGGACCGATTCTACCCATCGATCCGTTACAAGCAGGACCGAATCACGTTCAGAAAGTCTTCAGAGCATCCTGGTAGGATGAGTGCAAGAAGACCTGGAGGCTCAAGACGATGAACGGCACCGTGCTCAACCTCAACCACTTCCAGCGCGCCAGCAACATCATCAAGGTCGTCGACACCATGCGCTCACGCGTCTTGAGCCTGGATAACCTGGACGGCATCGACGTGGATGATCATCACACCGGTCAGCATGAGGACAACCACGTACGACTCAATGGTTTTGACGGATTGACCGGCTATGCCACAAACCAGCCCGGCACAGATGACTACATGAGGATTCACCGTCAGGGAAACGGCTCCACCCCCTCAGTGAAGTATCTCCTGGACAAGAACAATCCGGATGAACCTGTCTACGTTCTGAATATTGGTGGCGCAGAGCAGGCAGTGTATGTCAACCGGGCCCAGGGAACCTTGACCCTGGACAACATGGTTGGCCAGATCGGTGGGTGGTTGAACGCCCCGCTGCCGGCCGATGACCCGCGCGTGGCGACGTTCGAGCAGCACCTGGCAGCGTTGGCTCGCTGAACTTCGTCCACGACCCGCGCCATCGGGACCTCGGCTTGGACCGGTACTCGGAATTCAGGTCGCTTTGAGCCCGCCTGAATAGACTGTGCCAGAGGGAGGGGACATCCGATGGTCATCAATGCTCTCTGTGTGCCAGCCAGCCAAACCCGGCCCAGGGCCGCCAGTGGAGATGGCGGAACAGCGCCCTTTGACAGCGTAGCCGAAGCGCGCGGCATGGACCGGCGCTCGTTCCTCAAATGGGGCGCTCTGGCGGGACTGGCGGCCGCGGTGCCTGCTGCGTCCAGGCTGACATCCCGGCCCGAGACGCAGGCGACCCCTGGGAAAACCTGAAGCGTTATCCGGTCGTGGTGGTGGGCGGAGGCATCAGTGGCATCTATGCCGGCTGGAGACTGCGCGGCTGTGACGGCTCGGCTCCCCCGGCCGGCAAGCTCGAGCACCCCGAGGTGGCCGTTTTCGAGAAGTCGATCCACATCGGGGGCCGCATCAAGAGCTTCAAGGTCCGGGGCACCGACAGCTTCGCCGAGCTCGGCGCCATGCGCTACGTGCCCAAGCGTCACTACCTGGTGCGCACGCTGGTCGAGGAGAAACTGAAGCTTCCCACGATGGAGTTCCCGACCGGTGGCCCCAACCTGGTTGCCTATGTGCGCGGCAAGCACCTGACGCTGGATCAGATCGCGCAGGACCCGAGCGTGTTGCCCTACAACGTGGCTCCGGGCGAGAGAGGGAAGTCGCCCGACACCCTGATCTCCGAGGCCATCAGCAAAGTCGTTCCCAATGCCTCCAGCCTGACGAGCGAGGAGTGGAAAAGAGTCCGCGAAACGGCCACGGTTGCGGCCCGCAACCCTCGGACCGGGGAGGTCAGCAAGCTGGCGCTCAGCAGCCTGGGTTTTCAAAACATCCTTTCCCGCTCGCTGAGCTCGGAAGCCTACAAGATGGTCACCGACATGGGGGGCTACGACTCATCGATGCAAAATGCCGAGTCCATCACCTCCATCCAAGAGTTCGTCAACGATATGGCGGCCGACACCACCTACAAGACGCTGGCGAACGGCATGATGGATCTGCCCAACCAGCTCCAATCACAATTCAAGGAAGCCGGCGGGCAAATCTTCACCCGCCATGACATGCAAAACATTGGCTACGACCAGGAGCACAAGTGTTTCGTGCTGACCTTCGAGGCGGACGGAGAGTCCCGCACCGTGCTCGCCGATCAGGTCATCCTGGCCATGCCCCAGAAGCCCCTGCAGATGCTGGCCGAGAAAAGCCCGCTCTTGAACCGCCCCGACCTTCGCCAGATGCTCGACCAGGTGAAGGGTAACCCCATGACGCGCATCATCGCCCGCTACGAGAACCCCTGGTGGCGCGAACAGGGCATCACTCAGGGCAAGTCCGTCACCGATTTGCCTCTACGCATGGTCTATTACCACGGAGGGGAGCAGGGCAAGAACGGCTACCTGATGATCTACAACGATGGGGCCCACGACGAGTTCTGGGCAGGCTTTCAGGATGCGGGTGATCCCAACGCCTCCAAGCGATTCGTCGCCCAGCCGGCGCTGGTCGAGGAGCTGGGGTCACAGCTTGCCCAGATGCACAACCGCACCGACCTGCCGGCCCCGGCCGAGGTGGTCTACCGGCGCTGGGCGCCCGAAGGCATCTATGGTGGTGCCTACCACACATGGAAGCCAGGGACCCGGCCCTGGGAAACCACCGAGAAGATGATCCAGCCGCTGGCCCAGGAGAACCTGCCCCTGTACATCTGCGGGGAAGCCTACTCCCAGGCTCAGGGCTGGATTCAGGGCGCCCTGGAAACGGCTGAGGATGTCCTTGCCAGGATGGGCAAGTCGCGGCTCGGAGACGATCCCCCCGCTCTCAGGATGCCTGCTTTCCAGACCCGTCCGCCGGTTTCGCTCAACTGCACCTCGTGCCACAACCCGTCGCGCTTCTGAGGCTGCGATGCTGCTCTCGCCGCCGGCGACCAGGCGCGGGCCTGTGTAGCTCGCGCGTATCCTGGTCGCGCCCCGACTGGTTTCAGGAGTCTCTGGCCACCAACCTCGGGAGCAACTCGCCTGCCGGCCCGGCCAGAAAGAAGTCAGCGGCCGAGGACAAAGCGGTCGGCTCGGTGTTGATCTCGATAACGGTGGCCCCATAGTCGGCCGCCACTCGGGGCAGCCTGTTTGCCGGCGCGACCAGGCCCGAGGTGCCCACCACCAGGAAGGCCTCGCTGCGCTCGGCGGCGTGAAACGAAAGCGCCACCATCATCGAGTCCAGGGGCTCGCCAAACCAGATGACGTGCGGCCGCAGCCAGGCTCCGCACTCGCACTTGAGCTGCCCGGCAAAGTCGCGCGATTTTCCCTCCCGAGTGCAACGTGCGCGCCAGAGGCTGCCGTGCAACTCCTCCACGTTCAGGCTGCCGGCCTTCTGGTGCAGACCGTCGATGTTCTGGGTGAGCAGCGTGAAACTGCTCGAGCGGCGCTCGAGCTCGACGAGCGCCCGATGAGCGGAGTTGGGCTCGCACCCGGCGACGACGCCCTGGCGCCACCGGTACCACTCCCAGACCAGCTCGGGGTTGGCTTCGAAAGCCTCGGCATTGGCCAGATCCTCCGGGCGATAGGTCTTCCAGAGTCCCTGCTCCCCACGGAAGGTGGGCACGCCGCTCTCCGCCGACACCCCCGCCCCGGTCAAGACAGTAACGCGCCGGGCCCGGTGCAAGAGGCGACGTGCCTCGGCCAGGTCGGTTCTCATTCCCATCCCCCATCCATCAGAATGCTCACAGGGCGAGGTTCCGTCGCCAGCCTGAACCTCCTCGTGCGATCAGCGAACCTCCAGCACCCCCGGAATCTTCCAACTCCCGTCCAGGATAGAGGGCGGTTTGGACTTGGGCCAATACAGGCGCAGCATCAGGATGAACCGGCCCGAAGGCGCGGGCAGCCAGTTGGACTCTTTGTCCGGGCCCGGGTTGGCGTTCTGCAGGTAGAGGTCCACGGATCCGTCCGCGTTCTTCTTCAGGTTGTTGCGCTGACTCAGCGTGTAGCGGTTGAGGGGGTTGTCCACGAAAAAGTAGTCGGCATCATACATCGTCAGCGACCAGAAGCCGTCCACCGGGGGAAGCTGGCCGGCCGGGAAGCGCATGACGTACTTCTTCGAGCCGTCGTAAGGCTGCCCGGCCGCGTCCGTCTCGGAGGTGGGATAGATGGCGTCCTGGGGGCGGTTGGCCCCCAACCCGATGGCCGTGATCAGAGCGCGCTCGAGATAGTCGATGCCGTACTGCCCGGTGCCAGTAGTGAAGAGCCAGCCGTTCTGGTTCTCTCCCGCGGTCTTGAAGTGCCCCATGATGGCTTTGAAGCCGTCCTTCGGCACGCTCGCCAGTGCGCCGGCCAGGGCCGGGTCCGGTTGAAACTTCTGGCCGGGAACCAGGCCGATCTGGGCCATCTTGGCCAGAATGGGCGCGTCCGCCGCGGCGGGCGGATTGCTCTTCATCAGGTCCGCCATGAGCTGAAAGTAGGCTTCCACGCTCAGGGCGTTCACCTGGTCGCGCACCGGGGTCTTCATGTCGATCGTGGGATCCACCTTGCCGGCCTGAGGCTGGAAGGGCTTGCCATAGGAGCTCAACGGAACGAGCTTGACCTCGTCCTGCAACTTGTGCACGGCGGCGTAGTCTTCCGGCGTGCCGGTGCAGTAAATGCGGCCGAGCAGCCAGACCATGGAGGTGGGCGACTTGTACTCGGTCACGCCAGCGGGGAGCGTCCCCTTCCAGCCGGGACCGGTGATGGCGTAAGTCTGGGCCGCGGTGCCGGTGGTCCGCTTGCCGGGCACCTGAAAGACGTTCGTCCAGGCGTCCAGCATCGGAAAGAGGTAGTAGCGCCCCTGCGCGTCGGGAATGCTGAGGACCCAGGGCTCTTTACCCACGTCCAGCCATCCGGTGGTGTAGAGGGTATCCGCGTTGGGAGCGGTCACATCGCGGAATTTGGCGTCGGGATAGCTCCGCAAGCGCACGAGAGTGTTCATCGGGGCGCGGGTGCCCTGCGACTGGGCCACATTGGTCATGACGCGGCGAGTCATCTCCATCGTCACCAGGGGGTAGCCGTAGATGTAGGCCTCCTGAGCAATTTTACGCGCCTCGTCGGGCGAGGGCTGGGCGAAGG
This sequence comes from uncultured Burkholderiales bacterium, assembly GCA_964637145.1. Lineage (GTDB taxonomy): Bacteria > Vulcanimicrobiota > Xenobia > Xenobiales > QWHO01 > QWHO01. The sequence continues at coordinate 9,538 of CAZWUN010000098.1, forward strand.
AGGCTCCGGTCAGGCACAAAACGGCGGCCCAGGCGATCAGGGTCCGGCGGCTAAAAGTCATGGGGTTTCCTTTCTTGCTGTCAGCGTGGGGGCGAAAAATGCGCCTTGCTGACCAAAAAATCCTGTCACGGGCCTTTAAACGTTCTTGACTGAAGAGCTATCCTTCTTGCCGAGGAACTTCCCCCCGCCCTTCGATCAAGTGGTTTCTACAGTTGCGCGCACTGCTATCCTGGCGCTATATCAAGGCGCGCAACTGTAGACCGTGTCGACGCCCTGGGGCCGGGCTACAAGTTCCCTACAGGATCTCTTCCATGACGTCGGCAAGCTCCCGCAGGACACGCGAGCCGTCCCCCCGGTAGGCCGAGCCGTGCATCGCCGCCAGGGTCTGGGGCTGCAGATCGGCCAGCGTGTTCAGGATGCGGCGAGTGTGCCTCGTGAAGGGAAGGTAGTTGGCGAAAGGACCCTGATTGTAGAGCGTCAGGGTCTCGCGCACGCGCCCGAGCACGTCCTGCTCGGTGAGCGGCTCCACGTCACCGTTCTGGTGCAAGAGATCGGAGCACAGCAGCGTGCGGTTGACCTCCTCGAACATCACGCCCGCGTCCCATCCGTGCGGCACGTGCGGGGTGGAGTAGAAGCGGAAGCGGTGCTTGCCCGTGCTGAGCACCTCGTCCTGGTTGAGGATGCGAGCTTCGCGGGAGGCGAAGTCGTTGACGTTGACCATGGCTCCCACGAACCCGCACACGGCCTGCGCCTCGGGGGCGATGGCGAGCCATTCGTTCAGGGCTCCGCACTCGTCGGACTCGAAGTGCGACCACCCGATCCAGCGCAGTTTCTGGGAGGGAATCAGCTTGTCGACCGCTTCCCGCACCAGGGGGAACATTCGGCGCAGCCCGGTGTGGAAGAGCATCGACTCCTCGTCCCGGATCAAGAAGTGGTTGAACTGGAGCTTTATGCTCGGAACGAAGACACTGAGTCGGAAAACGTCCGGGGCGATCTCATCGATTTTCATCGAGCCAGGTTCGTGCCCGGATAGGAAGGCCCTCTCTTCTCTTTCGTCAGCTGGCCTCGTAGGCTCCTGAGCCCGTCACAGGGAACGAGCCGGGCCTTCCTGTCGTCAGGAGGAATGTCAGGTCGAACGGTCCCAGCAATCCCTCTGAAGGAGCCGGTCGACGGACGGCTCGACACTGACCTTCCAGCTTCCCTTTGGAGCGACTTCCGGCAACCTCACCGTTTTCGGTGGGCAGAAGTCGAGTCTACCCTATACTGTGGTCAGCGACGAAAAGATCACCACCACGGTTCCCACAAATGCCAAGACCGGCCCCATCGAGGTGAAGAATCGAACCGGGGGGACTGCTTCCCCTCAGACCTTTACGGTTGCGAAGTGAGCCGCCGCTCCCTGAGATGGGCCGAGGGAAGGCTTTGGAGGGCTCAAGGTCGCAGGGAAGATCATGAAGGAGTTCAAGGCCAGCACCACCATCACCGCCAGTCCGGAGAAAATCTGGGAGATTCTCACGGACGGCTCACGCTATCCAGAGTGGGAGCCAAGCGTCACCAGGCTCGAAGGCCGGATCGCCCCCGGCGAGACCCTGAAGGTACACTCCAAACTCAGCCCGGGACGCACGTTCCCTGTGAAGGTCACGGAGTTCACGCCGGGCCGGCGGATGACCTGGGAGGGCGGGATGCCCCTCGGCCTGTTCAAGGGCGTCCGCTCCTTCACGCTGACCCCACAGGGCGAGGCCCAGCACTTCGAGCTGCGCGAGGTCTTCAGCGGACCGATGCTCTTCATGATCGGCCCGAGTCTGCCCGACATGACCGGGGCCTTCCAGGATTTTTGCGCCGGACTCAAAGCCCGCGCCGAGGGCGGCTGAGCTCTCCAGCCAGGTGACCTGGCAGCTCGCGCATGAAAGAGCTTCGCAGGCGACGTTCTCGGAGCAGTAAGGACAGGGTTTCATGAGCGAGCACCTCCTTGCCCACCCAGCATAGGAGGCACGAGCGACAACAAGTGTCATGTTCGTTCACTCCAGCCTCGCCTCCCAGCGAAAGCTCTGGCCCGAGGGCAGGGTGACCGTACCGGTGGCCAGGTTGCCCTGCAATTGTCCTTTGAACACCCCCGTCACCGTACCCGAAGGGGCCTTGAGCCAATCCAGCGCGCTCTTCTCGGCTTGAGCGGTGAAGCTGCCCTCCAGCACGCCCTGCTTGAACGAGCCCTTGATCTGGTAGGTGACCTTGCCCAGGTTGGACTTGCTCTGGGATGAGCCGCTTTGAATCCAGCGCCCCTGCACCTGCGAGCCGCTGATGCGCAGGTTGAGCACGTTGGAGAGGGCTACTTCCTGACCGCTCTTGGCGCTGACTCGCTCGGTCCAGCGGCCGCTCAAATTGGTTTCGCAGCAGGTGGCGTCGAAGGTCACCTCGTCCAGGCGCACGGCCTTGCCTTCCACCACCCCGACCAGGTTGAGGACGGCGCTGTTGGCGTAGTGGTTGTTGCCCCCGTCCGAGGAGGCCAGCACGAAGATGGTGACCCGACGCGAAAACGGGTAGTAGGAGGTGTTCACGTCCACTGTCCAGCCCGCCTTGCGATAGCGCACGGTGTAGTCGGTGTGGAGGTTCTTTCGGCTGAGGCGGGTCAGCTCCTCGTGCAGGCGCAGGGCGCTGCGATCGGCCTGAACCTTCTTCCAATCGGGCTTGCGGGCCCACTTCTGCTTCATCAGTCGCATGCGAAAGTCGTTGGCGTCGCCCTCGGAACGCAAGAACAAATCCACCGCCCGCGTGGGCGAGAGCTCGCCGAGCTCGCCTTTGAGGCTGTCATTGAGAGTTAGCAGGGTGCCCTCGGGGTCGATCGTGGCCAGACCCTTCTCAGCCACCAGCGGCTTGAGGCCGAGCTGCACCACCACGCCATAGGCCTCCAGCCAGCAAGCCTTCTCCTTGCGGGAGGCGGGCACGCCTCGAGCCTCCAACTGGCGCACCAGGTCGCGCACGTAGTTGGCGAAGTCACCCGGGTCGGCCATAGCCGCTCGGCCCGCCATCAGGGCGATCACCAGCAGGACCCTGAGCAGGCGAAACGGCAGAGCTAGTTTTCCTTTGGTCCGCCTGGCGGCTTCTGAGCCGACAGGTTGCGATCGCGCACGGCCAGAAAGTCCTCGCCCCAGCGCGGATTGACGCACACCCTGAGTCGCCCGCCCTCCAGTTCGACCTTGTAGATGCGGTCCATCAGGTAGTCCGCCTCCACCGTCTGGCGCAGCACGGCCCGCTCGGAGTCGTTGAGCACGCCCAGCGGGATCTCGGCGGCCACGCCTTTGAGGTGCAGCTCGTCGCGCCAGTCGAAGCTCTGCTTGCCGGTGGCGGTCAGGTGAGCCATGGAGAGGCGTTTGACGGGCAGACGAAAGTCCTTGCGACCGGTGGCCTCCCGCATGCGCAGGGTGAGGCTCCAGAGATAACCGTCCAATTCAGGCGAGATGTAATAGGAAAAGAGCCGCGGATCGCTGCCTCGCTTGGTCTCGCCTCCCACCCCGTGGTCGGCGATGGGGGCCGTGACCCGCACCAGCTCGCCTTTGCGCACGCCCTCGCGGAAGTCTGCCACGGTCAGGTGCGAGGTCACCCCGACCACCTCCACGAAATCGCGGTTGGCGTCATATTTGGCCACGGTGCTGCGGGTGAATTCGGACCCGGCCAGGTAGCCTGCCAGCGAGCCGAGCACTTTCCACACGTAGATGTCGCTCTCATCCCCCAGCGCCATATGGCGATTCACGTTCTCGGTGATCTCGCCCTCCACCGTGCGCAGGCCGTTGAGCATCTGGCGGCAACGAAGGTCGTTCCAGATGGTCAAGAAGTTGATTCTGTAAGTGCCCAGAGCGGTCAGGAAGTTGGCCCGGTTGTCGGCCGTGGGGCGCAGCAGATTGGGGTCGCGGCGGGAGAGATAATCGAAGATGATGTCATCGTTGTTGAGCACCCCGTTGTGGTAGGCCGAAATGGCCAGATCGACTCGATCGCCATACTTGTCCATCAGAAACTTGAAGAAAACCACGGCGTCTTCCAGATTGGCATCAGGCACCAGGCGTTCGTCCTCGACCCCGGCCTGATGGGCCATGTGACGATGGCGCTTGACCAGGTCGTAGCGCTCGGCCAGGGCCATGTACTGGGCGGCCTTGCGACGGGCCTCGGGGTCTTTGTTGGATTTGGCCACGTTCTTGAAAAAGCGCGCCTGGGTGTAGTATTCCTCGGCCTGGCGGGCGCTGTAAGCGTGGGCGGTGTCCACCGCGCCCCAGGTCATCTGGCCCACCCCGGCGGCATCGGCCCAGCTCACCTTGTCCATGTCACCCGAATTCTCCCAGGACGTGATGGCCAGCACGGCCAGGAAAGGCACCTGATGGAACTCGCAGATCTTCTTGAGCTTGGCCTCGTAGCGACGAATCAGGGCGTGGTTGCGGTTGAGGTCGTGGTGATTGGTGGTGTGGTAGACCACATGGTGGTAGGCCAGGATCTCGGCCGCCGCCTGTCGCTTCTCCTCCTCGGAGTAAGAGGTCAGGACTTGCTCCACCATGTCGTCCACGGCCGCCCGCTCCTCCTCGGAGTACTTCTCGCGCACGTAGAAGTTGCGCAGCCGGGAGCGGCTTGGGGGAGCCTCGGCGGGCTGCTTGGGGATGCCCTGGGTGGCGGCCGGATTGGGGGTGACCGCGGCCGATGGACTGGCCGTGGGCGTCGCTTTGCCGCACCCGCTCAGGCCCCAGCAGGTGATCCAGAGCCAACCCAAAAGACTGACCCCGTGAAGAATCTTCCTGATCTTGCGAGCGGCCACGATGGTAGAACCTTTCTCTCAGTGCCGATCGGTTCCTGTCCGCGATGACCCGCCTCGAGCTTGCCCGGGCCGGCGAGCAGGCCGCTTCGTGCTTCCTCCAGGCGCGCGGTTGGGTCGTGCTGGAGTGCAACTATCGCTGCCCTCCCGCTGAGATCGACCTGATCGCCCGAGACGGGGACGTGCTGGTGTTCGTTGAAGTGAAGACGCGCCGGAGTGCCTGGGCGGTTCCCGCCGAGGCGGTCTCGCCCCAAAAGCAGCGCAAGATCCGCCTGGCGGCCGCCTGGTATCTCAAGGAGCGCGGCCTGGCCGACCCACCCTGTCGCTTCGACGTGATCGCGGTCACCGGGCGCAGTCAGAGCGACTTCACCCTGGAGCACTTTCCGGGGGCGTTTTAGGCTTGCTCTGGGCCGTCTTCTCAGGGGTCCGCAAGCGCGAGCGGCAACGATTCATTTTCTTCCTGGTGCTCTCGGGCATGCTCAGCATGGGCCAGACCCTGGGCCTGGCAGGCTCCGAGGCCCTGCTGCTGGCGCGCCTGGGCGCCGAGGCCCTGCCGATGACCTTCATCGCCGCCTCGATCCTCACCGTGCTGGGCAACTTCCTGTATGCCGTAGGGGTGGACCGCTCCCGAAACGACGTCTACTTCATCAACCTGCTGATGGGGGCAGCAGCCACGCTCTGCCTGCTGACCTACGGCTGCATCCGGAACGTGGGCTGGGTGTTCCCCACCGTCTACTGCTTCTACTACCTCAGCCTGG
>CAZWUN010000099.1:0-15077 GCA_964637145.1 uncultured Burkholderiales bacterium
AGAAAGACAAGAGCGACCTGGAGCTGGCCCTCGACCTGGCCGCCTCCTGGGGGGCCCGCGAGGTGGTGCTGCTGGCCGCCCTGGAAGGACGGCTCGACCACTTGCTGTTCAACCTGATCGCGGCCCTCGAGTATGCCCACCGCCTGGGTCTGCGCGCACGGCTGCTCAGCTCGGTTGGAGAGGTGTTCCTGGTGCACGACCAGGTGGAGATCCTGGCCCGAGAGGGCTGGACGGCCTCCTTTTTGTCGCTCGAGGGGGAGACCACCGGCATCACGCTGGAGGGCTTCCGCTTCCCCCTGGCCGAGGAGTCGCTGCTGCGCCACCATAGCCGGGGTCTGTCCAACGTGGTGCAAGAGCCGCTGGCCCGGGTGCGGCTGCGCCAGGGGGTGTTGCTGGCCGTGCTGTTGCCCTGAGCGCGGCAGGAGTTCTCGCAGACAGCTCCTAACTCAGCCTCTCATCATTCAAAGGGGGGTTGATCGTCATGCCCAGGGTTACCCGAGAAGAGCTTCCCATCTCCGCTTCCGCACCTGGCTTCGAAGGCCGGTGGCATCAGTTCGGCGACATGACCGTCCAATTTCAGAGTATGCAGCAGCCCATGGACATGAGCGAGCTGATGCGAACCCTTCCAGATGGCCGCTGTCAGTGTCCGCACTGGGGCTTCGTCTTCAAGGGGAAGATGGTGGTGCGCTATGCCGACCGGGAGGAGACGATCTCGGCCGGTGAAGCCTTCTACCTGCCTCCAGGGCACGTCCCGGAGATCCTCGAGCCCACCGAGCTCATCGAGTTCAGCCCCAGCGGCGAGCTGAAGAAGACAGCCGATGCGATCATGGCGGCGATGGGCCAGGCCTCTTGAGAGCCCGCAGCCTGAAAGCACGCCAGCCTGTTGCCGCCCGGGCCCGCCCCGCCCTCACACGTCTAGACGAAGCGTTGACATCTAGACGGGTGCCGACTAGACTCCAGACATGGGCAGGGTCAAGATCGGGACGAGCCTGGACCGCGAGTTGCTGGAACGGGCCCAGGAGTACGCCAGGCTTCACGGAAGCCGCCTCAACGAGGTCATGGAGGAGGCCCTGCGGGCTTTCTTGGAGCGGCGCTCTGACCTCGACTACGTGAGCGAGAGCTTCGGCAGCTATCGAGTTACCCCTGAGCAACTACGGGAGATCCTCGCCGAGGACATCTACGACACGGATGACCATTGAAGAAGTCCCGGACGGCTCTCATCTTGTCCTGGACGCCAACATCCTGGTCTACCATTTCTCAGGCCAGTCGCAGCAGTGCCGGCAGCTTCTTCGCCGCTGCAAGCAAGGCAGAGTAAGCGGTTACTGCACCACCCACATTGCACTCGAAGCGCTGCATCGGCTCATGGCGGTGGAGGCTGTCGAGGCAGGCCTGATTGCCAGTGGGCGGCCCGCCTCACAACTGCAGGCGGCTCCTGATCTGGTCAAGGGCTTGACGCGCTCCCCGCGCAGTATCGCGAGCCTGGGCCTACTTGGGCTTCGCCTGGTCCCACTCGAGGAAAGTGCCCTGGCACGTGTCCCGTGGTACTGTGCGCAGTACGGCCTGCTGGCCAACGATGCCGCCCTTCTGGCCGTGATGGAGGGGCTTGGCACACCCAACCTGGCCACGGCAGACAAGCACTTCCGCTGCCTGGCGGGACTTAACGTTTACTGGCCCTCAGACCTGAAGTAGCCACTCCACCCTGCCTGGTCATCTTTTCGGTGAGTCGAAAGGCCCGCGCCAGCTCAACCCGGGGAAGACAGCAAAGACCTGGTCCAGGGTGATCCACTCACAGCCCCATTCTATCGCCAGGGCCGCAAACCAGGCGTCCTGCACCAGGTTGCCGGTGGCATCCGATTCGCGGCACAGGTCCTCGAAAATCTCCCAGTGTCTTGGGCCAGGCTCTACCAGAGTGGCATTCGGCTGCTCGCACAACGCCTTGCTGAATGCCAGCCCTTCCTCCAGGGTGCTCGGTTGGGCATAGATTCGCGGATGAGTGCTGATGCGAATCACGCTGGCCAGCACCTGGGGTGAGATTCCGTAGGCTTCCGAGCCATTGACGACCGCCTCGAGCCAGGCCAGAATCTCCCTGTGCTTGGAGGAGTCAGGACGCATTGCGTGCAGCAGAATGTTGACGTCCGGCAAGATCAGGCGATGCCGTCCATTCGGTCGAGGAGCGACCCGGAGTCATCTAGATGGACTCCGGGGAGGACTCCACCCCTCGCCGAGGAGACTGGAATCTTGACGTTCCGTCGGCGCCCGGTGGCGCGTCCGCCCGCCATGACCAGGCGAAGGCCCTCCTCGATCAGGGCCGTGAGGGTGGTCTTGCGACGTGCCGCCAGGGTACTGGCCGTATGTCTGTATGTCAACTCACTCCGATGCTACCCCCGGAGCGGGTGTATCGCCCGCAGGGCGAGCTTCTGAACTTTCCGGCCGCGCAGTCGCGCAGGAGGCTCCAACGCACGGCCGAAAAAGTCATGAGACCTGCAAAGCGAGGTGTTGAACGTGAAGGTTCAATCGCTCTCCCTGATCTTGCTCTTGATTCTGGCCCTGCCGGCCTGGGCGGACGACTTTCAGGACGCACTGGGCACCATCCAGCGCAACGCCAGCCTGTTAGCCGCCAGGGCCCGTCCCGAGGGCGTGACGCTCACCTGGGGCCAGGATCTGGCTGCCCAGGACCTCGAGCGCCTGGCTCAGGCGGCCTCGGCCATCGAGATCAGCCAGGTGGAGGACCTGCTCGACGTGGGGCCCCAGATCAACGAGTTGGGCACAGCCGCCACGCGGGTGCGCTCGACCGCCTCCATTTCGGTGCTGGACGCCGAGGGCCAGCAACTGGCTCTGACCACCGTCGAGGAAGCCAAGCGACTGCAAAAGCAGGTCAATGCCGCTCGCAATGAGGTCGAGGACCGGCTGGCCCGCTACCGCGACTATGGCCCTCGCTTCGGGCTGGGTCTCGGCTACGGAGGCTGGGGCTGGAACCGCTGGGGCTACGGCTATGGAGGCTATGGGGGCTGGGGCTATCCGATCGGCATCTACCGGCCGTGTTATCCGGTGGTGCGGCCCTGCGCCCCGATCGTGCGCCCGGTCTACTGTGTTCCGGCTGTGCAAGGACCACGCCGTTAAGGGGCTGGATCTTGGAGCCAGGACAGCCCGGCCGGTTGGGGCAGAACGATCAGAGTCAGCAGGGACGACGTATCCAGAATGTAGCTGGCTGGACTTCCCCTGGGGGTCGCCATTCACATCCCGGCGACTGATGCCGTCAACATCAGATCGGACCGAAAAGCGAATCCAGCTCCAGCACCACCCGCGGGAAGTCCGACCACACAAAGCGCTCCCCCGCGCCCAGGCTGGCTTCCACGCGGTAGCTCCCGCCCTCGAGGCGCAGGATCTGGAGACTCTTCTCCTCCGGATCGACCAGCCAGTACCAGGGGATGCCGTTCTGGGCGTATTTGTTCAGCTTCAGCGTCCGGTCCCGGGCGGCCGTGGAGGGAGACAGGATCTCCACCACCAGAGTGGGGGCCCCGGTGATGTAGCGTTCCTCGATCTGGTGGGCCTGCTCGCGCGTCAGGAAGACCAGATCCGGCTGCACGGGTGTGGCCCCGACCAGAATCAAGTCCACCGGCGCCGTCAGGACGATCTGCCCCGAGGGGAGCAGCGCGGCCACCAGCCGCACGGTCAGAACCTGGTGGAACGTGCGCGGCGCCGGGGTCACGTAGAGCCTCCCATCGAGGATCTCATAGCGATTGCCATCCTCGGGAAGCTCGCAGTAGTCTTCGTAAGTCCAGATTTTCTCGGCCTCAAGCGACATGTGCTCTCCGTTCTTCAATGATCGGTTCTTCCCTGGCTCAGTTCCGGCTCGGCTCCACCCCGAATAGAGCCGACAGCACTCGCTTCTCGGCCGATTGCAGCAGGGACCGACTCGCGCTCTTCGCGCTGCGCGCGTATCCGCGCACCTTCCCCACCTCCAGGTAGCCCACTTCCACGGAGCTGACCGGCACCGGCAGGCTTTGCTGGATGCGCTCCTTGAGGTGCGCGCGCACGGCCGCTCTCAGGTTCTCGAGCGCCTCGTCGGGACAGTAGCCAAACCCCCAGCAACTGGGGATGTCGGGGCAGTTGGCGGCGAACTCGCCCCCACTCTCGGTGATGATGACGGCAAACTCTGGCATTTTGTCGTTTCCTCCTCCTCCATCGCGCACAGGCTGAGCTTCGTCGCATCAGGTTTCCGCGGCGCGGTCAAGGCGACGAAGTCCTCTCCCTTCAGCTTAAAGGCCCCATGTGAACGGTTCGTAAGGAGAGTGTTGCGTCTTCCTTGCCGCGATCTTGACAAAAGATGAACCTGGCCGTGAAGGATTTTCTTCAAGCCCGAGCGAAGCTAAACCGCGCCGCATCAAGCCCGAACAACAGTTTGTCGCCGCGCCCGAAGCTTATACACGACTGGAGTTCGCACCATGCTCTCGCCCGAGCGGCTGGTCCTGGGAGAGGCCGAATCCGGCCAGGTAGAAAATCTGGCGAAAAGCCTGGGGGTCTCCGAGGTGCTGGCCACCCTGCTGGTGCAGCGCGGTCAACAAGAGCCCGAGCAGGCTCGCCGCTTTCTCGAGGCCGATGAGTCGCTCTTTCACGACCCCTTCCTGATGCGCGATATGGAGAAGGCCGTGGAGCTGTTGCTGGCCGCCCGCCAGGCCGGCCATCCGGTGCTGGTGCACGGCGACTACGACGTGGACGGAGTCTGCGCCACCACGCTCCTGACCGAAGGTCTGACCGACCTGGGCTTTACCGTGCAACCCCACGTCCCCGACCGCACCACCGAGGGCTACGGCGTCTCGGTGGCGGCCGTCGAGCGGGCCGCGGCCGCGGGAGCGAAGCTCCTGGTCTCGGTGGACTGCGGCTCGAGCAGCCATCGGGCCATCGAGCGGGCCCACGAGCTGGGAATGCAGGTCATCATCAGCGACCACCACCGTCTGCCCGAAGTGCTGCCCCGGCCGGAAGCTTTCCTCAACCCCCAGCTCCCCGACTGCGGCTACCCCTTCAAGGGCCTGTGCGGCACCGGGGTGGCCTACAAGATTCTCCAGGCGCTGCACCAGCGCTCAGGCTGGCCCGAGCCGATCAGCTTCCTGGACCTGGTGGCCGTGGCCACCATCGCCGACGTGGTGCCCCTGCTCGACGAGAACCGCGCCCTGACACGGGTTGGCCTGGCCCGCCTGAGCCAGTGGGATCGACCCGGCTTTCGGGCTCTGGCCGAGGTGGCCGGAGTGGCCGAGCAAGAGCAGGTCGGCTCCTGGACGGTGGCCTTCTCCATGGCCCCCCGCATCAACGCGGCCGGGCGGCTGGAAAACGCCACCCTGGCCCTGGAGCTCTTGCTCTCACGCGACGCGAAGTTCTGCCGCGAGCGGGCCCGCCTGCTCGATGAGCTGAACCGAAAGCGCCAGGACGTCGAGCGCGAGATCCGAGAGAGCATCGAGGCCCAACTGGCCGAGCATCCGGAACTCCTCGAAAAATCGGTCATCGTAGCCGCCGGAGAAGGCTGGAATCCTGGCGTCGTGGGGATTACCGCCGCCCGACTGGTGGAAGCGCACGCCCGGCCGGCCTTCGTGCTGAGCATCCAGGGCGATACCGCCCGGGGGTCGGCCCGCTCTCCCGAGACGGTCGACCTGTTCGCGGCCATGACGGCCTGCGCCGATCTGTTCGAGAAATTCGGTGGGCACGCCCGGGCAGGCGGTTTCACCCTGCCGGCCGACCGCGTGGACGAGCTGCGCGAGCGGCTCGACGTGGCCGTGCGCGAGCTGCGCCAGGACGTGGTGGTGCCGGTGCGGGTCGATCTCGAGCTGCCCCTGGCCAGCGCCAACCTGAGCCTGGCCCGCGAACTGACCAGGCTCGAGCCCATCGGCGAAGCCAACCCCCGGCCCCTCTTCCTGAGCCACCGGGTGCGGCTCGACGAGCTGCAGGCCATCGGCAAGAGCAAAGACCACCTGCGCTGGCACGCCTGCCAGGGCGACGTGCGGGTCAAGGCCATCGGCTTTCGCCAGGCCGAGCTGCTGAGCGAGCTGAAACCCGGCGCGCTGGCCTACGACCTGCTCTACCATCTGGAGGAAGACAACTGGCAGGGGGGGGCCCGTCCCAGCCTGGTGGTGGAGTCCATCCTCTCGCCCGACCCGCGCGTGGTGGCGGTGCTGGAGCGTCGCTGGCAACCGAGCGCCCCCGCCCAGAGTCCGGAGATCTTCGACCTGCGCAGCGTTCTCGACCGCAAGACCTACATCGCGCGGTTACTGGAGGCTGGAGGCGAGGGGGTGCTCTTGCTGGTGGCCGGGGAGGAGCAGGTGGAGGCCACCCGCAACTTCCTCTCGCACGATCTGGTCTTCGCCCAGCACTGCCTGCCCGAGTCGGTCCCGGCCCGGGACGTGGTGCTGCTCGGTCCCCCCGCCGATGGAGGATTGTTCGCCCACCCGGTGCTGCTGCAGGCCGAGCGTCTGCACATTCTCTTCGGCGAGAAGGAGCTCGAGCGCGAAGCGCGCCGGCACGACGCCCTGTGGCTCGACCGGGTGCGCATGGAGGCCATCTACCGGGCCCTGGTGCAGGTACTGCGCCCCCAGCCTCTGCCCGAGGCGCGTCTGCCCGAGCTGACGCGATTCCTCCCCCCTCAGGCCCGTCGACCCGAGACCGTCCAGGTGGCCCTGGAGGTGCTCGAGGAACTGGGAGTGGTGTTCTGGGAGGCAGATCCTTCCCAGGGGCGAACTCTGCGGCTTGGCAGCGGCTCGGGGCAAAAGCTGGAGGATTCGAGCCGCTACCGAGAGCTCAGCCGGCGGGGGCAAGAATTCCAGCGTTTGCGCCGGGTCTTTGCGGCAGGCCGGCTGAGCCGCACGCGACTGTTCCAAGTCAGCTGAACTGGGGGCTCGAGTGTACGACCCGTACACCCAGAATGCGTTTCGAGTGCTCGGCCTGGCGGCCGAGACCGAATCTGCATTGCTACCGAGCTCCATGGATCCGCGCCACCTCCCACCCCTCTGGAAGATCAGCTGGCTGGCCGAGCCCGACCGCTCGGGCGCTGGCGTGGCGCAAGCCATGCAGGCCCTGGGAAACAGCCAGGAGCTGCTCCAGCACTATCGCACCTGGTTTCGCAAGCAGACCCTGGCCGATCAGAAGGCCTTCAAGGCCATCGAGGACGGCTACTGGGAAGGGGCGGCCGAGCTCTGGAAGACCGCGGCAGAGGAGGGGGACGAGGGCGCGCTTCAAAATCTGACCGTGCTCTATCACAGCCGGGCCTTCTCCACCAGCCAGGGCACCACCCCGGTCTGGGCCTACTGGACCCGGGCCCTGGAGTTTTGCAACCGCCTGGTGCTGCGCACCCTGGACGACCCCGTCTGCGCTGACCTGCGCGAGCGCATCGTGGAGGACCTGGTGACCCTGGCTCACCAGCAAGCCTCGCGGAATTCTCCCGAAGACGTGCGCCTGGTGCTGGACATCTTCCGGCGGGCCGGGCTGCCCCAGAAGCGCCGCGACGAGCTGGAGGAGGACCTCCTCTCCCTGGAGCTGACCCGTCTGCAGCACGCCTGCCACAAACTGCGCGAGGCCTTTCCCAGCGCTTTCCGGGCCGGCGATCTGGCCGAACGCAACCTGGAGACCATCAACCGGACCCTGGAAAATGAGATCTTCCCGATGCTGGAATGGCTCTCCAAGGCTCAGCCGGGCGGCAACCTCGAGCAGCAGGGTCGCAAGGAGGTGGCCCTGTTGCTGCGCAGCCTGTCGCGGGCGGTGCGCGGCAAGATCGAAGACGGCGACATGGGCTTCATGGCCCGGGCCGTCGAGATCGCCCCCGATGGCTTTCACTCCGAGCTGCTCGAAGGGGCGGACGCGGAGTACGAGACTGCCGTGCCAACCAGCCGCCCCCCTCCGGCCGAGTTTTTAGAGGACACCTACGTCGTGGAGCGCTCCGAGGACGCTCCCCCGCCCCGTCCCCGGTCGGCCCATCCCCTGCTGGTGGTCTTGATCGTGCTGGTTCTGACCGTGCTGGGAGGGCTGGGGATGCTCTATCATCGGCACCGAGAGCAGGTTGCCGAGCAGCGACACGCGCTGGTGCTCAAGCTGGAGGAAACGACCGACCAGGCGGCCCAACTTGCCGCCGAGCTGGCCTCCACCGACCGGGAGTTGGCCAGCCTCAAGAAAAAGATCGCCTCCCTCAAGAAGCCCGCCGAGCGCAAGAGACAGGAAGCCCGCCTGGAGAAACTCCAGGTGCGTCAGGCCGAACTGGCTCGAGAACACCAGCAAGCGCTCGGAGAGGTGGAATCTTTGAAGGAGGAACTGCGACGCACAAAGTAAGGAAGGCTTTGTCGGCTGTGCTATAATGGCCCGGGCCAGGATTACGATGATTGAGAAAAATGCCGCGCGTGCTCTGGGGGGAGATAACGGGGTCGTGGCAGCCCCGGTGAGCGTGGCATTGTCCGAAGCCGACCAGCTGTTCCAGAAGCTTTTGAGCGAGCTGCGGCCCTACATGCCCCCGGTGCACCTCGAGCTGGTGGTGCGCGCCTACCACCTGGCCGAGGAGTTGCACCGTAACCAGAAGCGGGCCTCGGGCGAGCCCTATATCCTGCACCCGATCGAAGTGGCCCGGTTGCTGGCGGGCTACCGGATGGACGCTCCCACCATCGCCGCCGCCCTGTTGCACGACACGGTGGAGGACACGGGCCTGGAGCTGGCCGCGCTCTCGGAGCGATTTGGGGACGAGGTGATGATGCTGGTGGACGGGGTCACCAAGCTGACCGCCATCAGCTCGCGCCAGGGCCGAGAAGCGCCCACTCCCCGCTCCAAGCAGGTTCAGAAAGCTGAGAACTTGCGCAAGATCTTCCTGGCGATGGCCCGCGACCTGCGGGTCATTTTGATCAAGCTGGCCGACCGGCTCCACAATCTGCGCACTCTGGGCTCGCTGCGGCCCGAGAAGCAGCGCTCCATCGCCCAGGAAACGCTGGAGATCTTCGCCCCCATCGCCTCCCGCCTGGGCGTCTGGGCCGTCAAGAGCGAGCTGGAGGACCTCTGCTTCCGCTATCTCTGGCCCACCGAGTTCGAAGAGCTCCGGGCCGAGGTGGACGAAGTGCGCCACGAGCGCGAGGAAGCCATCAAGGAGACCATCGAGGCCATCCGCGAGAAGCTCGACAAGCTGGGCGTCAAGGGAACCGTGGAGTGGCGCCCCAAGCACCTCTACAGCATCTATACCAAGATGCAGCGCACTGGCCACGAGTTGAGCGAGATCTACGACCTGGTGGCCCTGCGCATCATCGTGGACTCGGTGGAAGAGTGCTACGGCGTGCTGGGCGTGGTGCACTCGCTCTGGATTCCCGTCAAAGACCGCATCAAGGATTACATCGCGGTGCCCAAGTCCAACAACTATCGCTCGCTGCACACCACCATCTATGGGCCCGGGAACCATCCGGTGGAGATCCAGATCCGCACCCAGGAGATGCACCGCGTCAACGACTTTGGTATCGCCGCCCACTGGGCCTACAAGGAAGGTGGACAGGGCGGCAAGGACATGGTGCTCTTCCGCGAGATCTACCCCTGGATCCGGGCCATCCTCGACTGGCAGGCCAACTCGCGCGACGCCAAGGAGTACATCGAGAACCTCAAGCTCGACCTGCTCAGCAACGAGGTCTTCGTGTTCACGCCGCGAGGAGACGTCATCGATCTGCCGGCCGGATCCACCCCCATCGATTTCGCCTACCGCATCCATACCGAGGTGGGCCACGCCTGCGTGGGCGCGCGCGCCAACGGGCGCATGGTATCGCTCGACTACCGGCTGCAGAACGCCGACATCCTGGAGATCCTCACCTCCAAGACCGGCACCCCCTCGCTGGACTGGTTGCGCATCTGCAAGAGCAACCAGGCCCGCAACAAGATCCGGGCCTGGTTCAAGAAGGAGCGGCGCGAGGAGAACGTGCTGCGCGGCCGCGACATGCTGCGCCGCGAGCTTTCGCGAAACCGGCTCGACCACGTGCTCGGCGACAACGCCCTGATGCAGCGGGTGGCGGAACGGCTGAACTTCGTGCACCACGAAGACCTGATCGCCTCCCTCGGTTACGGCGAGACCACCCTTCCGCAAATCCTGGGACGCCTGCGCGACGAGCTGCCCAAGGAGATCTCGCACGAGATCCTGCCCACCTCGCCGCGCCGTCCCTCGCGCCGCAAACGCCAGGGCCAGGCCATCCGCGTGCGGGGAATCGACAACATCCTGGTCAAGTTCAGCCGCTGCTGCGCCCCCGTGCCGGGCGATCAGGTGGTGGGCTACATCACCCTGGGCAAAGGCGTCTCGGTGCACCGGCGCGACTGCCCCAACTTCAAGAGCCTGACCGAGAAGTCGTCCGAGCGCATCATCGAGGTCGACTGGGATACCCCCTCCGACGAGCCCATCTACCAGGTCGAGGTGGAGGTGGACGCCTGGGATCGGGCCGGCCTCCTCTCCGACCTGATGGGGGTCATCAACGAGAACAAGGTGTCGGCCCGCTCGTGCAAGGCCTGGGCAAAGAAAGATCGTGCCGTCATCAAGCTCTCGCTCGACATTCAGCACAAGAAGCAGCTTGAAGAGCTGCTGCGCAAGATGCGCAAGGTCAAGGACGTGCTCAGCGTCGAGCGCAGCACGCACTCCTCCAACTGCCGCGAATGAGAGTCGTGGTGCAGCGGGTCAGCTCGGCCGCCGTGGTGGTGGAAGGGGAGACGGTGGGCTCCATCGGCACGGGTCTGTTGCTGCTGTGCGGCATCCACGGCTCGGACGGACCTGCCGAGCTCAAGTGGATGGCCGACAAGGTGGTCAACCTGCGCATCTTCGAGGATGACGACGGCAAGATGAACCTCTCCGTGCTCGATGCCGGGGGAGGCGTGCTGGCCGTCTCGCAGTTCACGCTCTACGGCGATTGCCGGCGCGGACGCCGCCCCAGCTTCATCGAGGCCGCTCCGCCCGAGCAGGCCGACCGGCTCTACCGAGAATTCGTGGGCCTGCTCAAGGAGCGGGTGCAGCATGTCGAGCAGGGCATTTTCCAGACCCACATGGACGTCTCGCTGGTCAACGACGGCCCGGTCACCATCATCCTGGATTCAGCCGTGCGCTGAAACGCGCTGCAACACGCGTTCCCGCCCCAGTATCAGGTAGATCTCGGCCGAGCCGGCCGCATCCGCACCCAGGACCAGCTGATCGAGCCGGGCGCTCTCTTCGGGGGTCAGATCCGCCAGCGGGTCGCTCTCCCAGTCGGCCGCCTCCATCCGGGCGGCCAGGCCAGGGTCGGGGGGACCGCCCGGAGGAGCAAAGTAGAAGCGAGCCAGGCGGGGAAAATCGAGCAGCGAGTGGCACTGGTCGGCCAGCAACAAAGCCAGGGCCTCCAGGTCGAGGACGGTCTGCTCCTCCAACTCGTCGGGCAGAAGACCGCTCTCCCAGTAGGGCAGCGAGCGTTCCCACAGCTCGGCCGGAGTCAGCTCGGCCAGAAAGTTCAGGTGGCGCTCTTGCAGGGCCTCGGGGTCAAAGAGCACCGGCTCTTTGACGAGCCCGGCCGGGTCGAACTCGCGCAAGAGCTCCTGGCGCGTCATGAAACGCTTGCCTTCAGGAGGGGTCCAGGCGCTCTCGGCCAGGTAGCTGAGCACCCCTTCGGCCAGGATGCCCTGGCGACCCAGGCTCTCCAGGTCAGGAACCTCTCCCAGCAGCGGGGCCAGCTCCAGGCTCTCCGGCCCCGCGGTGACCGGTCGGCCCCGGTCGAAGACCCGCAGGCCAACGCCCAGTTCGGGCTGCAACCGGGCCCAGAGCTCCTCGGCGGGCAGGTCCAGGCCCAGGCTGACCTCCCAATCGAGCCCCAGCCAGGCCAGTTGCTTGAGGGCCTCGGGATGCCCCTCCACCCGCAGCCGGCCTCTGGCACGGCGAGCCGTCAGCCAGGTAATGACCGCTTCGCGGGCGGTCACCAAATCGACCTTCGGGCCCCGGGGGGCCACGTAGAGATGCTCAGGGATAGGCCATCACCTCCAGGTCCTCCCCCAGCACTTCCACCTCGGGAAAAGAGGCGATCAGCTTGCCGGCCGCCTCGAGCTGGCCCCGAGCCACCCCCGCGTCGGCCCCCACGCAGGCCACCCCCAGGACGGCCCGCTGCCACAGGTCCTGGGCGTCCACTTCGGCGGCCGAGAGCTGAAGACGGCTGCGCAGACGGTCGCGCAGCCTGCGCACCACGGCCCGCTTCTCCTTGAGAGACTGGGGCCCGGACACGAGGTGGAGATCGTAGCGACAGATACCGACGTACACTGCTGGAGCTTTGCCTTCAGCCAGCCAGCACCTGCAGCACCTCATCCAGCGCCCCCAGATTCTCAAGGCATGCATCCGGCAGGTGCTCCTCGAGCTGAGACCGGGTGTAGCGGCCGGTGGCCACCGCCAGCACCCGGGCCGACAGGGCCCGAGCGGCCTGCACGTCGCGATCGGTATCGCCCACCAGCCAGACTCGCTCCAGCGGATAGTCGACCCCGTAGTGTGCTCTGGCCCGCTCCAGGGCAAAACGGCCCAGGTTCTCGCGCTGGTGGCAATCCGAGCCGAAGCCCCCGATCGGGAAGTAGTGGCTCAGGCCCACCCGCTCGAGCTTGAGGCGAGCGGTGCTCTCCAGGTTGCCGGTCAGAAGGCCCAGGTGGAACTCTGGCTGGATGGCCAGGTGCTCGAGCAGCTCCACCACGCCCGGCATGATGCGCACCCTTGCCTCGGGGGCGGCCAGCTCCTCGGCCAGGTAGGCTGGATAGCGCTCGAACAGCTGTCGCTCAGTCTCGGGCCAGCTCTCCGGGGCCAGACCGCCCAGCTCGAAGGCCTCCCGCACGATGGCGGGGTCGGTCTTGCCGTCCGGCAGCACGCCCAGCACGGACAGATCGATGCCGCTCACCTCATTCATGGCCCGGCCCAGAGCTCGCATGCCCACGCCCGAGCTGGCCATCAGGGTGCCGTCGATGTCGAACAGGATCAGCCGCACAGGGCCCGGGCCACGCCTCCCGGCTCCACCACGGGAATCCCCTCGCTTCGCGCCTGCTCGCGCTCCTGAGGAGTGTTGTAGCCCCAGGCGGCCAGGGCCACGCGGGCCCCGGTCTCCTGGACAGGCCGCAGGTTGTCCAAAAGGTCGTCCAGGAAGGTGATGGCTGAGGGATCGACTCCCCAGTCGGCGGCCAGGTGCCGGATCTGGACCCGCTTGTCGGTGGAGAACTCGCGCCCGAGCACCATCAGGTCCAGGCCCAGAGGAGCGATCAGCTGGCGGACCGAGGCCGCATCCTTGGTGGTGGCGATGGCCAGCTGCCCGAAATGAGCGTGCAGGGCGGGGAACTCCTCCAGAAACCACGGGTAGGGGCCCTGCAGGGCGGCCCAGCCGGCCGGATCGCTCTCCCGGGCCTGCTCGCGCTGGCGGTAGAAGTGCTGCTCGAACTCCTCGCCCCGCGGGAAGGGCCGTGCCTCCCAGTCGGTCCGGGAAAAGCCGCTCAGGTCTTTCAGGGGGTCTTCGGCGGCCAGCGAGAGCAGCTTGCCGAAGTCGGACCCCACCCGCGCCATCCAGCGCCCGCTGCGAAAGCCTTGCTCGCATTCGGGCAGCGCGGCCCCGAAAAGCTCGCGCCAGGTCCGTTGGGCAGTGACATAGCACTCGCCCACGCTGTCCCAGAAAACGCCGTCGAAGTCGAGCGCCAGGTGCATCAGGCCACCGGTAGCTGGATGCGGTCGGCGGCCGCCCGCAGGCGGCGCACGCAGGCCGGTTGGCCCAGCACCTCCATGGTCTCGAACAGGCCCGCTCCCGCCCCCACACCCGAGATGGCCAGGCGGGTCGGGTGGATCAGCTCGGCCGGATTCAGCTCGCGCTCCTCGGCCAGAGCGCGCAGGCAGGCCTCGGTGGACTCCACCGTCCAGGCGCTCAAGGCTTCGAGCCTCTGGGCGAAGCTGGTCATCAGCTCGGCCGAGCTCTCCTTCCAGCGCTTCTTGAGCACCTTTTCGTCGTACTGCTCGGGGTCCTGGTAAAAGTAGCTCAGAGCGGGGATCTCGTGCATGAAGGTCACCCGCTCGCGCATCAGATCGATGATCTGGCCAACGTAAGAGCGCTCGGGAGGGCTCTGAAAGCAGGGCAGGGCCCGCTCCACCAGGGTTTCGGTGGGCAGCGTCTTGACGTAGTGGCGCTGGATGTAGTTCAGCTTATCCAGGTCGAACACGCCCGACGACTTGTTGACCCGCTCGATGGAGAAGGCTTCCACCAGCTCTGGCAGGGTGAAGAACTCGCGGTCGTCGCCCGGGCTCCAGCCGATCAGGGCCAGGAAGTTGACCAGGGCCTCCGGGAAGTAGCCCTTCTCGCGGTAAGCCTCCACGGCCACGTCGCCATCTCGCTTGGAGAGCTTCTTCTTCTGGCGATTGAAGATGAGCGGCAGGTGGGCAAAGCGGGGAGGGTCCCAGCCGAAGTACTCGTAGAGCAGGAGGTGCTTGGGAGTGGAGGTGAGCCACTCCTCGCCCCGGATGACGTGGGTGATCTCCATCAGGTGGTCGTCCACCACGGCGGCCAGGTGGTAGGTGGGGAAGCCGTCCGACTTGACCAGCACCTGATCGTCCACCACGGCCGAGCTGAACTCGACCGGGCCGCGCACCAGGTCGTCCACCACCAGGGTGCGCTCATCGGGAATCTTCATGCGGATCACGTGCGTCTCGCCCGCTTCGATGCGGCCGCGGGCCTCCTCACGAGAAAGCGCCCGGCAGCGCCGGTCATACATGCTGGACAGGCCCTGGCGGGTCTGCTCCTCGCGACGGGCGGCCAGCTCCTCGGGGGTGCAAAAACAGGGGTAGGCGTGACCCTTTTCGACCAGCTCGGCGGCGTGGCGGCGGTAAATCTCCAGCCGCTGGCTCTGGATGTAGGGCTCGTGGGGGCCGCCTTTGCCCGCCCCTTCGTCGGGCGAGACGCCGGCCCAGGCCATGGCGTCCAGAATGTTCTCGGTGGCGTCGGCCACCAGCCGATTCTGGTCGGTGTCCTCGATGCGCAGCAGGAAAATGCCCTTTGTCTTGCGGGCCAGCAGGTAGTTGTAGAGGGCGGTGCGCAGGCCGCCGACATGGAGATAGCCGGTAGGGCTGG
>CAZWUN010000100.1:0-14736 GCA_964637145.1 uncultured Burkholderiales bacterium
CGGCCCTCAAGGGCGACTCTCAGATCGCCGGCAACGACAACATCGCGCTCTACAGCCGGGGCAACGTTTCCCTGACCGGGTTCGACGGGAACCTGTATCTCAACTCGCTGGCCTCCACCGATCCCGCCTTCGCCACCAACTGGGCCCAGGCCCAGGACACCATCATGGACATGCAGGCCACCATGGCCTCGGCGGCGGCAAACACCGACATGGTCGGCGCCGGCGTGCTGAAGAACGACCTCGATTCGCAGCGCCGCACCCTCGGTTACGCGGCCCCTTCGGGCACCTGGGAAGGCTACAACAACGACCTTATGGCTCGCATGGCCACCACCATTCAGGCCCAGCCTCCCAGCAGCGCGCGCGACTTTCTGTCCAAGAAGTTCCTGGGGTTGAAGGACGTCTACGTCAACTGGGGCTCGGAGAACGGGGTCAACCCGGCCACCGTCACCGTTGCTGACATCGTAACCGAATGGCAGTCCGGAGCCTGGCAGACAGGCAGCAACACCTACATCGGGATTTTCGACGCCGCCATCGACGGCGGTTATGACGTGGTGATGCCTGAACTGGTGAACCTGACCAACCAGATCGACTACGACAGGCTGGGTACTTCCTATTTTCAGGGGATGATCTACACCAACGGCTATCTCTACGCGGCCCACGAGGTCAACGTGCTGGGGGCCGTCCTGACCCAGGGCGATTCCTCTCTCCCCTCAGCCACCATCAACGGCAAGACGGTCAAACCCGGGGACATCTATCTGGCCAACGGCACCCGGGTGACCTACGTGGAGAGCCTGTTCACCAATCCCATCGGCTCGGCGGCCGGCCCCACCGTCGCGGTGGAGACCTGGATCGGCCGTTAAGGCACGCTCGTTGGACTCTTCAGCGCCATTCGTCACCACTTCAGTTCCGCGCGACCGCAGAGGCTTCTCCGTGGCAGAACTGGTGCTGGCCTTTGGCATCGTGGCGGTGGCGATCCTTGGCCTGGTGGGAGTCTTCCTGGGGGGGGTGCAACTGTCGGCCCGCTCGCGAGACCTGGCGACCGGAACCGAGCTCGCGCATCAGGTGCTCGAGCAGGTCAAGTTCAACATCAAGAAGGGCGGCTTTGCCTACATCCCCAATGGCGCTTACACCTTTGATGGACGCAATCCCGACCCCACGGTGGGCGTGGCACCGCTTCTCTTCCCTCCCGGGCCTTATCCAGGACAGACCCTCAGCAGCCAGAAGTTCGACATCATCGTGACCGGTCAGGAAATCTCGCCCACCCTCAGGAGTATCACCGTGCAAGTGCGGTGGGGCCAGACGGGCAATATCGTCCTGGAGACCCACCTGCACCCATGACGAGGAGGCAGGGATTCACGCTGATCGAGGCCATGGTCGCCTACATGCTGCTGGCCATCCTGTTCCTCATGATGTTCTTCATCTACCGCACCGGGGCCAGTGCCTGGAAGAAGGCAGAGGCCCAGACCCAGCTGCTTCAGGAGGCCCAGGTCGTTACCGGGCGCCTCAGCCGTGAGATCGAGCGCAGCGTCTACGCCAGCGCCGGGCTCGATCCGGGTCCGGGCACCGGAACAGCGGTCGCTTTCCTGAGTTGTTGGAATGATGCCACCGGCGAGTACGACTACGATCCCGGCAGCCGCAGTCCCCTCTGGCACAAGTACCTCATCTGCTACTACAATGCGGCCACTCAGGAGGTCTTCTGGACCGAGACCCCGCTGGTGCCGCCAAGCTCCACGCCGGCTCCCCTGGCCGCTCTGGCCACCTTTCGCAATGGCGGCAAATTGCTGGCTCGGAACGTCACCCGCTGCGACTTCACCCTGAGCGAGGACATGCTCGAGCTCCAGCTCGAGCTCTCGCGCAAGCGCTACGGGTCGGAGACCCTGGAGGTCGTTCAGCTCCCCCTGCGGGTGTTTTTCCGGAACTGAGCTTCTCTCAAGCAGAGTCCGGCACGTTGCTCTGCAGCTCGTCGAGCCACACCCGGGCCTCCGAGTCGGAAGGCGCACGCCAGTCGCCTCGGGGCGACAGCGAGCCGCCCGAGCCCACCTTGGGCCCGTTGGGGATGCAGCTTCGCTTGAACTGGCTGATTTGAAAGAACCGGAACAAGAATACTTCCAGCCACTTCTTGAGGGTTGCCAGGTCGTACTGCCGGCGCTCGCTCACCCCCTCGGGCCAGCGCCCGCGCTCGCGGTCGCTCCAGGCGTGGTGGGCCAGATAGGCCACTTTGCTGGGCCTGAAGCCGTAGCGGGTCAGGTAGTAGAGATGAAAGTCCTGCAGTTCGTAGGGACCGATCTTGGCCTCGGTGCTCTGGCCTCCCGGGATCAGCTCGGGGGTGATCTCGGTATCCAGAATGGCCTGCAGCGTGGCATCGGTATCAGGCCCAAATTGCTCGCTCGAGATGACCCAGCGGATCAGGTGCTGGATCAGCGTCTTGGGCACGGAGGCATTGACTGCATAGTGGGCCATGTGGTCGCCCACCCCGTAGGTGCACCAGCCCAGGGCCAACTCGCTCAGATCGCCCGTGCCCACCACCAGGCCGCCGTGGTGGTTGGCCAGGCGGAAGAGGTGGGAGGTGCGCTCGCCGGCCTGCACATTTTCGAAAGTGATGTCGTAGACCGGCTCGCCCTGGGCGTACGGATGGCCCAGGTCCTTGAGCATCTGCAGGCAGCTGGGGCGAATGTCCAACTCGTGGGCGCTGACATGGAGCGCTTGCATGAGCCGGTGGGCGTTCGCCAGAGTCTGGTCCGAGGTGGCAAAGCCCGGCATGGTGTAAGCCAGGATGTTGCCTCGCGAGAGCCCCAGTCTGTCCATGGTGCGGGCGGCCACGATCAGGGCGTGGGTCGAGTCGAGTCCCCCCGAAACCCCGATGACCAGCTTCTGCACCCCCGTTTGCTCGAGCCGCTTGGCCAGGCCGTGGACCTGGATGTTGTAGGCTTCGTAGCAGCGCTGGTCGCGGTGCTGGGTATCCGAGGGGACGAAGGGAAACCGGTCCACCGCGCGCTCCAATCCGAGCTCGCCCTCGGGAGCCTGGAAGGGTAGTTCCACCCTGCGCAGGGCCCGTACTCGCTCGGCGTGCAGGGCGGCGCAGTCGTGAAAGCTTGATTGTCGTACCCGATCCTGCACCAGGCGCTCGAGATCGAGGTCGGCCAGGATCAGCTGCTCTTCGCGGCTGAATCGCGCCGACTCGGCCAGCTTCTCGTTGTTTTCATAGATGAGGGCGTGCCCGTCCCAGGCCAGATCGGTGGTGGACTCGCCCGGGCCGGCCGCCGAGTAGAGGTAGCCGGCCACGCACTTGCCCGACTGCGAGGCGCACAGATCCCGGCGATACTCGTCCTTGCCCACGGTGATGTTGCTGGCCGACAGGTTGGCCAGCACCGTGGCCCCGCCCAGGGCCGCATAGGTGGACGGGGGGATGGGAGCCCACACGTCCTCGCACACCTCCACAGCCAGCGCAAAGTCGCCTGGACCCTGGAAGATCAGATCGTTGCCGAACGGGACGCGCTGGCCGAACAGTTCGACCTCGCCAAAGCCGGCCGAAGCTCCCGACGTGAACTGGCGCTTTTCGTAGAACTCGCGGTAGTTGGGCAGGTAGGTCTTGGGCACCACCCCCAGCACCCGACCCCGGTAGAGCACGACGGCGCAGTTGTAGAGGGCCGCCTGAAAGCGCAGGGGAGCCCCCACCAGCAACACGGGGGTCAACTCGGCGCTGACCCGGCACAGCTCGCCCAACGAGTTCATGACCCCGTCCAGCAAAGCGTCTTGAAAAAACAGGTCGTCATTGGAGTAAGCCGATAGGCCCAGCTCGGGAAAGAGGCAGAGGGCGGCCCGGGCTTCGCTGGCCCGTCGAGCCAGCCTCAGAGTGGCTTGCAGGTTGAAGGCCGGCTCGGCCACTTTCACATGGGGGACGGCCACGCTGGCGCGCACGAAGCCGTGGCGGTAGGGCGAGAAGAACATGCTGGCTCAGCTTCTGCCAGCGGGCTTCCCGCCCCTGTCCGGGCGTTAACGATCGAACCGACAAAGCGTAACAAGCCCCACGCTGCCGGCTGCTAACCTGACCCGACCAAGCAACCACCAAACTCGGGGAGGACCCAATCCATGTTGACCGTTTTGACCGCCACCGCGCCCCAGCTTCAGTATAGCCGCATCGCCAGCCAGCCCCAGACGGCCGGCCCGGCCGATCGCTTCGAGTCCAGCGCCTCGCCGCAGGCCTTTCCTACTCGCGCTCAGCTCCTCAGCCTGATCCGGCCGGCCGAGCAACTCGCCCCCACCCTCGGGGACGTGCAGGGACCCTATTACCGCGAAAACGCTCCGGTGCGCTCCGAGCTGTTCGCGGCCGCCGAAGAGGGCACCAGGGTGGGCTATCGCACCCAGGTCGTCGACACCGCCGGCCATCCGATTCCGGGAGCCATGGTGGACGTCTGGACGGCAGACAAGAACGGCGTCTACGACATGGAGAGCTCCGAGTTCCGCGGCCGCGCCCGCCAGCAGGCCGATGGCGAGGGCAAGGCCGACTTTGGCGCCGTGCGCCCGGGCAACTACGACCTGGGCGTCGACCCGGGCACCGGCGAGCGGCTCTTCCGCCCGGCTCACGTGCACGTGAAAGTGAGCGCCCCGGGTTACCAGCCGCTGCTCTCCCAGCTCTACTTCCACGACGACCCCTACAACACCATCGACCCCATCATCGACCGCGAGGAAGGCGAGCGCGGCTTCCACCCCTCTCTGGTGATGGGCACCGAAGGTGAGAACGTGCACACCTTCAAGTTCGTGCTGGCCGGCGCCTGAGCTTACAGCTCCGTCTGCTCTGCAGAAGCGGGCCTGCTCGACAGGCCCGCTTCTCATAGGCGCGGTAGCGGTCCCGCCTCCTCATTTCCAGTGAATGCGAGCCTGGCGCGAGAAGAACGGGGAGCGAAACATCCCCGTCGACTCGCAGTCGACCTGGACGCGCAACCCCCTGCCGAGCTCCACGGCCTGTCCGACCACTCGATAGCGAAGGGCTTTCTGGCCCACCGTGACCCCGGTGATCGTCACCGGGGACTTCTGCCCGCTCAACAAGAATACGGCCCGGGCGTTGAACATGTTGGGCGTGCTGCACAGGTCGCCCGCGAAGGTGTCGGTCAGAGAGGCGGCCAGGGCGGGGTTTTGCACCCGCACCTCCCCCTCGGCGAGAGCCAGCGGGGCGGCTACCCTGGGCAGCTCCAGAACCACCGCCGGGTCGCCGAACAAGACCCGGGAGGCGGTGCCGTAGAGCATCATCTGGCCGGGGGTCCAGGCAGGCGGCTGGCCGGCCTTCAGGACGGGCATCCTGGCCGCGCCCAGGGACAGGATGACCTCGTCGTGGGTGGCCTTGATGAGGCTGCCAGCCGAGCCCCCCTCCCAGGCCAGTCGCTCGATCTCCTGGTAGACCGGCATCCCGTGGTCGGGGTGCAGAGAGGCGAAGTAAGCCAGGGGGCGGCGGCTGAGAACGGCAAGGCAGAAGCTCGAGCGGGCCGTTTTCCAGCCTCCGGCCTCGTAGTATCGACCCGTCACCCCGCCGTAGCAGCAACCGTTGAAGACGAAGGCCGGTGGCAGCTGCAGCTGGCGGGCCTGGGAAGCGGTCATCCCCTCCGTCACCCGGTCCGGAAGCCCGTGTCCGCCCAGGTGGAGGAGGCCGGCGGTAGCCATCGACTCCAGGGCGGCCGCCGGGGGCAGGCCCGGGCCATGGCCCAGGGTCAGCACCTTCAGACCCGACAGCGCGGGCAGAAAGAAGCTGGACCGGTTGGTCTGGAGCTGCCCTGCTTTTAGCCCCTGGCTGATCGGCCCCAGGTTGTCCACCAGGCTGGCCGGAACGCGCTCGCGACCGGATAGCACGCCGGCCAGCCGCTGGAAGTAGGCGGCCGCCTCCGCTCCGACCAGAAAGCCGGTGCGCGTGTCCAGGAAGGGGTCGCCATCCAGCCTGGAGGCCAGCTCGAGCCACCTCCAGGCCAGGTTGGCGTCCAACTCGTCGGGCATGAGCACCACCAGGGTGTAGTGGGGGCGATGACGCTTGAGCAGAGCCGAGGCCTGGGACAGGCCAGGCAGGTCGAGGCGTCCACGGACGGCTCTGGGATGGAGCTTTAAGGCTTCAGCCAGGGCCTGGGGGTGGGCCTTCTCAGCCCGGGCGCTGGTCAGAATCAGGTAGGGCCCGGCCGGGTCGAGCGAAACGGGCAGGGTAGGGGGCTCGGCGGCGGCCAGCGTCAGCGTCAGGAGCCAGAGCCACAGGGTCCTCATCAGGACTGGTTCGAGGACCTCTCGAGCGGGCCTCCCGACAGTGCCCCAGCTTGCGGGCACTTCTCTCACTGGCCATCGGGTTGGAGCGCGAGCGCCAGGCGAGTTCAATGCGCTACAATCCCTCGCCCCACGGGGCTGTGTCCCTCCGGGCACCGACACAGGTTGTGTCACTCCGGGGGCGACGTGTCACTCCGGGGGCTGACACACCGGAGCCGAATGGGGGCAGATGCCCCCTTTACTTCGGGACATCGAACCCCCCATGATGGCGGTATGGATCCCGAGCGAGTGGCCGCCCTGCGAGCCCAACCGGGAGTCTCACCGGGGGCCGTGGAGCGGGGTCTGGAGCTGATTTAT
Source organism: uncultured Burkholderiales bacterium (assembly GCA_964637145.1). Classification (GTDB taxonomy): domain Bacteria; phylum Vulcanimicrobiota; class Xenobia; order Xenobiales; family QWHO01; genus QWHO01. The sequence goes on from CAZWUN010000100.1 coordinate 6,595, forward strand.
ACCCCTCCTTCCGCCCAGGAGTGGCGCAGCTTTCTGGATCGGGCTCTGGCCGGGCTGGGTGCGCTGCTGCTGCTGGCTGGCGTCTTCTTCTTCTTTGCCTACAATTGGCGCGATCTGACCCGTCTGACCAAACTGGGCCTGCTGGAGGCATTGATCGCAGTCCTCTTCCTGGCCGGCCGGCGCGATAGCCTGGCCGGGCGGGTTTGTCTGGCCGCCGCCAGCACCCTGATCGGCGCTCTGCTTGCGGTCTATGGCCAGGCCTATCAGACCGGGGCCGATTCCTACCTGCTCTTCGCCACCTGGGCCTTGCTTGCGATTCCCTGGGTGGCGGCGGCCGGACTTTCTCCCCTCTGGCTTGGTTGGGCCCTGCTATGCAACCTGTCTCTGGGGCTCTTTCTGGCCCAGGAGCGGGGGATGAGCCCGGAGGACCCGGCCTTTACCCTGATACTGGCCGCCTGCAACGCGCTCTTCTGGGTGGTGGGGGAACGGGCTCAGCCCCGTTCGGGCTGGCTGAACGGGGCCCTGGGCGCCCTGGCGGTGGGTTGCCTGACCTGGGCCTCCGTCTGCCAGCAGATCTCCGACCAGGCGCCCCTGGCGGCTCTGGTGGCGCTGCCCCTGGTGGTGCTCTGGTATCGCCCCCGTCATCAGCTCTTCTTCCTGGCTCTGGCGGCCGGCTCGGTCATCACCCTGTTGACCACCGCCTTCATCAAAGCGTTCGGCGAGATGGCCGACAGCCCGGCCTTCTGGTTGCTCTTGGCTGTCGTCTTGCTGGCTCAGCTGGCTCTGACCGCCTCCTGGCTGCGCTTCGAGGCGCGCCGATGAACTGGCCCCAACTACTTCAGGAGTTGAGCCACCAGGGCCTGATCGAGCCCGAGGCGCTGCCTCAGCTGGAAGCCCTGGACGAGCACGTCCGGCCCCCCTGGTTCATTCGCCTGCTGTTAGGCCTGGGAGCCTGGCTTGCCTCGCTGTTTGTGGTGGTCTGCTTCCTGGTGGCCGGAATGCTGAATTCAGAGCTGTCGCTGCTGGTGCTGGGGCTGCTCGTGGGGTTGGGGGCTACGGCCCTGCGAAGGTCCATCCGCGAGGGCAGCAACGACTTCTTCAATCAGCTGGCCCTGGCCGGGATGCTGACCAGCCAGATCCTGGTGGCCGTGGGTCTGGGGTGGTGGCTCGACGAGCTCTGGGCCCCCGTCACTCTGATCTACATGGGCCTCTTCATCGGAGTCTACCCGGACCGCACCGCCCGCTTCCTCACTTTTCTGGGAATGTGCGCGATCCTGGCGTATCTTTGCCTCGAGTATGGCTGGCTCACTCCAGGGATGGTGGTGTTGCCGCTGGCCATGGGGGCTGGATGGCTCTGGCTGGAGGCTCCCCGGCTGGCCTCCCGTCCCCTGGGCCCGGCCGTTCCGCCGCTGGCATTCGCTTCGGTGGTGGGCTGCTTTGCGCTGATCCTGATCCTCAAGCCCGGTCTGGTGACCGCCGCGCTCCTGACGCTGGGAGTGGCCGGTCTGGCCTGGAAGCTGTCGGGCCGATTCTGGCCGCCTCTGGGGGTGGCGGTGCTTGGCCTTTCCACGCTGACCGCGCCCGGCGTCTCAGCCGCCCTGGGGGCGCTGATCCTCGGCTTTTATCGCCACAGCTTGCTGCTCCAGGGTCTGGCCTGGGTCTTCCTGATCACCTGTGGAAGTCTCTACTATTACGACCTGGGCCTGACGCTGCTGGCCAAATCAGGCCTGATGGCACTCAGCGGCGCGGTGCTGCTGCTGGTGCGCTGGAGGCTGCTGCGATGACCCGACGCTGGTTGCTCTGGGTGGGGCTGATCCTGGCCCTGGGGGTTCCCAGCCTGCTTATCGGCCAGAAAGAGATGCTGCTGGCGCGGGGCACTCCGATACTGCTCGAGCTGGCCCCGGTGGATCCCCGCTCGCTGATGCAGGGAGACTACATGAGCCTTCGCTACGCTCTGGCCAGCCGGGTTAGCGGCTCGGGCCGCATGGTGATTCAGCTCGACGCCAGGGGGGTGGCTCAGTTCGTGCGTCCTTACGAAGGCGGCCCCCTGGCTGCCGGCGAGATGCTGCTGCGATATCGCGGCTCACCGCAAGGAGAGCCGCGGCTGGGAGCCGAGAGCTACTTCTTTCAGGAAGGCCAGGCCGAGCACTTCGCCGCGGCCCGTTATGGCGAGTTGCGCGTGACCCCCGCGGGTGACTCGGTGCTGGTGGGCTTGCGCGACGCCGACCTGGGCAAGCTCTGAATTCGGTTTCAGAGACCTTTGGGCGGGCCGGTGTAGGCTCTCGTTATGCATGTCCAGGTCCTGCAGGCGCGCCTCGAGCAGTCGCGCCAGAATCTCTCCCGGATGGAGGCCTCGCCCGCCAAGACGGCGGCCATGCGGAGGCTGTCTCAGGATGAGCTGGTGCTGGGCGCGGCTCGGGGCCAGAGCGTGGAGGAGATGGAGCGGCTGGCCCAACGGGCCGTCCGGATCGAGCGCGCGGCGGCCGGTGCTGGCCTGGCGGTCGGATTGGGTCTGGGCGGGGTGGTGGCCTGGCAACTGGCGGCCCAGGGCGCCGGTCCTCTGGGCATCCTGGCTGGCCTTTCGGCCGGCCTTCTGCCCGGCCTGGTGCTGGCTCGCCTGGCCCACGACGGCACCCAGAGCTGGACTTCCCGTCATGTCCAGACCCCCGGTGTGGGAGCGGTGATCGAGCGTTGGAAGGCTCCCGCCCCTCCGAGCCTGCCGGCGGCCAGCCCGGCCGGACGAGACAACGAGTTGACCCGCCTGCTCGACGAGATCCGCACGCAGGTGGTCGCCCTGCCGGAAGGTCCCGAGAAGTCTGCCGCGCTGGCCTCGCTCGAGCTCGACCGGAGCCTGGCCGGCCAGGCCCGCGGTGAGACCCTGGAAGAGATGCAGGCGGGTTGCCAGCGAGCCCAGCGCTGGGCGGTCAACGGCGGGCGCATCGGGCTGGGTCTGGGCCTGGCCCTGACCGGTGCGCTGGCGGGCGCAATGCTGACCGATCCCACGGTCGGGCCGGTCCTGGCCCTGGCCGGCACCGCCGGCGGGGGGTTCTTATCCACCGTGGTGCTGCGCTCGGTCGGCCACAGCCTGGGCCGCGATCTGGGGGCTCGTTTTGAGAAGGTCGGCATTGAGGATCTGCTCCAGCGCTGGGGCCCGCTGTTGCACGAGCGTCGCGAGCAAGCCCACAACATCCGCGAGGAGGCCAGCCGCCTGAGCGCCGGTGGCCCTCCGGCCGCGGTTCAGGTGGAGAACGGGGGGTTACGGGTGGGTGGCGTGTTCATCCGCTCGCGCGAGCGCTGAGGCCGGGCCGACCGGCCTTGCGACTCGACTCGTGCTTCCTCACCTGGAATCGAGCCCGTCCGTGACCCTTTGAGACTCTGGCGGCTTCGCTTACCGCTCCCGACGGAGCCTGCCGGTGGCCGGCCCGGCCGGCCGAGACAGAGATTTGACCGGCCTGCCCGATGAGAGCCGCCCACGAGTGGGGGCCTGCGCTCCCTATCCCTCCTGGGTCTCAGGCTCGTCCTGTCGCAGGTAGGGAAGGAGCTCTCCCGTCTTCACCAACTCGTGGGCGTAGCGCAACCTCTGCATGACTCCCACGGCCGACAGAGTGGCCACCAGCCAGAGGGCCAGCTCGGCAAGTCCCCTCCAGCCCAGCGCCAGCAGCAGGATGCAAAGTAGCACCAGCACCACCCGATCGGAGCGGTCGCCCCAGCCGGGCCATTCGCGGTTGTCAGAAACGATCACCAGACCGGTGCGGGCTTTCACGTAGCTCACCACGGTCGAGCAGCCCAGAGCCGAGGCCGCGGCCACCGGAAAGACGCTGGCCAGGCCAGCCAGCAGAGCCGCGTCCACCACCCGATCGACGACCGACTCGAGCAGGTTGCCGTAGGGGGTGGCCCGGCCCTGCAGCGTGGCCACCGGGCCGTCCACGAAGTCCACCAGCACGGCGGGCAGGGCCAGCGCGAAGGCCCAGCCTGGTTGGCCCTGAAGAATCAGCCCGGCCGCTCCCAGGGAAAGGGGAACAGCCAGCAGAGTGAGCAGGTTGGGAGGGATGCCGGTGGCCGCGATGGGGCGAGCCAGCCCCATTTTGACCGGCATGACTGCCTGGCGAAGCTGGTTGAGCATGCCCCTTTCAGCGGCGCTTCCAGACCGCCGACCAGGAGCGCTTCTGGTTGAAGATCTTCACGCTGTCCGAGTCGGCGCGGTAAACGCCCAGCACCCGCTCCTCCCTGGCGTCGTAGTAGAACTCGCTGTCGGAGGTCCAGTGGGCCGTGTACTCGGTGGGCGGGCCGCTCTGGTTGTAGACCTGGACCAGAAAGGTTTCCGGCTGGCCCGAGTAAGCCAGAGTGACCTCCTTGCCGCTGGACGAGACCCAGTAGCCGACGACCCGGTCGCTGCGAGGCTGACCGGTCTGGGCCAGCACAGCCACCTGGAGCAAGAGCAAAAGAAGGAGTCGCTTGAGCATCTGGCGGCCTTCGTCACGGGGAGGCGGCCAGCCTGCGCTGGATATGGCTCATCACCAGGTAGTCCAGGTCGGCCAGCAGGCGCACTCCTTCAGACCGGGCCAGCCACAAGCGGAACTCGCGCACCTCGGCCTGCAACTCGGTCCACAGAGCATCCCAGTCCTCGTCCCGCACCACCGCTAGCTGGGAGAGGTCGGTCCGGAGGTGGTCGGCCGAAACCACGGCCACGACCCCGGGATGACCAAGATCGCCCTCCACCGGATCGAGCAGAACCCCGTGCTGGCAGGGATAGACGCGACCCGGGAGGTCTCCCTGGTCGGCCGGCAGCCAGAGATGAGCCCAGCAGAGCGGGACGGCCTGCGCGTCGGGTGGCCGCAAGCACTTCTGGGGAAGCGGCATGAACTGAGGAGGAGGGATTTTGCGCGAGCCGGGCCCGAGGTGAGAATGGACCGCAGGCGTGGGCAGGGCCAGACAGGCCATTCGCTCGATGTCGTAGTGCGCTTCATCGCCCACGTATCCGGTGTACAGACCCACCATGTAGCACTGGTCGAGCTGGATGTGCATGGGACGGTTGGACCCTCGGACCAGCACGGGCTCAGCATCGGGGAACTTCCAGCTGTAGACCAGCGGACGATGAAGATAATTACCGGTCAGGATTTCGTGGTCGTTCACGGCCACGCTCCCGGCCTTCTGGAGCAGGGGAGGGCGGGCCGAAACCCGTCCCGAGGGACGGAACACCAGCCGGTGCCCCACCAGGTGGTCCTTGCGCAGGGGTTGGTAGAGGGCCGTGGTGAGAATCCCCAGAGGACGTCGCTGCCAGTTGTCCAGGCGGGGCTCGCTGGCGTCCACCGAGCGCCCGTCCAGGCGGAGGGGGACCGGACAGAAGGCCCCCAGGCGGCTGACCATGACGTGCTCGGCGGTGCGCCGGGCCAGAGTCGGCACGAGGCGTCGCCACCAGCTGCCGGCCGGCCGCCGCAACTGGAGGCAGAGCTGGTTGGCGGTCTGAATCGATCCCCAGGATGTTTTTCCACGCTCCAGTCGCAGGGTGCAGTTGGCCACCGACAGGGTGGCCCATTCCGGCTCGAGCGCGGCCAGCGCCGTCCAGGCCCAGGCCAGGTGCCGCATGGCGGGCGAGCAGAACTCCTGGAACGGGCCCTGCAACAGCTGCTGGACATTCTCCGGCAGGCTATCTGCGGGGAGAGTGGCGGTGCAGCGCACTTCGGCGGCTCCGATCCGCAGGTCGATGTCCAGAGCCTGGAGCGCCACGGCTGCCTGGATTGTCTTCAGCAGGTAGAGGCCGGGGAGGTCGAGTTGGCGCTCGGCCAGCTTGTGCATGGCCTGCTCCAGGTCGACCGTGAAGCCCCCCCGGCTCTCCAGGCGCCCTTCCTGACGCAGCTCCCCAACAATCTCGTCCATGCCTGGCTAGAACAGCTCGACCTGCTCCTGGACCGGGACCAGGCAATCCGGTCCCTCGTGGGCCGGAGAGTTGACCGCGGGGGACACGGCAAAGCTCTCCATCTGCTCGGCCGGGTAGGGTCGAAGCAGAGCCTGGAGCACCTCGGGGCTGGCATCGTGGTCGAGCCAGAGGGCGCGGGCCTCTGGAGGCAAGATCACCGGCATCCGGTCGTGCAGGCGGCCGAGCAAGTCGTTGGCTTCCGTGGTGATCACGCTGCAGCTGTGCACGCTCTCGCCCTCCGGCGGACGCCAACTGGCCCACAGGCCGGCGAAGGCGAAAGGGCGGCGGTCCTTGAGGGCGATGAAATAGGGCTGCTTGCGCCTGTTGGCGGTCGTCTTCCACTCGTAGAAGCCATCTGCCAGGACCAGGCAGCGCTTGCCCTCAAACGACTTGCGAAAAGCCGGCTTGGAGGCCACGCTGTCGCTGCGGGCATTGATCAGCTTGGAGCCGATCTTGAGGTCTTTGGCCCAGAAGGGCACCAATCCCCAGCGAAAGAGCTGCACCCGGGCGCTATCGCGGTCGCAGATGACGGCGGCGCCCTGGGTGGGAGCCAGGTTGTAGCGCGGCACGAATTGCTCATCTACCTCCTGCACTCCGAACTCCTCGATGAGCTGCTCGGGCCTCACCGTGAGCGTGATGCGGCCGCACATTACTGCATCTTGAAGCGGGTCTCTTGCAGCACCACTTCCAGGTTCTGGGTGGGAATGGCGATCTTGACCACCTGGTTCTTCTCGTTGAGGAAGAAGGCCATCCCTCCGTCCGACTCCAGCCGCCAGACCTGCATCTCCTCGCCGTCCGGGCCGGCCAGCGGCTCTTGTCCGCGCACTTCGAGCACCATCTCGCGGGTTCGCAACTCTTCGGGCACGAAGATGTGGAACGTGTACTTGTCGCCCACGTTGTAAGTCTTGCCGGATTCGGGTTTGGGGGTCTGGCCCACCACCAGGGCCCACTGGGAGAGGAAGCGCTGGTCGGTCAGGTAGGTGCCCTGCGAGAAGGGCACCTCGCGCACCACCGGTCCGCCCTTCTCCTGTCGCTCCTGTCGAGCCACGTCGCGGCTGAAGGCGAAGCTCTGCTCCATGGTCTTCTGGCCGTTCTCCATGGCCTGGAGCTTGAACTCCAGGGGCAGACCGCGAGTGTCCACAAAGAGCTCGGAATCGGCTTTGAAGGGTACCGTCTGCTGCTGGTTGATCTCGGCGGCGGCCTGGAAGACATAGCCTTCCTTGTCGCCCCGCACCACCAGTTCGGTGATGCCGGCCGTTTCCTGACCGATCTTCTGGCCGTCCTTGACGATGGTGTAGACCCGCTCCTCGCCCACCGGCCAGCTCAGCTCGCTGTTGAAGAAGGCCACCTTGCTCGGAGCGCGCGGGGCGTAACTGACCACCTTGACGTCCAGGCTCTGCACGTCGCCACTCTCCCAGAGCGCGATGTGGCTTGCTCCCACGTGGCCCTGCTCCTGGGTGGTGGGGTCGAAGGGGGTCCAGCCCTCGTTCGGGCCCAGCCAGATCTCGGCCCAGTGATGGGGCACGAAAGAGCCGTCGCGGAACAACAGACCGCCGACCCGGCGGGCGGGCAGCTTGGCTGCCCGGGCCATGGCCACCAGCACCAGGGCCTTGCTCTCGGGATTGCCCACGCCGCTCTCCAGGGCGTAGCGGGCCGAGGGCAGCGATACCCCCTCCTCGATCTGCGACTGCACGTAGTTGCAGAGCCGGCGGGCGGCTGAGTAGGTGTTCTCGGCTTTCCAGGTCAGCTCCAGCGACTTGTTGATGATGGGAGAAAAATCTGATTCCACGCCGGGACCGGGCTTGAGGTAGGGGGCAACGTCCTCGGGGACCGCGTCGCGATAGGGATAGGGCGTGCGGCGCTCGATCTCGACCGGCACCGAGCGCACCACCACGCGCCCCTTCATGTAGCCCTCGCGCAATTCGCCGGTGAAATATTGGCGATAGCCGGGCACCTTGTGGTCGGCAAACTGCCCGCCCCGCAGTGAGATCTCCACGTCGGCCTCCAGGGCCGTGAGCTTCTCGGGGTCCGGGAAAAAAACATTGGAGGCGCGCACCTTGCGGGGCCAGAGGTCGAGCCCCTTGGAGGCCTCCACTTTCTCGATGACCTTGGGATCCGAGACCCGCCGCAAAATCAGGCCGCGCCCGATCTCGTTCACTTCCAGCAACTCCAGGTTGGGCTCCGAAACGCGCACGTTGGCCAGCAACTCGCCCTTCAGGTCGGTG
>CAZWUN010000101.1:0-14730 GCA_964637145.1 uncultured Burkholderiales bacterium
GGACCATCTGGGCCACGCGGCGGTCGGGCGACTCCACGGTGAAGTCCATGCTCTGGGAGAACAGGGTATAGAGATTCCCGCCGGCATCGCGGAACTGATAGCGATACTCCTCGCCACCGTCGGGTCGGCGGTGCATGGCCACCTGAACCGGGATGGGCTGTTGCGAGCGGGAATCCATGGCCATGGCCCCGGCCGGCCCGTGGCTGATGGCCACGCCGTTTGGCAATCCGATGACCATCATTCCATCCGGGGTGATGGTGCGCATCAAGCCCGAAGGGGTTTGCTCCTGACGGGCGCCCTGCAGGCCGCCGGCCTGAGGCCCGTAGAGGCCGGCATTGCCCACTCCGGGACCGGCTCCGCCCAGGTTGACCTGATCGGCGCCCATTCCCAGGTCGGGGTTGAGAATGCCGCTGGGCTGGGGAGCCGGTTGCTGGACGAACTGCTGCCCCTTCAGGTTCTCGACCGAGCGGTCGGGGTGGATGCGAGCTTCGTCGTTCACGACCACGGTCAGGTTCTCGGGCTTCACCGTGATGCGGTTGCCTTCGGCATCCACGTAGCTGAGCGTCTTGTTGACCTCATCCGAGGTCACCTCGAGCTTCTTGCCATCGGCCGAATGTCCGGAGACCTTGCCCGAGTTCATATCGCGCATCAGGATGTTGCCATCGGGCATGCCAACGATCATCTGGCCGGGCATCCGCTGCAACTGGACCCCGGAGTCGGAGACGTAAAGCTGGATGTTGGGGTCACCCTCGACCCCGAAACGCTCGACCCCGTTCTTCTTGCCGAGCGACTTGAATTCGACACTCTCCTGCTCGGGCGGCGGCGCCTGCTGCTGCTGGGCCTGCGGGTCAGGAGTCGAGCTGACCGTGGAACTGTCCCCAACCTGTTGCTCGCGCGCGGTTTGCTCGCGGGCCCCCGTGACATCCCCTCGGGCCGCCGCGCTCTGTCGCTGGGCTGCCCCGGTGTGGGTGGCGTTGTTCACTTGGGCATTGGACCCACCCTGAGGGACATTCACATTGCCGATCGCCATCTGTTCCACCTTTCGCGCCCGCGCTCGCACGCACGGGTCGTCAGTTACCAATATAGTCAAGCCCTTCTTCGGGTGCAACCCGAGGGGGGGCGGGACCGGGTGGCGTGTCCAGAAGTTAACAACTCTGTTACAAACTCGACCGCCCTGGTCTAGTTGACCTCCTCACTGGAACCTTTCAGCGACGACAGGGGAGGTCGACGAACTTTACAGGGAACCCATGAAACAAGTCCGAAATCCCCGAAAACCATGAAGGTGCTGACCATCAAGAAGATTTTCCTGATGCTGGGGCTGCTGCTCCTGCCAGGTCCGCTCTTCTGGCTCTTTGCCAACAAGGCCATCGACTCGGGAACCTTTTTTCTCTCGGCGCTTGTGTCTTGGGGGTTGCTGGTGGCCAACCTGTGGGACGTTCAGGTGCAAAAGAAGCAGGGCGCCCTGTCGCTGGTGGGCGAGGCTCGTGAGTTGATGGAGAAAGGCCAGATGCACGCGGCCGGCAATAAGCTCAGCGAGGCCCTCAAGCTCGATCATGGCTGCTTCGAGGTGCGAGTCGCGCGAGGTGAGCTTTACAGTCTCGAGCGCGACTATGAGAAGGCTCGCCGAGCCCTGGTGGAAGCGTTGGACATCAAGAAGGACAGCTTCCGGGCTCATTACGCCCTGGGCACGGTCTATCTCAATGAGCAGAAGATCTTTGAGGCCATCTCCGAGTTCCGCCGGACCATCCAGCTCAAACCGGACTTCAGCGAGGCCCAGTTCATCCTGGCCCAGGCCTACGAATTGACGGGCGAGAAAGAGAAGGCCCTGGAGAGCTACAAGGCCTTTCTGGAGATGGCCCAGAGCGAGATGGCGCCCGGCCAGAAGATGGCCAAGTACATCGAGCGAGCCCAGGAGAGGGTGAAAACGCTGAAATGAGTGGAGAGCGGACGAAGCCAGCGGGAACGAACTATGTGGAGCTTTGCTCGGTGCTCTTTCTGGCCGGAGTGCTTGTGGCGGTGATTTTGCCCGGTTTGGCGGCCGTCAATGCCTCCAAGAAGCTGGACTCGGACCTGGAGGGGTGCCGTCAGAACCTGATGGTGATCAGCAAAGCCCTGGAGGATTACCAGAAGAAGAACAAGGGGAGCCTCCCTCCTCGTCTGAGCGTCCTCATCGAAGGCAAGGAGCCAACGCTCCCCAAGTTGCCCGTCTGTCCTGCCTCGGGCAAGTTTACCTATGAGCAGCCCAACGGCTATCAGTTCAAACAGGGCGGTGTGCCGGTTTTCACGCTGCGATGCGCGGGGACTTATCACACCGAGGCCGGCCTGAAGAAGGACGAGCCGTATTATCGCTCTCTCTACGGTAAGGTCGAGGACAGCAAGTCGCGCTGACGGGACTTGCTCCCCGGCCAGATATGGTTTAGACTCAACCTGCGTCTCCGCGTAGCTCAGGGGATAGAGCGACCGCCTCCTAAGCGGTAGGTCGACGGTTCGAGTCCGTCCGTGGAGGCCATTGCATTTCATGATGTCCGAGCATCCACCCGAAAGTCACTCTGAGTTCGTTTCGGTCGGGCCCGAGGAGCACCGGGAGGGGGGCCACCGGCCGCCCTCCTTCACGCGCCGAGACCTGGTCTGGTTGTTGTTGCTCCTGCTGGTGGCTTTTGGAACCAGGGCTTACCGCATCGACTTTCCTTCCCGCGAATACTTCGATGAGATCTACTATGTGGATGCGGCCAAGAAGATCTATGCTGGCCAGGAAGACCCGAACAGCGTGCATCCCCTGCTGGGCAAGCTGCAACTCGGCCTGGGAATCGAGTTGGTGGACTTCCTCCGCTTTCGGGGCGTTCCCCTCAACGAGACGGTAGGGTGGCGACTGGGCAGCCTGGTGCTGGGTGTGGCCATCATCCCGCTCACCTTCTACCTGGGCTGGATCATGCCAGGGGGCGGTCGTTTCGTGGCCTTCACAGCGGCTGGCCTGGTGAGTTTCGACTTCATGCACCTGGTCCAGTCGCGCATCGCGATGCTGGACATGTATCAGGCTTTCTGGATCATGCTGGGACTGGTGGCCGCCTGGAAGTATCTCGAGGCCGGAAAGCGCTCCTCCCTCTGGGCTCTGGCGGCGGCCGTCATGTTCGGTCTGGCCACCGCCTGCAAGTGGAGTGGCCTGTTCGCGGCCGTTGGCGCCTTTGCGGCCATGGTCTGGCTCTGGCCGGCCGGATTCAACTGGAAGCGCCTGGTCGCTCTGAGCCTGCTCTTCTCGCTGGTGATCCCGGCCATCTACCTGCTTTCCTACACCCCACTCTTCTTGCGCGAGGGGGCTATCGGGCCCAAACAGCTCAAAACGATTCAGGGCTATCACGAGCGCATGGTGCGCTTTCGCTACAATCAGAAGGAGTTCGACCACCGCTACCTGTCCCCGTTCTACTCCTGGCCAGTCGACTACAAGCCGGTCTGGTATGTCTATGAGGAAGAGCCCAAGGACGAGCCGATGGCCGAGAACAAAAAGGTGCGGGGCGTGGTCACCATCGGTAATCCCCTGTTCTGGCTGCCCTTCTTGATGTTCTTGTTGGAGGCCACCATTCTGGCCTGGACCCGGCGCGACCGGGCCCGGGCCTTCCTGGTTCTGACCTACTTCCCTCAGGTGCTGCTGTGGGCCTCGGCCACCACGGGCGGGTTCATCTACTACATGCTGCCCTGCATTCCCATCATGGCGCTGATCTCCGGGATGGCCCTGCTGGAGTGGACCGACACGCCCTTCTGGCGTCGGGCATTGATCGGCTATTTCGTCTGCATCTTGATCTCTTTTGCGGTCTTCTTTCCCCTGCTGACCGGGCTGAGCATCCCGGAAGGCTACTTTCGGCGCCTCTTCTTCATTCGCAGCTGGATATGACGGACGATCTCTTCACCCGCCCCGAGGACGTCAAGCCCGAGCCCAGCGTGCACAGCTTCGAGGTCGGGCCGGAGGACGTGGGCACGCGGCTCGATCACTTTCTGGTCCGCCGGCTCGAGTGCTCGCGCTCGCAGATTCAAGACTGGATCGAGTCGGGCCGCGTCATTCTGGCCAACCAGCATCCCAAATCCTCCACCCGTCTCAAGGCCGGCTGGCAGGTGCTGGTTGAGATCCCACCCACCGTTCCGGCTGAGCCTGAGCCGGAGTCCGGCATTCCTCTCGACATCGTGTATGAGGACGGGCACATCCTGGTGCTCAACAAGCAGCGCGGGCTCACCGTCCATCCTGGCTCAGGGGCGACCAGGGGCACCCTGGTCAATGCCCTGCTGGCCCACTGTCGCGATCTTTCGGGCATCCGCGGGGTCGAGCGGCCAGGCATCGTGCATCGCCTGGACAAGAACACCTCGGGCCTGATGGTCGTCGCCAAGCACGACCAGGCCCACTTTCGCCTCCAGCAACAGTTTCAGGACCGTACCGTGGTCAAGGTCTACCAGGCTCTGGTGCACGGTGCTCCCGTGCCCACTCGGGGTCGGATCGAGCAGCCGATCGCCCGCCATCGGATCGACCGCAAGCGCATGGCGGTGGTGGCCGGGGGGCGTGATTCGCGCACCGACTACGAGATCCGCGAGAGCTTCGGGGGGCAGTATGCGCTGCTCGACTGCCATCTACACACCGGACGCACCCACCAGATTCGCGTCCACCTCACCTGGCTGGGCCACCCCCTGATTGGCGACCCTACCTACGGCCGACGTACCAACCCCTTCGGGCTGGAAGGCCAGGCCTTGCACTGCCGTCGTCTGGAGCTGCAGCACCCGATCACCGGCCAGACGCTCGATTTCACGGCCCCCATGCCGGCCGTGCTGGAGGAAATCGTTCAAGAGTTGCGACTTCGCTACGGAAGTAGTACACTATCGGCATGAAGCGCTTCGTGATCGCCCTCATGATCTGCACCCTGAGCGCGGGCGCCTGGGCCGAGAAGGGCCTCGTGACCCAGACCCGCACCGATGCTCAGGGCAACAAGACCATCGTCATCAAGGACTTCCGGCCCAAGAAGAAGCGTCCTTTGAAGCGCCAGCCGGCCTTCAAAGAATACGATCTGGGCCAATCGAACGTCGATTACGCGAGCGCTGGTCCCTCAACTCAGCCGGTGGTGCAGAACTACGCGCCCCAGGCGGTGGAAGCGGCTCGTCAGCCGGTGCAGCGCGTGCAGACCTACAGCCAGACCTATTCTCCCGGCCCCAACAAGACTATGAGCCCGGGCGGCGGCGGGGGAGCCTTCGCCTCCACGGTGCTGCCCACTGCGCCTTACTGGGGTTGGGGTTACGGCTATGGCCAGCCCTGGTATGGCAACTGCAACAATTATGGTCCGTTCTACCCGGCTGGGGCCCGCGTGGTGCCCGGAGTGCAGGCGGTCTATCCCAACACCTTCCCTGGCTTCATGCCCGGCCTGCCCAGTGGCCCGCCGGCCATCACCGGCTACCCGGTCTTCAACACGATCAGCCCGCCTATCGTGCGGCCCGTGCTGCGACCCGGCCCTTACTTCATTCGCTGAGCACCGCCTCGAGGACGTCCAGCCCCTCCTCGAGCTCGTCCCAGCCGATGGAGAGCGGCATCAGGAAACGCAACACGTTAGCGCCGGCCCCGGCCTTGAGCAGGATCAGCCCACGCTCGTAGCAGCGCTTGAGCACCCGCGCGGCGCGTTCGCTGGCCGGGGCTTTCTCTGCTTCGACCAGTTCCAGGGCAACCATGGCCCCCAGCCCGCGGACCTCGCCGATGAAGGGAAAGCGCTGCTGCCAGGAGCGGCCTCGCTCCATCAGGCGGCGGCCGATCTCCTCGGCGCGAGCGAGCAATCCATCCTGCTCCAGGGTGTCCAGGGTGGCCAGGGCGGCCCGGCAGGCCATCGGTGAGCCCCCGTAGGTGCCTCCCAGCCCGCCCGGGCCCGGCGCGTCGAGCAATTCGGCGCGGCCGGTGACTGCGCTGAGCACCGTGCCTCCAGCCAGCGACTTGGCCATGGTGATGAGGTCGGGCTCGATGCCGAAGTGCTCCGAGGCGAACCAGCGTCCGGTGCGCCCGAAGCCGCTCTGCACCTCGTCGGCGATGAACACGATGCCATGCTTGCGGCAGAAGGCCTGCAGATTGGCGAGGTAGCCCTCGGGAGGCACGATGAAGCCTCCCTCGCCCAGAACCGGCTCGACGATCAGGGCCGCCACCTCATCCGGCGCCACCTGAGAGCGGACCAGGTCTTCCAGGGTGGAAAGCTCGAGCTGGCAGCATGGAGTGCGCTGGTGAGGACAGCGGTAGCAGTAGGGGAGGGGCAGGCGCACGATGTCGGCCGGGAAGGGTCCGAAGCCGGCCTTGTATGGCTGCACCTGGCCGGTCAGTCCCAGAGCCAGCAGGGTTCGGCCGTGGAAGGCCCGGTCGAAGGCCAGCACGGCTCGCCGACCGGTGGCGGAGCGGGCGATCTTGACCGCGTTCTCGACGGCTTCGGCCCCGCTGTTGAAGAGCACGCTCTTCTTGGCGAACGAGCCGGGCGTGAGGCGGTTGAGCCTCTCGCACAGCTCGATGTAGGGCTCGTAGACCATCACCTGAAAGCACTGGTGCAGGTAGCGGTCGGCCTGATCGTGCAGGGCGGCCACCACGCGCGGGGCCCGATGGCCGACATTGACCACCCCGATGCCGCCCCCGAAATCGAGCAGCACGTTCCCGTCCACGTCGGTGATGCGAGCTCCCTCGGCGTGGGCCACGGCGATCGGGGTCGTGTGTCCGACCGAGCGGGGAGTAGCCGCCTGCAGCCTTTCATAGAGCGCCCGGCTGACCGGACCCGGCACCTCGGTCTTGAGCGAGATGGCGCCCATCAGCCGAACCGCGCCATCACGTGCTTGACAATGGTGTAGTCCTCCAGCCCATACATCGAGAGGTCCTTGCCGTAGCCGGACTGCTTGAAGCCGCCGTGCGGCATCTCGCTGACCAGTGACATGTGGGTGTTGATCCAGACGCATCCGAAGCGAAGGGCCTTGGAGGCCCGCAGGGCCCGGTTGACGTCGCGCGTCCAGACCGAGGAGGCCAGGCCATAATCGGTGTCGTTGGCGTGGGCGATGGCTTCCTCGTCAGAGGCAAAGCGGGTCACCGTGAGCACGGGACCGAAGATCTCCCGCTGAACGACCTCGTCTTTCTGCTCCACGCCGCCCAGGACGGTGGGCTGGAAGTAGTAGCCTCGCCCGTCGGGGATGCTGCCGCCGAGCAAGACCTCCACGTGCTTGTGCTCGCGGGCGCGCTCCACGAACCCGTTGACGCGCTCTTGCTGCGAGCGCGAGATGAGCGGTCCCATCTCGGAATCCTCCGAGCCCACGTCGCCCACCTTGAGAGTGGCGACCTTGGGGATCAGCTCCTCGAGCAACCGGTCATAGACCTTGCCAGCGGCGTAGATGCGGGTGGCCGCGGTGCAGTCTTGCCCGGTGTTGTAGAAGCCGGCCGTGCGCAGAGTGCCGGCCACATAGCTCAGGTCGGCGTCGTCGAAGACCAGCACCGGCGCCTTGCCGCCCAGCTCGAGGTGGACCCGCTTGAGGTTGTCGGCCGCGGCCCGGGCCACCTTCTTGCCGGTGGAAGTATCCCCGGTCAGAGATACCATGGCCACGCGGGGATGGGCCACCATGGCCGCCCCCACGTCGCCGTGACCGGTGATCACGTTGAGCACGCCCGGGGGGAAGAGGTCGGCGGCCAGCTCGGCCAGGCGCAGCGTGGTCAGCGGGGTCTGCTCGGAGGGCTTGAGCACCACCGTGTTGCCGGCCGCCAGGGCGGGGGCGATTTTCCACACGGCCATCATCAGAGGATAGTTCCAGGGAGCGATGGAGGCCACCACGCCCACCGGCTCGCGGCGGATCCAGCTGGTATGGTCGGCCATGTACTCGCCCGCGGCCCGCCCCTCCATCAGCCGGGCTGCGCCCGCGAAGAAGCGCAGGTTGTCGCTCATGAAGGGCACCTCGCCCCGGGAGTAGCTGATCGGTTTGCCCACGTTGGCCGACTCGAGCTGGGCCAACTCTTCGGCGTGCTCGTCGATGCGGTCGGCCAGCTTCAAGAGAGCCGTGGCCCGGTCGGCCGGGGTGCTCTGGGACCACTTCTCGAAGGCCTTGCTGGCGGCCTGGACGGCTCGCTCCACGTCCTGGCTGGTGCCCTTGAACACCTGGGCCAGGCCCTGCTCGGTGGCCGGGTTGAGGACCTCCTCGCTGGCGCCTCCGGCCGAGTCGGCCCACTGGCCGTCGATGAACATCTGGTGGTGCTTCAAGGCTGTCTCCGCCATGGCATTCTGCCTCCTGTCGCTGGGGTCGTGAACGCCTTCGAGCCAGGTTGGTCCCGCTCCCTCCAGAGGAGCCCGCGCGAAGGTTTGCGAACCCCAGGGCATGCCGCGATTGGTGCTGATCTTCTGCCTGGCCCTGGCCAGCCTTGCGTGGGCGCGACCGGATCGTCCCGACCGCCCAGACCGTCCCACGACCACGCCCACCGCTCGCCCCACGGCTGCCCCAACAGCTCGACCGACCGACGCTCCAACGCCCACAGCTCGTCCCACCGACGCTCCCACGGCTCGCCCCACGGCAGGCGAGCTCAAACGTCCCGAGATGTCAGCCGCCCAGCAGCAGAACGTGGCCAGGCTGCAGAGCGACCTGATGGCGCTGAAGGCGGGTTCGCAGGTCACCCCGGCCCAGAAGGAGCAACTGGCCAGCGACCTGATGACCCTGGCCGAGGGAACCACGAAGCCCTCTCAGCAGAGCGTCCAGACCCTGGCCAACCACCTCAGCGAGGCCACCGCCGACTCCACCATCTCCCAGAAGGAGATGTACCAGTTGATGAACGACATCAACGCCGTGCTCAACAGCGCCAACATTCCTCCCTCCGAGTTGCAGGCGGTCATTGCCGACGCCCAGGCCATCCTGGTCGCCAGCGGCGTGGACCGGGCCGACGCCGCCCTGATCGCGGCCGACCTCAAGGCCATCGCCATGGAGCTGAAGGCTCGCTCGCGCTGATGCGAGCCGCCGTGCTGGCCGGGGGGATCAACACCCGTTCGCTGTTTCCGGGCTATCAACCCGGGCCCAAGGCGACGCTGGAGATCGGCGGACGCCGCCTGATCGACTACGTCCTCGAGGCGCTCCAGGGCCTCGAGGAGGTGGCTGTGGTGGGCGAGCTCGACCTGCCCGGCTATCGCTGCCTGCCCGGAGGAAGCGAGCCGCTGGAGAGCTTCAAGGCGGCTCTGGGTGCATTCCCCGCCGAGGAGTATGTCCTGATCGCCACGGCTGACCTGCCGCTGCTGCGCTCGGAGATGGTGGAGCAGTTCCTGACCCTGTGCCGGGCTCGACCGGGAGGCGACTTCTACCTGGCGCTGGTGCCTCGCGAGCGGTTCACGGGCCCCTTTGCCGCCACCCGCAAGTACTTCAGCCATTTTGCCGACGGCTCGATCTGCCACGGGAACCTGGCTCTGGCGCGGCCCTCGATCTTGCAGAATCGGGCTGCCATGGAGCGGGTCAACGCTATCTATCGCAATCGACTCAACCCGGTGAGCTCGGCCATGGCCCTGGGAATCAAGCTGGGACTGGTCTACGTGCTGGGAGTGCACTTTCTGCACCGACTGCGTCTGGAGCAGTTTACCGAGGCCCTGTCGCAGCGCTTCCACACCAAAATGATCGGCATCATGATGTCCTATCCCGAGGTGGCCGTGGACGTCGACGAGGAGGCCGACTATCGGATCGCTTGCCAGGTGCTCGGGGCATGAGACGGCGTACCTTCCTGGCGCTGGGAGCGGCCGCGGCCAGCCTGGGCCTGGCCCGGGTGACCCTGGAGCCCTGGTGGCTCGAGACGCGGCGCGTTACCATCGAGCTCGACAGCCTGCCCGCCGAGCTCGACGGCCTCACCATCGCCCAGTTGTCGGACCTGCACCGCGGGCCCTGGGTGCCCGAGGCCCTGCTGCGCAACGGCATTCAGCAAGCGCAAAGCCTCGAAGCCGACGTGATCGTCTTGACCGGCGACTTCTTGAGCGTGTCGGCTGCCTACGCTCCCAGCCTGGTGGCCCTGGTCAGCGAGCTGCGCGCGCCGCTGGGCGTCTACGCGGTGCTTGGCAACCACGACCTGTGGGTGCGAGGTCAAGAGCCCCTGGCCCGGGGTTTTGCCCGCCAAGGCATCCAGCTGCTGATCAATCGGGCCGTGCAACTGCGCCACCGGGGGGTGGCCTTCTGGGTGGTGGGGGTGGACGACTGCTGGGCCGGTCGGCCCGATCTGGCCCGGGCCCTGAAGGATGTTCCGGCGGAGCAGTTCCGATTGCTGCTGGCCCACGAGCCTGATTTCGCCGACGTGGCCGCCGGCTTCGGGGTGCCCTTGCAGCTCAGCGGGCACTCCCACGGGGGCCAGTTCCGCCTGCCCCTGGTTGGTCCGGTGGTGTTGCCCCCTCACGGACGCAAGTATCCCATGGGTCTCTATCGCCTGGAAGGCGGCACCCAGGTTTACACCAACGTGGGGCTGGGCGTGGTTTCCCCGCCCATCCGGCTGGGCTGTCCGCCCGAGTTGACCCATCTGACCCTGCGGAGCCGCCCCGCGTGAACGCCTGGCTGGAGCGCACCTTCAAGGTGAGCGAGCGGGGCTCGAGCGCCCGCATCGAGGTCCTGGCCGGGCTGACCACCTTCATCACCATGTCCTACATCCTGTTCGTCAACCCGGCCGTGCTGGGCGATGCCGGGATGGACCGCCAGGCGCTCTTGATGGCCACTGCCCTGGCCTGCGCCTTCGGCTCCATCCTGATGGGGTTGCTGGCCAACCTGCCCTTCGGCCTGGCCCCGGGCATGGGGATGAACGCCCTTTTTACCTACACCGCCGTCAAGCAGCTCGGGCTGACCTGGCAACAGGCCCTGGGAGCCACCCTGATCGACGGCTGCATCTTCCTCGTGCTCAGTTTTTTGCCCATCCGCGAGCGGATCTTCAAGGAGATCCCGTTCAACATCAAGGTGGCCACTTCGGTCGGGATCGGCATGTTCGTCGCTTTCATCGGGTTGAAGAACGCCGGCATCGTCGTGCCTCACCCGGCCACGCTGGTGACCATGGCCAGCCTGACCTCGCCCACGGCCCTGGTGGCCATCTTCGGACTCTTGTTGACCGCCTTTCTGCTGGCCCGCAAGGTCAAAGGGGCGCTCTTTCTGGGGATCATGGCGGCCACCCTGTTGGCCCTGTTCGTGCCCAGCGGCGAAGGCCACGTGGCAAACCTGCCCGCCGACGGGCGGCTGTTGGCCTGGCCCGATCTTCAGGTGCTGGGCAAGGTGGCCTTTCAGCTGGATCTTTCCGGGGCCTGGAACCGCGGCCTTCTCTTCATCGTTTTCACCTTCACGTTCGTGTCCATCTTCGATACCGCTGGCACCCTGGTAGGCCTGACCACCAAGCTTGGCTGGATCGACCGGGAGCGCCAGACCTTCCCCGGACTCTCCCGGGCTCTGGTGGCCGATGCCAGCTCGATCGTGTTCGGATCGGCGGTGGGCACCTCCACAACCACGGTCTACATCGAGAGTGCCACCGGAATCGCCGAGGGGGGGCGCACCGGCCTGGCAGCGGTGTGCACGGGACTTTGTTTTCTGGCGGCCATGGTGCTCTCGCCGCTGGCCTCCGTGATTCCCGCCGCGGCCACCGCGCCCATCCTCATCCTGGTGGGGTTCTTGATGCTCGAGCCGATCCGTGACCTGGAGCTCGAGGACATGACCGAGGCCTTGCCGGCCTTTCTGACCATGGTGATGATGCCCTTTACCTTCAGCATCGCCCACGGATTGATCTGGGGGATCCTCAGCTATGTCATCTTGAAGGTGGCTACCGGGCGGGTCCGCGAGATCATGGCCACCACCTGGGTGATGGCGATCCTGTTCGTGATCAGCATCCTCTGGCATCCATAGGACTGCTCCTTCTCCTGCACGAAGAATCAGTCGACGTGCCCAAGTTCTCCTACCGGCTGCGCGACCAACACGGTGGGCTCAAAACCGGAGTTCTGGAGGCGCTCGACCATCGGCTGGCCCGCGAAGATCTGGTGGCCGCTGGCTGGAAGATCGAGACTCTGGCGCCGGCTGACCCGACCGCTCCCGCTCAGCCCCTTCCCCGGCCACCCGCCATGGTGGACTTCAGCGAGGTCTTCGAGAAGAAGGCTCCCCCGGCAGCGCCGGAACCGAAGTCGGGCCGGACTCAGCTTGATCAGGCTCTCGAGGATGCGCTGAAGCCCTCGACCGGTCCGGCCTCGGGCGCGACGTCCCGGCCTGGTTCGGCTTCCGGCTCCCCGCCCTCGGGGGTGACGCCCCGGCCTGGTTCCACCTCCGGCTCCCCGCCCTCGGGGGCGATGCCCCGGCCTGGTTCCGCCTCCGGCTCCCCGCCCTCGGGGGTCATGCCCCGGCCTGGTTCCCCGCCCTCGGGCGCGATGCCCCGGCCGGGCAAGGAGGTCGCCGGCTCGCCCTCGGGCTCCCTCTCCAGGCCGGGCAGCGAGGCTGCTGGCCCGCCCTCGGGCTCCCTTTCCCGGCCGGGCAGGGATACCGCTGGTCTGGCCTCGGGCGCCATTTCCCGACCGGGCAGGGACGGGTCAGGGCCGCGAACGGGGCCCCTTGAGCCGCGTCGCTCCTACCCGGCGCCGGCCCCACCTTCCCAATCGACTTCGTCCTGGCGCTTCCTGGCCATCGGGGCCCTGATCCTGGTGGGGCTGGTGGTCTGGGTTTCTCAGAGCCGGTCCAAGTCTCCCTCGAGCACGTCCGGGTCGGCTCAGCTCAAGTTGCACGATGTCAAAGTGCTGGTGCGCGGCCGTCTGCGCCTGGGGGATGTCGGCGGAGCCCCACGAGACGCCCGGGTGACCATCCACCTGCCCCAGATCCCGCTGGATGTGACCCGCCAGGGCGAGCAGCTCAAACTCAGCGAGGAGGGCGACTTTCAGGTCGAAATGAACTTCCAGAGCGCTCGCCTGCCGGCTCGGGTCGAGATCACCGCCAGCATGCCAGGCTATCGCGAGGAGCATCTCAAGGAGATCCCTCTGCAGGGCGATCCGCTCACGGCCGAAGTCCCTCCCATCGTGCTCAAGCCGCGCTAACCGCGCTGAAGCGGCCCGGACCGAAGGATCTGGGCCTCGGGGGGAGAATTGCCCTGCCCCCCAAGGAGGAACTGATGTACGGCAACCTGTTCGGAGCCCCCAACCGCGAGACATTCGCCACCAGCCTGCTCAACGCTATCCGGCGAGCCGGCGACGAGCGTCCCATCCGCCTCGACCGCGACAACTTCTGTCTGCAGGTCGAGCAGGATAAGATCCGCCTCTTCCTGGCCCAGGCCTACGACGAGTATGTGGCCGCCGCCGGGCGCGAGCGCCGGGGGGTCATCGAGCGTTACGTTGGCGTCTGGCTCGAGGGCGGACAGGCCCAGGGGCCGCCGGACACCTTCGCCGAGGCCCGCGCGGGGCTTCTGCCCCGGGTGCGCGAGCGCATCTATTTCGAGCAGTCGCGCCTGCAGTTGGGAGCCGACATCCCCTTCCGCCTGCTTTCCACCGAGTTGGGCCTCGAGCTGGTGCACGAGGACTCGGTGGCGCTGACGCTCGAGCACCTGGAGGAGTGGGACGTCAGCTTCGAGGAGGCCCTCAAGGTGGCTCGCCTCAATCTGGCCGAGCGCAGCCAGGCCGAGTTCCGCGAGCTGGCTCCGGGTTACTTCGTTTCGACCTGGAAGGATGGCTACGACGCCACCCGCCTGCTGCTGGCCGAGCGCCTGGTGGCGCTGGCCGTGAAGGGTGCTCCGGTGGCCGTGGCGCTGCGGGCCGACACCCTGGCCGTGACCGGCTCGGAAGATCCGGCCGGAGTCGGTCGCCTGGCCGCGCTGGCCCAGGAGGCCATCGGCCAGGATGGCCTGCTCTCGCCCATCCCGGTCATCTGGCGCGGCGGGGCCTGGCACCCGTTCGTGCCGCCGGTAGAGCACCCCCACTACGAGGCTGTGCGCCGCCTGTTCATGCAGAGCGCCTCGCGCGACTATGCGTTGCAGGCGCCCTTGCTGCAGACCTACCACCCGGAGGCCAGCCCGGCTGGCTACGAGCTGGCCCGCGACCGCGATACCGGCCACTGGGTGGATCTGGTCAGCTGGGACGAGGCCTCCGGCCAGCAGCTCTTGCCCCGTGCCTCCACCGTTTCGCTGGTGCGCCAGGGGCGGAGCCTGGGCTACTTCCGCTGGGAGAAGCTGCAAGAGGTTTGCGGCGAGCTACTCGAGCCGTTGACCTACCACCCGCCCCGGGTGGCCACGCTGGGCTTCCCAACCGAGGAGCAGATCACGCGCATGCGGCTGGGCTGAGGCGAGCCTCAGAGAGGAGGCCTGGGAGGGGGATCTCGACCAGCCCCTCCCCACCGCTCGCCTTCATCAGCTCTTGGGTCTTAATCAAGCCTCCCAAAGGAGAGGCGACGGCATCAGTCTATGGGTTGCACGTAGCGACGGTTCAGGCGAACAAAGAAGATTCTCTGACTGCGCCACTGGCGCGTATCCAGGGTCGTGCTGACCAGGAGCCAGGGCTGACCATCGCTGCCATCCAGGATGATCGCGCCACGGTTTCCATGAACGGCCCGCAGGAAGGTTCCGCTGGGCAGGCGCTCTACGACGGGCCACTGATCGGGGGGAGTCTTGGGCCACTCCGCTCGGATGTCTCCTACATCGCCAGGAAAGTCGGGGGAAAGGCGAGCGTTGAGGCCGTTCGGGTCTGGATCCACGACCTTCCAGAATTGCTGCAAGGCTACGGCAACGCCCCGGTAGTTGCCCTGGGCGTC
>CAZWUN010000102.1:0-1241 GCA_964637145.1 uncultured Burkholderiales bacterium
GGGAACAAGAAGCGCTCCATCATGGCCGCAGCCGACAGCTCGCGTCCGTCGGTGGTGGGGATCACCTCGGCCACCTCGCGCACCGCCTCCAGCGCCTTCTGCTCGGGGTGAAAGCTCCTGGTTTCCTGGGCGAAGTAGCCCAGCGCCACCGTGGGCCCGCGCTCCACGGATCCCGTGTCGGGCGCCAACCTGCCGGCCATTACGTCGAGCAGGGTGGTCTTGCCGCACCCGTTGGGGCCCACGAAGCCCAGCCGGTCACCCGGCTTGAGCTTGTAGCTGAAGTTACGAAACAGCCCTCGGCAGCTGAGGTTGTCGAGCTCGAGGATTTTCTTGCCCAGCCGGCGGCTGCCCAGGCTGATGTCGAGCGCCTTGCGGGGGCCATCGGGACGATTTTCGATCAGCTCCTCGGCCCGCTCCACCCGTGCCTTCTGCTTGGTGGCCCGGGCCCTGGGGCCCCGCTTGAGCCATTCCAGCTCGCGCCGCATGAGGTTCTGGCGCTTGCTCTCCGAGGCCGCCTCCAACTCGGCCAGGGCCAGCTTCTTCTCCAGGAAGGCGGCGTAGTTGCCCTGGTAGGCGGTCAGCTTGCCACGCTCGAGCTCGACGGTGCGGTTGGTGGCCGTGTCCAGGAAGTAGCGGTCGTGGGTGACCAGCGCCAGAGCGCCCGGGTAGTCGCGCAGGGTCAGCTCGAGCCAGGCGATGGACTCGGTGTCCAGGTGGTTGGTGGGCTCGTCCAGGAGCAGCACGTCGGGCTGCTGCACCAGGGCCTGGGCCAGGGCCACCCGCTTTCGCTGCCCGCCCGAGAGCTGCTCCACCGGCCCCTCCACGGCCGCCAGGCCCAGCCGTCCCAGCACCACCTGGGCCCGGGTTTCCAGCTCGAAGACGCCCAGCCGCTCGCACTCGGCGAAGAGGCGGTCCACCCGGGCCGGGTCGTCCTGTCGCTCGCAGGCCTCGGTGTAGGCTTGCAGGCGCTCGAGCGCCTCGCTCTGAGAGGCGAAGACCGCCTGGCGCACGCTCAGCCCCGCAGTCAGCTCGGGCTGCTGAGGCAGGTAGCCCACCACCACGTCCTTGCCCAGAATGCGCTGACCCCGGTCAGGAGACTCGCTGCCGGCCAGGATGCGCAGCAGCGTGCTCTTACCGCAGCCGTTGACGCCGATCAGGCCTACCCGGTCGCGCGGCTCGAGGCTGAGGGTGACCTCGTCGAGCACCGGCTCATCGCGGTAGGTCTTGTGGACTTTCTCCAG
>CAZWUN010000102.1:1341-6472 GCA_964637145.1 uncultured Burkholderiales bacterium
CCCGATCAGCGCCGACCCAGGCCGAGAATGCGCTTCCAGAAGGGCACCGGCTTGGGAGGCGCCAGCGGCCGGGTCTCTTCCTCGGGCAGCACCCAGCGCTCCGGGTTCGGGTAGCAGAGCACCTTGGGCAGGACGGGGCGTCCGAAGAGCTTCACCTCGGCTTCCCAGGGCTTGAGCGCGGCCGCCGGCACCTCCTTGCCCTCAAACAGCTCGTTGAGATGCAGCCTCCAGTTGCGCAGGGCCAATCCGGTCAGGGATGGGTCGAGCTCGCGACAGTACCTGAGAACAGTGCCCATCTCTCCGTTGACCGCCTTGACCCCCTGGCCGATGTCGGTGTTGAGCGACTGGAAGTAGGCGCTGATCATCTTGTAGAGGATGAGGTCGGGCGTGTCCAGCTGGCCGCGCTCGATCATCTGGATGCCGTCGTTGAGCAGCTTCACCTGGAACTTGCCGACCCAGAGGGTGTGTCCGGCCCGATTGTCACCCACGAGCACGTAGCCCAGCAGGACGTTGAGCGTGCATTTGGCCAGCAGGTAGGCGTCGATGGTTCCGCTCTGGGCCATCTTCCCCAGCAGGCCAAGAATGCCCGACCGGGCCGCGTAGACCTCGCCCCGCGCCAGCAGGTCGTCTTTCTCCTGACCTGTCTGGCAGAACTCTCCCACCGGGGCGGGGGCAGGTCGCTCATCCTGGATCTGGGCCCGGAGGTAAGCGTGGAGCTCGGGGCTGACCCGCACGGGGCGCACCCGAACTCGAGTTCCTGAAGCCATGTCGCCCGGCTGCAAGAACTCCCCCCACCGCCCGAACAGGTGGCTGATGCCGTCCACTCGCTGAAAGACCTGCTCTTGCCCGTCCGGGCAACGTAGACGCAGGGGGCCCTCGGCATCCAGAACCTCTCCCACCACCTCCGGCTCGGGTTCCATCGCTTTGTGCCTGTCGCTCATAGCGCTCAAAAGTCCGGTGACCCGCTCCATGGGAACGGCCGAATCAAAGATGTGGTCGCGCTGGTGCAGCCGGAAGATGAGCCGCTCCTGCCCCTGGGCGTCGCACAACCGGGTCAGGATCAGCCCCAGGGGACGGTTGGCCAGCCGGCCCAACTGCACGAACTGTCCGGGCTTGAGATTCGTGATAACCGATTCAAGCAGCAGGTTGACCATCGTTCCCAGGTCTTGACGGTCGAGCGAGAGCATGAGGTTGGCCGAGAGCCTGGAATCATGGTAGGTGAAGCAGGTGAGCTCGGTGGCTGGCAAGGCCCCCCAGGCGAGATTTTCTGCCAGCTGCAGCTGCTCCATGCCCATCCCCACCAGCGGGGCTTCGCGGGTCTGGCCCAGGGGGCCTCTGCTCGACCGCCTGTTGTTCTCGAATTACCGGAAGATGGCGTCCACCGAGATGCGAAGCTCGGGCAGGAACGGCGAGGCCAGCTCGTCCCCCCGGTGAAAGTGCGCCAGAGCTCCAGGCCCTCTTCCTGACGAGAATAGACTGAGACCAGCTCTTCTTGCGGGTCGACCAGCCACAGCTCGCGTGTGCCGTGCTTGAAGTAGAGCGTCCGCTTGAGCTCTTCGTCGCGACTGCGAGTGGAGGGGGAGAGCACTTCGATGGCGATGTCGGGAGCGCCCCGGAGCCCTTCGGACTTGAGCACTCCGAGCCGGCGATTGGAGATGAAGGTCAGGTCCGGCTGCACCGTGCTGTACTTGTCCAGAATGACATCGAAGGGAGCGATGTAAACTCGGCCTGCCGGGTTCTTCTCCAGGAAGAGCCGGAGCTCGAAGTAGAGATTGCCGCAGATTCGCTGGTGTTTCTCGGTCGGGGCCGGGGTCCCGTAAAACTCTCCTTCGATGAGCTCGCGGCGGTCGCCCTCGGGCAACTGGCAGTAGTGGTCATAGGTGAATCGAACCCGCGCGGTTGTCTTGCTCATGCATTCAGTGTAACGCGCTCGCGGCTGCGCAGCAATCGTTTCCCCGAAGACCTGGTCCCGCGTGTCAGATTTGCAACTGAACTCTCACCGCGCTCTCGACGCTTTGGAGGTCGACGGAAGAAAGTCTCCCGAGCAAGCCGGACAATCGGATTTTGCTCACTGTGGTGAGTTGCGTTGCCAGGGCCTTTCGTTGCTGGCCATTCAGACTCACAAAGGCTTCGCCGGGATAGAGCCTGGCCACGTTCGTGGTCAGTGGCACTACTTGCACCCGATTCAAGTGCGTGTTGGAGGCGTCATTGCTGAGAATCGCGGCCGGGCGGACCTTCTGAGCTTCCCCCCCGAGGGAGGGCTCGAAATTCACCCACCAGACCTCACCGCGCTTCATCGCCGAGCGCTCCTACATCTCCGACCACTCCCTCGATCCATTCCAGGGCTTCGCGCTGCGCAATCTCATCCAGAGCCATCTCCCGGTAGCCGTGATCCAGGGCCGATTCCAGCACGTGAGGCCGAACCAGATTCTCGATGAACTGACTGATCCGCCCGCGGCCAATGACGCGGTGTAAACCTTCGTAAACGACCTCATCCACGGTGATGGTAAGCTTCTTCTGCATTTACACGTGTTCGATACGTATTCGGTGGTCCCTCCAGGAGGCGGCTTCGGGCAACTCCTTGGAGCACGGAATCGGGCTCAGGCCACTCCCCCTTCTCCGGGCTTCTCCGGCCGGGTGCACCACAGGCACAGAGCGATGAAGACCGCCTGGAAGGGAAGCCGGGCCCAGGCCATCCAGGGCTCCGGGGGGAAACCATTCACCTGGATCTGGTCGGTGGCCATGTAGACATTGGCCGGAAAGACCGCGACCAGCAAGGCGACCAGGCCCCAGGCCGCCTTTCGAGCGAGCCGCGGAACGAGCAGGCCCACCCCGCCCAGGATTTCGAACACCCCGGACCAGAGAACAAGCTCGCGGTGCCAGGGCAAATAGGGCGGCATAATCTGGAGGAAGGGCTCGGGCCGAACCAGGTGCAGCCAGCCGAGGTAGCCGAAGAACATGGCCAGCGCCACGCGGACCAACGCTCTCAGAGACCGCATGACGAGGGATTCGCCAGGGAGGCCCGGACACACTCCCTTCTCCGGTCCGAGTCCTCGCGTCTCCGGCTCCTCGACCCCCTTGCTCCTGGAGACACGGGGGCACTGCTTCGCGTCTGGCAGTTGGACGAGCTGTCCCCGCAGGCACCAGCCTCAGCCACGACGAATCCGGATTGCGTGGCGACGGTTCTTATCCGTAAGGAAATGGCTCGGACAGACCACTTTCCACCTGTCTGCATGCTGTGCGCCGAGCGTCCCCCCGCAGTCAAGGTGGAGGAGACCCTGGTGGTCGAGCGCGGGTTTGACTCGATGGGCTGCCTGCTGGGGTCCGCGTTGAGCCTTGCCGGAGTGACACTACTCAGACTGAAGCCGAGCGCCGTTCAGGTCGAGGAAGTCCCCGTCTATCTCGTGCTCTGCGAGTCTTGCCGACAGGGAAGGTCCAGATTGGGGACGTGGACGCCCGTACTGGGCGTCCTGGCCTGGCTGAGTTGCTGGTTCCTTGTAGTTCCGCTGCTGCTCGGACTGGGCGAGCACCCTGTCACACTCTTGCTCGCCGTTGTCACGATTGTATCCGCCCCTCTTGTAGGCCTCACGGTGTATAAACTCCTCGGCCGGCCCTTTCGAGTCAGGCTCCACAGCATAGACGATCATTTCATCTATCTAGACGTTCCCAACGAGACCTACCCGCGCACATACGATACTTATTTACGGGAGACGGGTGCTGAGCCGGACCAGATGCTTGAGCAGGACGTCATTCAAACCTCACCCCGGCACTGAACCGAGCTCCCAGACGGGCGCGCCCAGCTCCTCCACCAGGCGGGCGGCCAGGTTGTGCCAGCGTCCGCAGCGGTCGAGGATGAAGCGGTCGGTGCTGACCACCACCGCGGGGCTCTCGGCCAGCAGCCGGTCGGGGTTGGCCACCAGCTCCACCGTGAAGCCGGCCTCGCGCAGCCGGGCGGCCAGGCGCCCGCTGTTGGAGACGGGCTGGTCGAGCAGCCAGAGCACTTCCCGGCAGTCGCGCAGGGCCAGGCGGCAGAGCTCCACGGCTCGCTCGGTCTCCGCGACCCGCCGATACGAGCCGTGCATGCTGGCGAGATCGCGCACGCAGCCGTCGCAGCCGCGCAGCAGCACGCCGCCGGAGAGAGCCGCCTCCACCGTGATGAGCAGGTTGAAGCCGTCGATGGCCAGCGACTGCCCGCTCAGATCCTCCACCATCCGTGCGCGCCGAGCGGTTGCCACCGAGGGGGCGCAAGAAGAGCGGTAGACGGCCATGCGCTGTCGCTCGGAAAGGGCGTGGCGGTCGCCCACCAGGGCCAGGGAGGCTTTGCCCGAGTAGCCCCGCTCGAGCAGCCAGTTCAGCTCGGCTGTGGCCAGCCGTAGCCGGGGCAGGGTCTCGGCGTTGAACCAGCGCCCGTCCTCGGGGTGCGGTCCGCGGTGGGTGCGCTGGTCGGGCATCTTCAGAGGTTTTTCAGCTCCCCAGGCTATCCTCTTGGGGTGATTGTCCGCCCGCTTGCCGCCGCTCCCGCGCCCCCGCCCGCCCAGGCTCCCGCCAGACCCTCCAGCCCGCTCGACCGCTTCGAGCCCGAAAGCCCCACCCAGCGGGCCATGGGCACCATCGGGGCCGGCGTGGGGGCCCTGCTCGGCCGCCTGGCCGTGCCCACCGTGGCCACCGTGATCGGGGCCCAGGTGGGCGCCTCCATGCTCGGCTCCTTCGGAGGAGTCATCGGGGGGGTTCTGGGCCTGGCCGCCGGCGGATTCGTCGAGTTTCGCAACCGCCAGTACCAGGGCGTGATTCCCGTGGGTCGCTTCTTCGGGGGCATGCTTGGAGGCATCGCGGGCGCCTCGCTGGGCGCAACCTTTGACCGGCTCGGGCTGAACCTGACCAGCGAGCGGATGCGCAAGGAGACGGAGGGCTTCTCGCTGGCCAAGCTATCCGGGCGCCTGCTGGACGTGGGCTACACCTCGCATGAGACTCTTTCCGCCGAGCACATTCAGGACTTCAAGTCCAAGCTAAAGCCGGGCGACATCGTGATCACCAATCACGACAAGTGGCTCGATCTCGAGATCCCGGAGGTCCTTCTGGGCATCGGCGGCGCCTGGACGCACACGGCCGTCTACGTGGGCAACGGCGACGT
>CAZWUN010000102.1:6482-14665 GCA_964637145.1 uncultured Burkholderiales bacterium
GGAACCGGCGTGGGCAAGCGACCGGTGGACGAGCTGCTGGCTGAGAACCACCACGCCCGCATCCTGCGTCCGGCCTACAAGACCGACCAGGACGCCCAGGCTGCCGCCGATGAGGCCCTCAAGCACGTGGGGGCCGGATACGATGCCAGGTTCGATCTTAAGAGCGACGAGTCGTTCGGCTGTGTGGAGCTGGTCTATAAGGCCGTCGGCCGGGCGGCCCCTTACGTGGACATGAAACCACACAAGCTTTTCGGCAAGGAGTTCTTGTCCCACAAGGTGTTCAACCGCTCGCCCGATATGACCGTGGTGGAGGATACCGGCTCGAGCTTCCTCTACAACTACCTGTCAAAATTCTCCTGAGCGGATCAGCCAGTAGACCGAGAAGCTGGGCAGCCAGTGGGTGCCCATGTAGGTGGCCCCCTCCAGCCAGCTCATTCCGGCCTGGCCATGGGCCCGGGCCAGCTCCAGGAGGGACTCGCGACGCGGATGTCCCTGGCCCAGAGCCCGAGCGATTCCCCACAGCATCCAGGCCCGGCTCAGGTTGAGCCCGTCGAAGTGGACCAGCTTGCCATCGGCGCGGCTGGCGGGCCGGACCGGACTCAGGCTGACCTCGGGCAGAAACTCCTGCAGCCATTCGGCGAAGGCCGGGGGGTCGAGCAAGCGACCCATGAGGTCGGCCTCGGCCAGGGCAGGCGAGAGAAAGTCATAGGCCGAGGGCTCGTACGACAGGGGTGCGTTGCGATCGGAGAGATAGAGCTGCAGCGCCTTTTTCTCGACGGCTCGGGCCAGCGGGTGGCCGGTCCTGGCGGCCCAGTCGAAGGCCAGTCCCATGGCAAAAGCGCTCTGGGAGTGCTCGCCGGAGCGAATGGGGTAGGGGAGGCTCTCCACCCAGTCCTGAAAGCGCGCTGCGGCCAGCTGCTCGAGGGGGACCAGCTCGGGGCAGGGGAAGTCTGCCACCAGCTGGAGCAGCCAGGCCATCCCATAGGGCATCTCAAAGCTGGGTCGACTCTCGAGGTAGGCCAGCTCGCCGGCCACCTTCTCTTGAGTGAAGCTGAGAGCCAGGAGCTCGCAGGCCTGTCGGGCCAGGTCGGGAGAGGCCTTTCGGGCCAGGTGACCGGCGCACCAGTGGCTGTGCACCGCAGAGTGCCAGTCGTAGCAGCCGAAGAAGAGGGGCGTGAGCTGACGCGGAGGGCGCGCGTCGGCGTCGCTGGCCAGCGAGTGCACGATCTTGCCGGGATACTCGCGATGCAGGTTGGCCAGCACCGACTCGAGCAGCCGATCGGTCAGCCCAGGCATGCCCCTGCGATGGCCTGGATGTGGCGAAGGTCGGTTCCGCAGCAACCGCCCATCACCCGGAGGTGGGGCAGACGCGCCAGCAGCTCTCGGTGCTGGCGGCCCAGCTCGTCGGGGTTGCCCTCGTCCAACTCGGTGCTCTCGTTGAGCTCGGCGTGGCTGCGGGTGGAGGCGTTGGCCCGCACTCCGCGGATCCGCTCCACCCAGCTTCGCGGCCCCGGCAGCGCCGTCTCGAAGTGGGTGGGATGGGCGCAGTTGATCATGTAGTAGGCGGGCTCCCCATCTGTCAGGCCGTCGACCTCCTCGATGGCTTCCTGTAGGCTCTGGCCGTTGGGAAGCCGGCCGTCGGTCTCCACCGTGAACGAGATGACCACCGGCATGTCCACGGCCCGGGCGGCCCGCACGATGCCGGTGGCTTCGGCCGCGGTGGTCATGGTGAAGGCGGAGACGAAGTCGGCCTCGGTCCGGCTGAAGAGGGTGACCTGGGCGGCGTGGTAACGCTCGAACTCTTCGGCCGAATACGTCTTGTCGGGCTGGTAACCGTCGCCGCGTGGGCCCACGTTGGCGCTGATCACCATCGGGCTGGCGGGTGCCTCCAGCTCTTCGCGGACTTCCAGCATCAACTGCACCGAGCGTTGGTTGGCCCGGGCCAGGCTCTCCCCGTCGTAGCCGAGCTTTTGCCCCCACTCGGGGCTGGAGCGCCAGCTGGGGCTCTCCAGGATGAAGCCAACCCCCTTCTCCCGAGCCAGACCTGCGTAGAGGCGGTAGTAGTCGCGCAGGCGGGCGTAGCCCTCAGGGTCGGACAGGAGGTGGAAGGCAGCGAACTCGGGCAGCTCGACCCCCTGATGGAAGATGAGCGTGGTCTCGAGGCCCCCGTCGGTCAAGAAGAGCTTGTTGGAGTCGAGCTGGGGCAGGCTGTGGCGGTACTTTGGCATGCCGGGGCGATTCGCACCTGTTGGTATCCTCCCTGCGAAAGGTCCACTCTTCGTGTCGGCGGAAACCTGCTTCGCGGCTCCAGCGCGCTTCGTGAAATCGAAGCGTGCGCTCGAAGAAGAGGCTCGAGCGGCCCGTGCCAGCCTCCTTGGCCGGGGTCCAGGGCACCTGACCCACGGCTGGCAGAAAGACGAGGTCGCGCACCGGCCCCTGAGCCAGCTCGTGCAAGGTGCCCTCCTGGTCGAGCAGAAACAGGCTGCGCTTGAGGCGCAGGGCGGCCCAGAGTCCGTCCTGAGAGATGATCGAGGCGCCGCCCAGCAGGTTCGGATCGGGGAGCCAGAGGCGCAGCTCGTCGCGCTGGATCACGCGCTCTTCGCGGAGGGCCTCGGGGATCGGGGGACGGTGGCGCAGCCCCAACCGGGAGTAGCGTCCCTGGTCGGTTTCCTGCCCCCCGGTCAGATTCAGGTCGCGCCAGCGAAAGTATCCCAGCGGTTGCTCGCGGGAACGGTCGGAGAAGAACTCGGGATCGCGCTCGCGGGTCAGCTCGCTGACCGAATAGCGCACCGTGTCCGGATCCATCCAGCCCAGCTGAAGCTGGGGAGGCTGCTGGCTGCCGGGATCGAGCTGCAGGGGCAGCCCCGTTCGGCGGGCCAGCAGGCGGCTGGTGGCCAGCTCGATCACCTCTACCTGGCCTTTCCCACCGGCGACCGAGCCCATGGCCAGCCGGGTGTGGTCGGGGGAGAGCGCCACGCTGGCGGCCGGGCGACCCCCCAGCAGCGTTTCGCCCTGGCCGCTCTTCTCCACCCGGTAGAGCTCGCTGCCGGTCCAGGCATACAGGGCTTCCTCATCCTCTCCCAGGAAGGCCACGATCTTGCGCCGGGCCAGGGTTCGTGGCGGCTCGTGCGGGGAGCGGCAGACCAGATGCTCCCCATCGAGGTAGATCAGTCGGTCGTCATTCAAGCTGATCGGCTTGACTCGCTTCTCTGACAGGGGGAGCAGTCTGCCGGTGGACATCTCGAAGCAGGCCAGCGCGGGCGTCTGCACCAGCAGGTGGTCGTGATCGAGCCGGTCGAGCACGTTCAGGCTGGCCGGCTCGAGCAGCGTCTGGGGCTTGAGCGAGCGGCTCAGATCGACTAGATAGAGCTTGTTGGCGTGACGGTAGCTCAGCAGCGGCCCGTTGCTGACTGCGACTGGCCGGGCGCCGGCCAGCTTATCGCCCGGCAGGGCGCCCCAGCCGGCCTCCGACGGAACCTTGGCCGGTTGGTAGACCGCCGGCCGGGGCGGCTGGCCAGAGGGGGGTTGGGGAACTCGGGAGGGGGCACAGGCCAGCGCCAGCACCATGAGCAGGGCCACCCTGGCAGCCTGCTCGAGCACGATGCGGAGCACGAGCTACTTCTGGAACAGGCCCTTGAGCGCTCCCAGAAAGCTACCCAGAGCCGACGAGCGCTCGCCCTCCAGGCCGGCCTTGATTTCGCCGACCACCTTCTCGTCCCCGGTCAGACCCTTGTTCTGTTTGTACTTGTAAACGATGCGCTTAAGCTCGCCGTGATCGAGCCAGATGCCGTTGCACTTCTCGCAGCGGTCGACGTTGATGTCTCCCACCAGGTTCTCGCGCATGGCCACCCGGCAGCGGGGACAGGCGCGGGCCCGGGTCGAGATGGTGTAGCCCACTGTCTGGAGCGGCTCCACGTGGTCTTCCAGAAAGAAGCGCTGCTGCAGGGCCTTGCTGGAGAAGAACTGGCGCAGCTCGCCGGCATCGAACCAGAGCCCCTGGCACTCGGGGCAGGAGTCGATGGCCAGCCCGGTGCCCTCGTCTTGCGCCGTGCGCAGCGCGATCTTGCTGCACTTGGGACACCTCATTCGGTGACGACCCCCTCGGTGATCTGCAGGTAGAGGTCTTCCAGGTCCCAGGGATCCTCGGCGAAGGTGATCAGCGGGAACCCCTGCTCCATCAGCTTGCGGTGGAGATCGGCCATGTCCTGGTCGTGGCCTTTGAACTCGAAGACGATCTCCTCGCCCTCCCAGGAGACTTTCTCGACCGATTCGGTCTTCTCCAGGCTCTTTCGGATCTCTTCGCCCCGCGCCAGGGTGCGCAGACGCACCCGGCGGGTGCCGCGCAGCTTGTCGATCAGGCGGGAGGTCTCTTCGAATACGAGCAGGTTGCCGCTCACCAGGATGGCCACCTTATTGCAGAAGTCCGCCAGGTCGCTGAGGATGTGCGAGCTGACGATCATGGCCTTGCCGCGCTGCTGCAGGCCCTTGAGGATGTCGCGCAGCTCCACCCGGGCGCGCGGATCAAGACCCGCAGCCGGCTCGTCGAGCAAGAAGAGAGCCGGGTCGTGCATCAAGAGGCGAGCGAGGCCCAGGCGCTGCTTCTGGCCGCGCGACAGGCCGTCCACCAGGTTCTCCTGCAGGTGCGTGAGGCGGGTGGTCTCCAGCGCTTCCTTGATCACGAACTCGCGGTGGTGGGCCGAGATCTTGTAGGCCCGGGCGAAGAACTCGAGGTACTCCTTGACCAGCAGGTCATCGTAGACGCCCAGAAAGTCCGGCATGTAGCCCACGCGAGCGCGCACTTCCTGCACCTGCTTGAGGGAGTGGCCGGCCACGAAAGCCTCGCCCCCGTCGGAGGCCAGCACCGTGGCCAGCATGCGCAGCGTGGTGGTCTTGCCCGCTCCGTTTGGGCCCAGAAAGCCAAGAATGTCGCCCGGGAAGAGGCGGAAGGTGAGCTGGTTGACGGCCAGCACGGCGCCGTATCGCTTGCTCAACCCTCGGATGTCGAGCACCGCTCCGTCGGCGCAGGGGGCACCCGAGGGGATGACCTCCACCGGGCGCAAGAGGGGACCGGGGCTTTCCTCCTGGCGAGGCACGATGTCATCCTCGGGACGGGGCCGGCGCACCGGGGTGGCCGTCTCGTCCGGCTCCTGGGCCGCCGGGGGAGCCGGGAGGGGCTCGGTCGGCTCGAGCTTGCTGGTCGGGTAAGATTCTTCCATGCTCACCTCCCGAGCTCAGACCGCGGCGGGCGCTGCGGCTTCGAGCTCGCGGCGGGCCTGGTCGAGAATCTGGTCGACCTCGAGCTCGAGAGCCCGGGCCGCCTGGTCGAGCCGGCGCCACTTGCGGCGCACGAATCTGGTGGCCGTGCCGCCCTGGCTGGCTGTCTGAAAGGGCATGGCGCTCACCTCCTTGGGCTCGATGAGCACCCACACCAGGCTGCGAGCCTGACGCCCCCAGTGGCGCAGCTGGTTGGTGCGGCGGCAGAGCGAGGCGGTGGCCGGGTAGCGGCGGCAGACTTCGGGCCGGTGGGTGTAGACCCCGCACTGCCAGAAGCCGAGCTCGGTTTCCTGAAGGAAGATGCAACTGCGGTCGCGGTGGCCCACCACTTTCAAGGGCAGGAGGCGGGGGTTCTGGCCGGCATACCGTTGCTCGTGGTCGGACTTGGCCAGGATCCGGTTGCCCGCATTCCAGCTGAAGCGGCCCGGTGTGGTGTGCTTGTCCACGAACTCGCTGGGGGTCATCTTCAGGTGCTCGGCCAGCCGATCGATGTCCGAGGGGGTGATCTCGACCGAGTAAGCGCGACAGCACTCCCCGCACATGAAGCAGGGAGGGTCGCCCTCGGTCAGCTTCTCCTGGAAGCTGTCGTCGTCTTTGGTGAGCAGCTCGTGCATGAAAGCCCGGACCCGCTCCTGCAGCCCGGGGTAGAAACTCAGGCTCAGGTAGACGGGGATCTTCTCGGGCTGGCCGGGCTGGCGCAGGCTCTTGGGCACGTCGTAGTAGGCCGTGACGCTGTCTTCGGTGAGCTGCAGCCAGTGCACGTGCGATCCGCGGCGCTTCTTGAGCGGAGCCAGATCGGTCACGGGAATCTCCACCCGCCCGGCGGCAAGGTCTTCCAGGTGACTCAGATCGGCCCACAGCTTCTCGAGCAGGTCGGGGTTCTGCTTGTCCAGCCCTCCCAGGCAGCCCAGGTCGCTGACCAGCTTGCGCAGGTTGGCCACGTTGTCATGAAATTGCTGGTCGACCCGGGCGGGGTGAAACTCCTCGATCATCTCCCTGGCGATGCCCGAGGCGCGATTGGCCACGCGCATGAGGCGCTCTTCGGCGGTGGCCTCGGTGGTCTCGAGCTGAGCCGTTAGAACGTCGATGAAGGCCTGCTCGTGCTCGAGCTCGGTGCGCTCGCCGTCCATCAGGCAGACCAGCATCTTGCCGTGCTCGATCTGGATCCAGGCCAGCTCCTGCATCAGGTGGCCCGGCTCCTTGCGGCAGACAGGCGAGTTGGAGACGAACAGGCGGCAGTCGGCCGGACGGATGTCGTGCACGCTGCAACTCGCGATGGTATCTCCGGCTCCCTCTTTGAGCAGGGGACAGGCCCCGTTCTTGAGGCGGATGAACCCGTCGCCCGAGTTCCAGCTGGGAGCGGGGTCGAGGTAGTCGCGCCGGAACTCCTCCTCGGTCAGGCCAAGTCGCGTGCGGATGCGGAAGATCTCTTGCTCGCGCATGGCCACGCCCGGTCTCTTGCACGAGTTGCCACAGCGCCCGCACACGTTCTTGAAGAGCGTGAACTGGTGGCGTTTGACCAGGTCGAAGAGCAGCATCTGCACCTGCTCGCGCAGCTCGGGATACTCGTTGTAGACAAGTTTGTAATCGGCCAGTCCGCTGGCCGAGGGGGCGCTGACGTAGAGCGCGTCCCCATAAAGCTCGATCTTACTTCCGGGGGGAACCTGCATGCCGGCGGGGTTCGAGCTGATTCAAACCAAATCCCGCTCGTGCAAAAGCTCGGCCACGAGCGAGTGGGATTTGCCCCGCCAGCGCTCCCACCAGGCGGGCGGGTCGGCCATCGCCTCGTGGTAGGCACGCACCAGGTTCTCGTTGACCGGGGTTGGGATGCCCAGCTTCTTCCCATACTCGACCACGGCGCCGTTCAGATAGTCGATCTCGGTCTTCTCTCGCCCCCGGCGCAGCTCGAGCAAGAGCGAGGGGGGCTTGTCGCCCCGGCCGCGGGACATCTTCTCGGAGAGCAGCGGGAAGCTGAGGCGCGAGGGCAGCCAGAACATCACCTCGCTGAACTTCTTGACCGGGTAGTCGGGCAGATCGATGATCTTGAGGTTCTGAGCCCGAATGACCTTGCGCACCTCGCTCAGAGAGCGCACCTCGAAGCGATACAGCTTGCGATCGCTGAAGAGCTCTGTCGGAGTACAGTCGAGCAGGGCGCCCAGAGCATTGCCAACCACATTCAAGCACAGCTTGGACCACTTCATGGAACGAAAATCGGGAAAACTCTGGGCCTTGATGCCGCCCTTCTCGAACAGCTTCTGGAGCGGAGTCGTGGGAGCATCGGAGAAGGGGGCCAGGCCCAACCCGCCGGTCAGGCCGGGGTGCAGCACGCCGGGCTCGGGGGAGGCCACCGAGCAGGTCACGCTACCCACGATCAGGTTGGCCGACAGAAAGCGGCTGCGCACCATCTCGTCGGTGCCGATGCCGTTCTGGATGGTCAGGATGTTCTGGAAGGACAGTCGGCTGCCCAGGATGTCGAGCGCATCGGCCACGTCGAAGGCCTTGACGGTGAGGAGCACCAGGTCGTAGCTGCCCGGGGGAGCCTCCTCGAAGGCTTTGAGACGCACCGTCTTGAGCCCGCAGCGAAGCCCCCGCTCGTTGATGGCTCTGCAAGCGGCGGCCCGGGCGACCAGGGTGACCTCTTCGCCGGCCTGAGCGAGCGTTGCCCCGAGCCACTGCCCGATGGCACCGGCTCCAAAGACGAGGACGCGACCCATCAGCAGGCTCCTAGACGCGTCGGAGGTAGTCCCCCGTGCGAGTGTCGATCTGGAGCTTATCGCCGATCTCCACGAAGAGCGGGACGTTGACGACCGCTCCCGTCTCGAGGGTGGCCGGCTTGACCGCGCCGGTGGCGGTGTCGCCCTTGAAGCCGGGGTCGGTCTGGGTGACCTCGAGCTCCATGAAGTTGGGCA
>CAZWUN010000103.1:0-14649 GCA_964637145.1 uncultured Burkholderiales bacterium
GCTGACTCTGGCTCAAAGAGCTGACGGCCACGATTTTCAAGCGAGATTTGTCTCCCACCCGGATGCTGACCTGATTGGAGCGAAGACCAAGGCGCCTGGCCAGGAACTCCTTGAGGGCCTGATTGGCCTTCCCCTCAACCGGGGGCGCCGTCAGGCGAACCTGTAGAGCTCCCTGGCTCACCCCCGCGATCTCCGAGGTCTTCGAGCGGGGGGTCACCTTCACCCGGAAGGAGAGCTCCGCTTCGCTGGCCTGAACCTGTAACTCCATCGGGCGGCTCCAGTTCCGTCTCGAGCAACGACATGGCCACTCGGGCGGCTTCCTGGGCTGCTTCCCGCTTGGAAGGTCCGGTTCCTT
Source organism: uncultured Burkholderiales bacterium (assembly GCA_964637145.1). Taxonomy (GTDB): domain Bacteria; phylum Vulcanimicrobiota; class Xenobia; order Xenobiales; family QWHO01; genus QWHO01. The sequence goes on from CAZWUN010000103.1 coordinate 356, forward strand.
CACCCACGATGCGCCCCTCAAACTCAACCTGGACGCGGAACAGAGGCCGATGAGGAGGCCCCGAGGAGTCAGCCAGCAGATACTGAGGCGCGGCCCGACGATAGCGCGCGGTCAGCTCTTGAAGCAAGCTCTTGTAGTCACGCGAGAACGAGTCATCATCCTTGTCCTCGCCCAGAAAGTGCAAGACCAGCTCTGAGGCAGCCTCCAACCCCCCATCCAGAAAAACGGCCCCTACCAGGGCTTCGAGCAGATCGGCCTGCAGGTTCTGGCGCTCGCGTCCCCCCGAGTTCTCTTCCCCCCGGCCCAGCCGGACGTAGCTCCCGAGCCCGAAATGGGCGGCCCGATTGGCCAGATTGCGAGTACTCACCAGGTGGGCCCGCAGCTGGGTCAACATCCCCTCGCTCAGGTGGCTGTGACGGGTGAACAGGTAGTTGCTCACCACCAGCTCGAGCACGGCGTCGCCCAGAAACTCGAGCCGCTCGTTGGACTCGGCCAATCCTTGCTCATTGGCATGGGACTCGTGTAGCAAAGCCAGCTCGAGGAGACCCTGGTCGCGGAAGCGATACTGCAGAACCCCTTGCAGCGCTTCGAGAGAGGTATCCCTCAAGTACCGTTGAGTTTGTTCACCACGATCACGGCGTTGTGGCCGCCGAACCCGAAGGTGTTGTTGAGGGCCACCTTCACCGTGGCTTCGCGGGCCACGTTGGGAACGTAATCAAGATCGCACTCTGGGTCGGGGTGCTCGTAGTTGATAGTGGGGGGGATGCGGTCGGTGTGCACGGCCAGCACGCAAACCACTGTTTCGAGAGCCCCCGCGGCACCCAGCGTGTGTCCGATCATGGACTTGGAGGAGCTGACCGCCACCTTGTAAGCGTAGTCGCCAAAGAGCTTCTTGATGGCCCGGGTCTCGCAGGGATCCCCAACCGGGGTGGAGGTTCCGTGAGCATTGATGTAATCGACCTGATCGGGGCGCAGGCCGGCATCTTCCAGGGCGCTCTTCATGGCCCGGGCAGCGCCGTCGCCGTTGGGGTCGGGATTGGTGATGTGATAGGCGTCGGCAGTCGCGCCGTAGCCTCCGATCTCGGCATAGATACGAGCGCCGCGCGCCCGGGCGTGCTCGTATTCCTCCAGCACCAGGATGCCGGCCCCCTCCCCCATCACGAAGCCGTCTCGCTCGCGGTCGAAGGGACGAGAGGCGTGTTGCGGGTCATCATTGCGAGTCGAGAGGGCCCGCATGGAGCAGAAGCCCGCCACCGAGAGCGGCGTGACCGCGGCTTCCGTGCCACCCGCGAGCATGACCTTGGCGCGACCGGTGCGAATGACGTCGATGGCGCAGGCGATGCAATTTCCACCCGTGGCGCAGGCCGACACCACCGCAAAGTTGGGGCCTTTGAGACCGAACTGGATGCTGACCTGGCCGCTGACCATGTTGGGGATCATCATGGGGATGAAGAGCGGGGTGACCTTGTTGGGTCCCTGCTCGACCAGGGTGCGATGCCAGGTCTCGAAGGTGTGCATCCCGCCGATGCCCGACCCGATAGAAGCCCCCACCTGCTCGGCATTCTCTTCAGTGATGCTCAGACCGGCGTCTTCCAGAGCCATCTTGGAGGCCGCCACGCTGAACTGGATCACGCGATCCATCCGCTTGGCCTCCTTCTTGTTGATGAAGTCCTCCGGATTGAATTCGTTTACCTGGGCCGCGAACTTGGTGGTATAAGCGGTGGTGTCAAAGCCGGTGATGGCCGAGACGCCGCTTCTCCCCTCCAGGAGTCCGTTCCAAAAGTCCTGGTGGCCGAGGCCCACGGGGGTGACGCAACCGAGTCCGGTCACCACGACGCGAGTTTTCTGGTTGTGGGTGCTCATATCGCCGGCAAGCGTTCTACGCCCTGGAGGAGCTTCCTTCGCGGGAATGAAAGCCAGAAATAATATGCGATTGTGGCTCGTTTTGCTTCTGGCATTGCCCCTCCTGGCCCAGCCCCAGCTCTCGGTCACCCCTGAGGATGGGGCCGTGATCACCGAGAACCGGCCCCTGATCACGGTCAATCTGCCCCCCGACGTGGATCACGGCTCGGCTCGGCTGTGGCTCGACAAGCAAGAGCTGACCTTCAATTGCCTGCGCACCCCGACTTTCGTGAGCGGGCGACCCATGGACGATCTCAAGAACGGCACGGTGGAAGCGCGTTTCTGGGCCAGGGGCAAGGACGGCGTCGCGGTGGAGCGGCGCTGGAGCTTTCAAGTGAAGTGCGACCAGGGGATCAGCAGCGTCACTCACAGCGGGGTAGACTCCATGGCCGAGTTCGACACCCTGACGGTAGACATGAAGGGCGCATCTGGTGGCAAGGGCTGGTTTGAGATCGAGGGCGTGAAAGGAAGCCACCCCATGCAAGAGATCGCTCCCGGCCACTACCGGGGAAGCTACCTCGTGCAGCCCGGGCACACTCGGATGCAGATGAGCCTGATCGGCTATCTCGAGGTCGGCAAAAGGCTGGACAAGATGACTGCCGAGAAACCCGTCCGCTTTTTTGCCAACATCTTTCGCGTCAAGATCCTTTCGCCCGAGTCGGGCTCCCAGCTGAACTCAAGCAGTTTCACAGTGAAAGGCCGCACCCGGCCTAACTCCACGGTGGTGGCCTACATCCGGGTGGCTTTCCAGGAGAATACGCCCCCGCCGTCCACCACGACGACCACGGAGGGAGAGGGCGGAACCGAGAAGGGGCAGGCCGACGCTCAGGGCTTCTTCGAAGTGCACTACGACGTGCCGGTCACCCTCCCCAACATGTGGGTCATCATGAATATCTACGCCATTGATGAAGAGGGAAACCGCTCGGTCCCGGCCGTCGTGCGTTACCAGCTTTAGGCTTTCTCCCGCTTTCCTTTGACCATCAAGAGCAACGTGTTGACGATGGTGCGTCGCACGTTCATCTTGGTGGCCCCGGCTTTACGGTCGTAACGCAGCACGAAGGGAACCTCAGTGAAGCGAAGCTTGAGCTGCCGGAGCTTGAGCAGAGTGTCGACCATGCATTCGAAGCCGTCCCGGTCCACCAGACCCGGTCCATAGCAGGCCAAGGCCTTCTGCAAAGCCTCGGCCCGGTAGGCCCGGAAGCCGCAGGTGAAGTCGCGCACGCCCGAGATGGGATAAAAGAGCTGAAACAGCCAGGAGGCTCCCCAACTGTAAAGCCGGCGTGACCATGACACACCCACCACCCGCGAGCCGAGCCGGAAGCGTGAGGCGATGACGACGTCGTAGCCTTCGTCCAGCTTGCGCTGCATGGCCAGGATGCGGGAGGGGGGATGGGTATCGTCTGCATCCAGCACCACCACGATATCCCCGGGAGCGGCCAGCGAACCGGCGTGCACCAGCCCGTCGCGCACAGTGGCTCCCAGGCCCAAGTTCTGAGGATGCTGCAAGAGCTCGGCCCCCCGCGAGCGGGCCACCTCGGCGGTGGCGTCGCGGCTGCCATCATCCACCACGATCACGTGGTAGTCGACGCCAGCGAGTGCGAGTTGGAGCTTGTCGAGCAGAGCCGCCAGGCCCGCCTCCTCGTTATAGGCCGGCAAAACGACGAAGGTACGGGGCATCGGCCAGCATTCCCCTCACCGCCTTTCAACCCTTTTTCAGTCTTCCCGCTTAGAGTAAAGGCGTGAGAGTCATGCCTGATATCGTCGGAGCGGGCCAGAAGGGCGGGTTGCGAGACCGCGTGTCGATCGTGACCATGGATGGCCTGCACGGCTGCCTGCTCGACCAGTATGACCCCAAGACGCCTGGCCTGTCCATCGGCGGGGCGGCCCTTCTCTCCAGCGAGATTCGACGCAAGCGCCAGGAGGCAGGAGAGCTTCTGCTGCTCTCGGGCGGAGACTTCTTCCAGGGGCCACCCATCGCCACCATGTTTGACGGCGAGCCGGTCATCCGCTTCATGAACCGGGACCGCTTCGACGCCATGACGCTCGGCAACCACGATTTCGACAAAGGCCAGCAGGTGCTTTCGCAGCGCATCCAGCAGGCCCAGTTCCCGGTGATCGCCGCCAACCTGCTCGATGCCGCCACCGGCCGACACATCTCCGAGTCAGCCGGCCACGCCCTGGCCAGAGTGGGCGAGTACTTCACCAAGAAGATCGGCCTGTGCAACGTGGCCGTCATCGGCCTGATGAAGGAAGAGTCGGGCAAGACCACCCACCCGGACAATGTGAACGGCCTGCGCTTCGAGGATCCGATCGAGACCCTCAGCCGCCTGGTTCCCAAGATCTGCGAGGAAGAGCGTCCCGATGTGCTGGTGTTACAGTACCAGCTGCTGCGCGAAGGGGGCACCGATCTTGCGGCCCAGGCCGCCGAACTGGCCGAGGAAGCGTCCGGCAGGCCCATTCCGGTGGTCCTGATGGGCGGGCATGGCTACACGGACTTCCAGGAGCCCCGGGTAGGCGAGAATACCCTGGTGGTGCAAAGCGGCGATCGGGGCGAAGAGCTTTCCGAGCTCGACCTGCGACTGGCCCCGGGCACGGCCCAGGTGGTCGGCTTCGAACATCGCCGCGTGCCCATCAATTCGGCCGAGCTGGAGCCAGATCCCGAGGTAATGCATCTGCTCGAGGGCTACAAAGCCCGCCTGGGCGAGCGCATGGGCGAGGTGGTGGCTCACAACGAGGCTCCCCTCACGCGCGACAAAAAGAAGGATTCCCCCCTGGGCAACCTGGTGACCGATCTGCTCCGCGACGCCACCGGCTCGGACGTGGCCGTGATACCTGGCGGCTCTCTCAAGGACGACATCAATCCTGGCCCGGTGGACGTGGGCGAGGTCTACAGCGCCTTCCCCTTCGACAGCCATGTGGTCAAGGTGGACATGACCGGCCGCGATCTCAAGCGACTGATGGAGGAGAGCCTGTCACTCAAGGCGGGCAAAGTACTCCAGGTGTCCGGGCTGGAGATCAGCTTCGACCCTGAGAAGCCGCCCGGAGAGCGGATCGTCGAGATCAACACCCCGGATGGGAAGCCATTGGGGGATGATCAAGTCTACCACGTGACCGCTGACGACTTCCTCCTGGCAGGCGGTGACAATTATACGGCCATGAAGGCCCGCGAGGCCGAGCACGGCCACCGGGTGCGCGACGTGCTGGTGGATCAGATGCGCCAGCGCGGCACCATCGCGCTGCACCTGGGCGGAGATCGCATCCGCGAGGCCTGCGCGGTCAAGTTCGAAGGCTCAATCAGCGCCTGATCTCGGCCAATCCGCGTCGGTTCCAGGCCCGGGCGGGATGACCTGCGGGTGAACGAACAGGGGACCCTCCGGCTCGTCATGGGGCAGAGCACACTTGCCCGGCCGCCGGGAAGGAACCCGACCCCTCGCGCGCAAAATGGCGGTTCTACCGAGGAGGAACGCGCAAATGTCCATCGACACCACTACCGTCCCCGTCACCACCATCGAGCAGATCGGCCAGTACGCCGGTCAGAAGGTGCGCCTGCGAGGCTGGCTCGACAACATGCGCTCCTCGGGCAAGATTCGCTTCATGAAGCTGCGCGACGGCACCGGCCGCATTCAGGGAGTGCTGACCAAGAATGACGCTGGCGAGGAGCTGTTCGAGCGTACCGGCCACCTTGGCCAGGAGTCCAGCCTGATCGTCGAGGGCGAGGTGCGCGAGGACGCCCGCGCTCCCGGCGGTTACGAGCTGCTGGTGACCGGGGTCGAGATCGTGCACAACGCCGAGGGCTATCCCATCACCCCCAAGGACCACGGCACCGACTTCCTGATGGAGCACCGCCATCTCTGGATCCGCTCCCAGCGCCAGCACGCCGTGCTTCGGGTGCGGGCCCAGGTGATGCGATCCATCTCCGACTGGCTCGATAACCACGGCTTTCTGCGCATCGACACCCCCATCCTCACCCCCAGCGCCTGCGAGGGCACCACCACTCTGTTCGAGACCAAATACTTCGAGAACTCGGCCTTCCTGAGCCAGAGCGGCCAGCTCTACAACGAGGCCACCGCCATGGCCTTCGGCAAGGTCTACGCCTTCGGACCTACCTTCCGGGCCGAGAAGTCCAAGACCCGGCGCCACCTGATGGAGTTCTGGATGGTCGAGCCCGAGATGGCCTTCGTGGACATGTGGGAGAACATGGAGGTCCAGGAGCAGATGGTCAGCTACGTGGTGCAGCAGTGCCTGCAGCACCGCCGCCGCGAGCTCGAGTTGCTCGAGCGCGACTTCAGCAAGCTCGAGAAGATCGTGCCCCCCTTCCCGCGCATCCACTACGACGAGGCGGTGCAGATCCTGCGCGACAAGGGCGTCGACTTCGAGTGGGGCGGCGATTTCGGCGGCACCGACGAAACCGTGGTCAGCGAGCAGTTCGACCGGCCCGTGTTCGTGCACCACTTCCCGGCCGCGGTCAAGGCCTTCTACATGAAGCCCGACCCGGATCGGCCCGAGACCGTGCTGGGAGCCGACTTGCTCGCTCCCGAAGGCTACGGAGAGGTGATCGGGGGCGGGCAGCGGCTCGACGACCTGGCCCTGCTCGAGCAACGCATCGCCGAGCACCAGCTGCCTCCGGAAGCTTACGCCTGGTACGTCGATCTGCGCCGCTACGGCAGCGTGCCCCACTCGGGCTTCGGCCTGGGCGTGGAGCGCACCGTCACCTGGATCTGTGGCATCGAGCACGTGCGCGAGACCATCGCCTTCCCGCGCACGCTTTATCGTCTTTATCCTTGAGGAGAGAGTATGGCTGGTCATTCTAAATGGCATAACATCCGCATTCGCAAGGGCAAGCAGGATGCGGTCAAGGGCAAGGCCTTCACCAAGGTCTCGCGCGAGATCCTCATGGCGGCGCGCTCCGGCAGCTCCGATCCGGAAGCCAACTTCCGCCTCAAAATGGCCATCGCCAAGGCGCGCGAGGTCAATATGCCCATGAGCAACGTCGAGCGCATCATCGAGAAGGCCACGGGAGGTGGGGACAGCTCCATGGAGGAGCTCATCTACGAGGGCTACGGCCCGGCCGGGGTGGCCCTGATCGTGGAGGTGACCACCGACAACCGCAATCGCACGGCCGCCGACATGCGCGTCATCTTCTCCAAGAATGGTGGCAATCTCGGCGAGACGGGGTGCGTTGGCTGGATGTTCGACAAACGCGGCGTGATCACGGTGCAGAGGGGCAAGCTCGAGGAGGAGCAGGTGCTGGAGATCGCCATGGAAGGCGGGGCCCTGGACATGACCTCGGACGAGGAGCGCTTCGAGATCCTGACCGAGCCCACCGACCTTCACCAGGTCAAAGAGGCGCTCGAGAAGGCCGGGCTCAAAGTGGAGTCGGCCGGTTTCTCGATGGTGCCCCGGAACGGGGTCGAGGTTTCTCGCGAGGATGCGCCTGCCGTGTTGAAGCTGGTCGATCTGCTGGAGGATCAAGACGACGTGCAACAGGTTTACGCCAACTTCCTGATTCCCGACGAGGTGTTGGAAGAGCTGGCCTCCGCCTGATGGAGATCGTGATCGGGGTCGACCCCGGGACCGCGCGAACCGGCTACGGCGTGCTGGCACTGGAGGAGGGTCGGGTGCAGGCCCTGGACTTTGGCTGCATCACCACCACCCCCCAGCAGACCCGCGAAGCCCGCCTACGCACCCTCTATGACAGCTTCTCGGAGGTTCTCCGGCGCACTCAGCCCCAGCACGTGGTGGTGGAGCAGCTTTTCTTCAACCGCAACGTGACCACCGCCATGGCGGTGGGAGAGGCCCGGGGCGTGATCTTGCTGGCGGTGGCCGAGCAGGGTGCACAGCTGGCCGAGTACAACGCGGTTCAGGTCAAGGAAGCCCTGACCGGCTACGGCTCGGCTTCCAAGGACCAGGTGCGCCAGATGGTGATGATGCAGCTCGGTCTGGAGAAGCCCCCGCGTCCCGACGACGTGTCCGATGCGCTGGCCATCGCCCTGTGTTATCTCTTCCGTCGAGACATGGACACATGATCGCGTTCGTACGCGGCCCCGTGGCCGAGGTTTCGCAGGGATTGGCCGTAGTGGACGTGGGCGGCGTAGGCCTGGCCGTCCGGGTGCCCGACCCCATCTCGCAACGGCTCGAGCCGGGGGACGAGGTGCGCCTGGCCACTTTCCTGGTCGTGCGCGAGGACGATCTCTCCCTCTACGGCTTCAACTCCAACCGCGAGCGCGAGCTGTTCAAGCTGGTGCTCACCATCAGCGGGATCGGGCCCAAGTTGGGCTTGAAGCTCCTCAGCCACCTTTCTCCCGGCCAACTGGCGGCGGCCATTCTGGAAGAGGACTTGCGGGCCCTGACCCGAGTGCCCGGCGTGGGCGCCAAGACCGCCAAGCGACTGATCGTGGAGCTGTCAGAGAAGATCGCGGCTCTCTCGCCCGGCGAGGCCGACGAGCCCGAGGCAGCCCGCCTCGAGGCGGTGGGGGTCTTGATGCAACTGGGCTGTCACCGCGAGGAGGCGCTGGCGGCCCTTCAGGCCGCCCGGGAACGATTGGGGGAAGTCGTCGTTGGAACCGACCGACTGGTCATGGAAGCGATGCGTGTGTTAGGAGAGAAATCATGAAGAAACTGTTCTTGCTCTTGTTGTTGCTGGCGGTGCCGGCTCTGGCCGAGTGGAAGGAGTACAAGAACGCCCAGGCCGGCTTTCGAGCCAGCTTCCCCGAAAAGGTCACTTTTGCCAAGGACGGCCCCATGGAGATGTTCCACGCCGGTGCCTTCACGGTGGCCGTGCTGCCCAAAGCGTGGTCCAAGTCGCGCTACGGGCTCTTGAAGAGCTTCCTCGAGCTCGGTCCCGACTATGCCCGGGCCAACCTGGCTCGCAACGAGCGCGAAGTCGACGAGCGTCCAGGCCTGGAGCTGAGCGGAGTGGACCACGACGGCTCGCCAGTGCTGATCCACCTGGTGCACACTCCCTCCCGCGGCTACGCAATCATCGGGCGCAGCTTCGACATGAAGGAGAACCTGCAGTTCGTCAACTCGTTCCGCTTTGTCCCCTGAAGAGGGCCTGACCGGCGGAGCATAGAATATTCCTCAAGCTATGCTCCGCCTGCTCAACCCCGCTGCCCAGGAAGAAGATCGCGAGAACTCGCTGCGCCCTCGCCAACTCGAGGAATACATCGGGCAAGAGAGCGTGGTGGCCAACCTGCGCGTCTTCCTGCAGGCTGCCCGCGAACGAAAGGAGCCGCTCGACCACGTCCTGATCTCGGGCCCCCCCGGCCTGGGCAAGACCACGCTGGCCTCGCTGGTGGCCCAGGAGATGGGAGTGAAACTGCGCACCACCTCCGGGCCAGCCGTGGAGCGCCCCATCGACCTGCTGGTCCTGCTCAACACTCTTCAAGAGGGCGATGTGCTCTTCATCGACGAGATCCACCGGCTTTCTCGGACGGTGGAGGAGATCATGTACCCGGTCATGGAGGACCTGTCCTTCGACCGCATTCTCAGCAAAGGGCACAACAAAGGGGCGCGCACGCACCGCATTCCCCCGTTCACTCTGATCGGCGCCACCACCCGGGCAGGCTCCATCTCCTCGCCCCTGCGCAGTCGCTTCGGCATCCTGCTGCAGCTCGAGTTCTACAAAGAGAGCGAATTGATGGAGATCGTCAGCCGCTCGGCACGGATTCTGGGCTACTCGATCGAGTTGGAAGGGTGCCGCCAGATCGCCTCGCGCTGTCGAGGCACCCCCCGCATCGCCAACCGCTTGCTTCGAAGAGTGCGCGATTTTGCTCAGGTGGAGGCGGCCGACCCCATCGACGGCTCGGTGGCCTCGCGCGCCCTGGACCGCATGCAGATCGATCGGCGGGGCCTGGATCGTCTTGATCAGAAGATTCTCGAGGTGCTGGTGGCCCGCTTCCGTGGTCAGCCTGTCGGTCTGAACACGTTGGCGGCAGCGGTGCAGGAAGACCCGGCCAACCTCGAGGAGGTCTACGAGCCTTACCTGCTCGCGGCCGGGCTGGTGCAGAAGACCCACCGCGGGCGCCAGGCCACCCGGCTGGCCTTTGAGCATCTGGGAGCCGAGGTCGTCTGAGGGAGACTCGTAGCCCTTTCAGCCGAAACTCAGGGTCAAGGGCCGTTGATGGTGGCAGTGCAGATGTCGAGGCGCAAAACCTTCAGCAGGTAACGCCCAACCCAGGAACGAGGGTTGCAACCCCCGACGCGGCAGGAGTCAGCCCACCCTGAGCATAACTTACGTTGAATTTTCTAACCTTCTGCCGCCGGGCGGCAGCGAACGGGTGATCGTCTTGGAACTGAGCAAATTTTTCGGGTCTTTGCACCCTCTGATGGTCCACTTTCCCATCGCGCTCCTCTTTACCGCCTTTGGCTTCGAGCTCTTCGCCTTCGCGCGCAAGGACGAGCGGGCCGCCTGGACCGGGCAGACGCTGCTGGTGCTGGGCACCGTGGGCATCATGTTCACCTTCATCTCGGGCAACTTCGCCGAGATCTGGGCCGCCCGGGCCCACACCCCCCAGGCCCCCATCCTGCTCCACGGCAACTTCGCCCAGTTCACCTCCTGGGCGTTCATCGCCCTGGTGGCCCTGCGCTCGTTCGTGCCCCTGGCCAACCGCTCGTGGTTCGTGCTCTATCTGGTGTGCTCTGTGATCGCTCTGGGAATGCTGTCAGCCACCGGCTACTACGGCGGCGAGCTGGTCTATAAGTACGGGGCCGGGGTGCAGGCTCCCCCACCCATCGCCGCCACCGACGTCGATCTGGCCAACCTCTCGCTGCAGCTCAATGACGATGAGATCGCCTACTCGGAGATGATGCATCACATCTTCGGCTGGCTGGTGCTGGGAATGGCCTTCTGGCTGGCCTACCAGAGCCTGAGCCTGCCCTTCGTGAACGTGGTGCGGGCACTGGGCCCGGTGCTGTTGATGGTGGGCGGAGTGTTCCTGCTGATCTTCTCCGACCACGATTCCTGGCCGCTCTCCAACCTGAAGCCCATCACCGATCCCGAGGTGCTGGCCCACAAGATCATCGCCACCTTGATGATCCTGATCGGCATCGGCACCAGCCTGGTGCGCAAGAAACCGGGCGACGTCAGTCGCCTGCAGAGCCACATGATGGCCATCTTCGCCCTGGCCGGAGGAGGCATGCTGTTCACCCACGTGCACACCGGCGCGCCCTACTCCGACTCGGCCGTGGGAGTTTACCTGCACCACTTCTTCCTGGGCACGCTGGCTCTCTCGTGCGGACTGGTCAAGATGCTCGACCTGTCATTTGCCAGGAGCAACAAGGTCACCCAGATCGCCTGGATCATCCTGCTCTTTTTGATCTCCATGGCTCTGCTCAACTACACCGAGTCGCTACCCTGGTATCTGGGAGGGGCGGGCCGCTGATCTGGCTGGCCCACGGCGCCGACCCCGCTCCCCTCACCTGGGACGAGTTCCTGGCCTCGCTGGTCTTTTCAGTGGGCACGGTGGCGCTCTTGATGGGCCTGGGCTACCGGGGAATCCGCATTTTCTTGCGCGACCCGGGGCCGCTGGGGCGCAAGCAGGTGATTACCTGGCTGGGCGTTGGCGTCTTGCTGATCTTTTCGGTCCTCTGGGCTTTCATCACCTCGGCGCTGAGCCAGCTCGAGCAGCCCACCCAGCCCGAGTCGTTTCACAAGCACTACGTCAACCATGGCGGACAGGTGGGCATGTGGCAGAACTATCATGTCGAGGTGGCCCGCAATCTGGCGGGAGAGTTCCGGGTCTGGGTCAGCGACTCGTACCGCCGTCCCATCTCGGCTCGGTTCTTCGAGGGAACTCTGAATGGGGCTCCCCTGGAGAAGTCGCTGGATCTGAGCTACGCCTTCGCGCGCCAGCCTCTCGAGGTGCGCACGGCCAGGGTGCTGCTGCGCCTGCCCGGCCAGGAGATGACCTTCCGCTTCGAGTTCGACGAGAAGGCCGGGCGCACCAGCCTCAAGGAGTTCTGCGCCCCATCTCCCGCACCACCTCCGAAGCCCTGACCGCCTTACCGATCTTCAGGCCGGCTCGTTCGAAGTCGGCCAGGCTGGCCGCCAGCTCGGTCTCGGTGGGGCGCAGAGGGGCCAGCGCCCGGGCCAGCTTGGGCACCAGCACCCTCCTGAGGGAGCGCCGAGTGCCGGTGAAAGCCAGGTAGAGCGTCCCCACGACTCCCAGCCCGAAGCTGCCCAGGAAGAGGATCATTTCAAGATCGCTGCCCGAAGGCACCTCGAGCCCGAACTCGAGCAGGGCCGCCAGGAAAAAGGGAACCACCAGCGTGAGCAGGCAGCCAGCTCCCACGCCCGGGTCAAGGGAAGGACGGGCCAGGCAGGCGTCCACCTCGGGGGCCATCATCTGCAGCGTCTGAGCGACCATTTCGGCGCGCACCCGGGGGGCCACCAGGCCCGTGCCGGCCTGGAGCTGGTCTTCCAGGGCCAACCGGTCCCGGTAGACCTCGTAGAAGTTGGGAAAGGTCATGCGCATCAACTCGCCGAGATCGGCCACGGGCCGGGGCAGCACGCAGGAATAGCTGTCCGAGTCGGCGGCCTGGCTCAAGAGACAACTCTGACAGTGGATGCTGTGGCCCGGCCCGGGCCCTTTGAGGGCGCGGGGACGGTAGAGGCGAAACGAGCGCATGCACCGGCAAAAGGGGCAAAAATCGGCCACGTAGCCGAGCAGTCGATCGGGTCGGCGAAACAGCACTTATGAAAAAACGCCGCTCTCGCTTGGCAGGGCGAGAGCGGCGCTCACGAACCGGCTGGCCAGCTTCAGGCCTTGACTCCGGCCTTCATCTCTTCGATGATGGCGTCGGCCACCTGGGAAGTGCCCACGGCCGTCTTGTCGTTGCGGTCGGCCTTCATGTCGTAGGTGACCTTGTCGTTCTTGCGGATGATCTCGGCGATGGCGTGCTCGAGGCGGTCGGCCGCATCGCCCTCGTTGAGGTGGCGTAGCATCAGGACACCCGACAGCATCATGGCCATCGGGTTGACCTTGTTCTGGCCGGCGTATTTGGGCGCACTGCCATGCACGGGCTCGAAACAGGCGTAATCGTCGCCCAGGTTTGCGGACGGGGCCACGCCCAGGCCACCCACCAGGCCGGCGCACAGGTCGGACAGGATGTCGCCAAACAGGTTGGGCAGCACCAGAACGTCATAATCCTCGGGCTTCTGCACCAGCTGCATGCACATGTTGTCCACGATGCGGTCGTTGAACTGGATATCGGGATACTGCTCGGCCACCTTGCGGGCCGTTTCCAGGAAGAGGCCGTCGGTGTGCTTGCAGATGTTGGCCTTGTGCACCGCGGTCACCAGCTTGCGCTTGTGGGCCCGGGCATACTCGAAGGCTCGCTTGCAGATGCGCTCGGAGTTATAGATGGTGATGACCTTCAAGGTCACGGCCGAGTCCTCGCGCAGGTTCCAGCCGGCGATGTCCTTCACGGCCTGACGGAATTTGTCCATCTCGGGGGTGTGGACCTGAAGCTCGAGTCCCGAGTAGAGGTCTTCCATGTTCTCGCGGAAGCAGATAATGTCGACGTCCTTGTAGAGGGTGCGCACGCCCGGGTAATACTTGGCGGGGCGGAAGTTGCAGTTCAGATCGAGCTCGCGACGCAGAGCCACGTTGACCGAGCGGAAGCCCTTCCCAATGGGGGTGCCCATCGGGCCTTTGAGAGCCACTTTGTTGCGGCGCACGGAATCGAGCACGTGGGCGGGCAAGGGCGTGCCATGCTCTTCCAGAGCGCGCTCGCCGGCAATCTGTTCCTCCCAGTCGATCTTCACGCCGGTGGCGTCCAGCACGCGAACCGTGGCTTCAGTGATCTCCGGCCCGGTGCCGTCGCCGGGAATCAAGGTTACCTTATGACCCACTGTGTTGTACCTCTTTCTAGACTGTTGAGCGTTCCGTGATGAAGGTTTTGCCTATCGCCTCCATCGGGTAAGGAAGCACGGGTTTTCTTCGCTCAAAGCCGCGATCCTCTTCAGTGCGGGACCTGAATGGCCACGCTCTTCATTCCGTGGCGGCTCAGCTCGCCCAGAGTCTTCACCGAGCAGAGCAAGGTGAGCGTGTCCTGGGCCTGCAGGGTCACGTTGGCGGCCGGGTGGGGCTGGGCTTTGTCTCCCCGGCGGTGGACCACCACCGTGACCTTGACGTCGGCCTCGAACTCCTCCAGGGTCTTGCCCACATAGCGCGAGCCCGGCTCCACCTCGAGCTCGACGACGTTGAGCAGCTCATCGCCAACGTAGAACGAGTGCATGACCCGCTTGTCCACGGCCGCCAGGGCGACCGCCGGAGCGGCCAGGTGGGAGGTGCTGAAGGCCAGGTGAATGCCGAAAGCCGACTGCACCTTCTGAGCCAGCTCGGGATCGAACATGCGCACCACGATGCGAATGTTGGGGTTGCGCGAGC
>CAZWUN010000104.1:0-14621 GCA_964637145.1 uncultured Burkholderiales bacterium
AGTCATCTTGCGCGAGGCCAAGAACAACAACCTCGACCCGCTCTTGCTCGAGCTGATCATCAAGCACGAGTCGGCCTTCAACCCCAACGCGGTGTCTCGCTCAGGAGCCCAGGGGCTGATGCAGTTGATGCCGGGCACGGCTGCCGGCCTGGGCGTGACTGACTCCTTCGACCCCCACCAGAACGTGGCCGGTGGAGCCCGTTACTTCGCCGAGCAGCTGAGCCGCTTCCAGGACCTTCGCAAGGCCCTGGCCGCCTACAACGCGGGGCCGGGGGCGGTGGAGAGCCATGGTGGCATTCCGCCCTACGAGGAGACCATCGGCTACGTGAGCCGCATCGCCGGGGAGTATGAGTCCCGCAAGACCGCTACCGGCAAGCCTCAGGCCGAGGCCGCCGAGAGCAAGGAGACGGCTGGGCGCTGAATCGGGCCGCGTAGCTTCGCTCAGCGCTGCATTGCCTGGAGCATCCTCCTGAGCGTCGGCTCGATTCGCTCGGCCACGCGCTCGTAGCCGGCGTCGTTGGGGTGGATGGTGTCGTCCTTGAGGGCCGGGTTGGTCCAGATCCCGTCCATGATGTTGGCTACGTAGGCTGTCTTCATTTTGCGGGCCAGCGCCTTGTAGCGTCCCCCGGCCTTGTCCTGAAAGACGCCACCCTGCACACCCAGCAGTAGCACGGGGGCGCCCCGGGCCTGAATGCGGGCGATGATCTGCTCGAGATTGGCGAAGGTCTCGTCGGGTGGCACCTTCTGGATGAAGTCGTTGCCTCCCAGCTCGACGATCACCAGGGCGGGGTTGAGGCTGAGCACGTCGCGCTCGAGCCGATCCAGCCCCTGGCGGGTGGTGTTGCCGGAGATGCCCTTGTTGACGATGCTCACTCCCAGCCGCTGCTCGAGCCGGCCGACGAAGCCCTGCTTGCTGGCCGAGCCCACTCCTGCGGCCAGGCTGTCTCCCAGAATTACGATCGGTCCCTCGCGCGGACCCAGGTTGGCCACCGGCGCGGAACTGCCCCACCAGGCGAGCAGCAAAGCCAGACCCAGGAGGAGCATCAGGCCCAGAGCCAGGGTGCGGGGGCGCATGAATTGCAATTCGTGCGCTGCCGGGCAGGAGCCTCCCGGGGCAAGAACGTAACTACCCTGGAATGTGCCGGCCCTGCGGGTCGCGCACTCACGGCACCGAGGCCGGGGTGGTCCTCGGGCCCACGGAGGAACATCAAAGCTATGGGAACTTACTTCATCGCTCTCGGCACGGCCGTCGCCTATGGTCTGGGCGTGCTGGTGGGAATGACGATTCTGTCTTACATCCTGGTCTCCATCGGCGGTGGCGCCACAGGCGTGCAGAAGTCTGGTGGCGGTCATGGTCACGACCACGGCCACGGCGGCCACGGGGCGAAGACCGCCCCGGAGGCGGCTGCCGCGCCAACGGAGACGGCAAAGGCTGCTGCGACGGCGACCGAGACTGCCGCGACGGCCACCGAGACCGCCGCGACGGCCACCGAGACCGCAGCGACGGCCAACGAGACCGCTGCGACGGCGACCGAGACCGCAGCGACCGAATCAACCGAAGAGAAGCCCGCTTCCTCGGAAGCGTAAGGAGGTCCGCGTGATCCTCGAAATCCTCACCGAGGATGGGTCTTTCCTCGCCTTCCAGGCAGTGGCCCAGGTTCGAATGCTCGACCGTCGGGTCTCCCGAGCGCTACTCGGCCCCATGGTGCGCGAGCTGCTCGAGCACTATCTCCAGGTCGAGGTGGCTCGCAAGAGCGAGGCGCAGGTGGTGGAGTCGCTGCAAATCATTCGTGGGCAGCTCCGGGCGCAGCTCGAGCGCGACCTCAAGCGGCGGGGCGTCGAACTCGTTGAGATGACTCTGCGCGTCATCCAGCTCGAGGCGGCACCTCGCGATCCGGATGGTTTCTGGCTCGAGGTCATGTCTCCCGAGATTCGCACGGTGGAAGGATTCGTGGTGACCGTGGACGCGGTGGCCCGGGTAGGCGGCCGCTCCTGGCTCGATGCCACCCCCGAGGCCCTGCGCCAGCGCGCCACGCTGGTTCTGCACGAAGGCTTCATCAATCTGCCCAAGGTCGACCTGGAGTCGCTCAATCGCGACCGCGGATGCCTGGCCCAGCAAATCCTGGGCTTCGCCCACCCGGCCATGAAGGCGGCCAGCGTGAACGTCGAGAGCCTGGCCATCACCGACATTCGTGTGCAGCCCCGCACCCGGGAGCCGGTCGGCGGCCGCTAGAACCGCAAACCCTCTATGGAATCGGAGGAGCTACGCTCTCGGGCCTGTCGTCGCCACCGCAAGGTTTAGACGCGTTCCCAGGTGACGAAGCTGTAGGGGTGCGGATTCTCAGCATCGGCCGGATGATCGACGCGCTCGACTTCCTTCCACTCATGCCGTGAGAAGTCAGGGTAGTAAGTGTCGCCCATGAAGTCGCCGTGGATCTCGGTCAGGATCTGGCGCTGGGCGCGGGGCAAGAACAGCCGATAGATCTCTTCCCCGCCGAGCACGTAGAGCTCGGGATGCTCCAGCGCTTCCTCGAAGCTGACCACCTGGCAGCCGGGGATGGTGAAGTCGCGCGCCCGCGAGAGCACGAGGTTGGTGCGATCGGGCAGAGGGCGCCCGATGGATTCGTAGGTCTTGCGGCCCATGATCACGGTCTTGCCGCGGGTCACCTCGCGGAAGTGGCGCAGGTCAGCGGGCATTTTCCAGGGCAGGTGCCCGTCCTGGCCGATGACCCGGTCGCGTCCCATGGCGGCTACGGTGACGATCATGCTACACCGCGATGGGGGCCCTGATGGCCGGATGGTGCTGGTAGTCGTGCAGGGTGAAGTCTTCGTAGACAAAGTCCTTCAGGTCCTGACGGTTCTTGATCTCCATGCGAGGCAGCGGGAACGGCTCGCGGGTGAGCTGCTCGCGGGCCTGCTCGAGGTGATTGAGGTAAAGGTGGGCGTCGCCGAGCGTGTGCACGAAATCCCCCGGCTTCAGCCCGGTGACCTGGGCCACCATCATGGTGAGCAGCGCGTAGGAGGCGATGTTGAAGGGCACCCCCAGGAAGACGTCGGCACTGCGCTGGTAGAGCTGGCATGACAACTTCCCCTGGGCCACGTAGAACTGGAACAGCGCGTGGCAGGGGGCCAGGGCCATGTCCTCCAGGCAGCCCACGTTCCAGGCGCTCACCACCAGGCGGCGCGAGTCCGGGTTACGCTTGATCTCCTCCACCACGGTGGCGATCTGATCGTGGGTGCGTCCATCGGGGCCGGGCCAGGAGCGCCACTGCTTGCCGTACACCGGACCGAGCTCGCCCTCGGGGTCGGCCCACTCGTCCCAGATGGTCACCCCGTGCTCTTGCAGGTAGCGCACGTTGGTGGCTCCCTGTAAGAACCAGAGCAGCTCATAGATGATCGACTTGAGGTGCAGCTTCTTGGTGGTCACGGCCGGGAAGCCCCGGCTCAGGTCGAAGCGCATCTGGTAGCCGAACAGGCTGCGAGTGCCGGTTCCGGTTCGATCTTCTTTCTGCACGCCCTCTTCGAGGACTTTCCTCAAGAGCTCGAGGTACTGCTCCACGCGGCATCACCCTTTTCTAAATGGTAGTTCGTGCACCCGCGCGGGCGTGCCTTTCTCGGTCACCAGCTCGGTTCCGGCGTGCCAGTTCTCGCGTCGGATGTAAGCCAGCGCGATGGGACCGTAGTCGGGCGAAATGAGGCCGGAGGTGATCCGCCCTACTTCCTTGCCGTCCGCAAACAGCTTGCCTTGAATGCGTTTCAGACCTTCAATCGAAACTCCTACCAAACGCCGGTTGACGTGTCCCTGGTGGAGCACCCGGGCCACCACCTCCTGCCCGATGTAGCAGCCCTTGGTCTCGGAGTAAGAGTCGGGCGGGGCCATCTCCAGAAAGAGGGTGTTCTCGTCGTAGTCGGCCTCGAAGCGAGGTGTGCCGGCCTCGATGCGCAGCATCTCCAGGGCGTCGGTTCCGGCCGGGGAGGGCTTGAGTGAAGTGTGCAGGAGGCGCTGCCAGACCCGGGAGGCCTGGTCGTTGGGCACCCAGAGGACCAGTGCTTCCACGCCCAGGTAAGGCGTGCGGGTGCACAGCACCTCGACCTGGCCGCCCCCGGCCAGCCGGGTCACCTTCAGCCTGGTGGCCTGGTAGGGCCGGTCGGGACGATCCCCCTGGCTGACCGCCTCCAGCACCTTCTCGGCCCGCGGGCCCACCAGCAAGATGCCGGTCAACTGGGCCTCCTCCAGCTTGAGGTTTTCGGTGAAGTGGTAGTGGTTGAACTGCTCCACGGCGGTGCGGGCCTGGGCCCGGGGCACCTCCAGCCAGACCTCCTCGGGGGTGGCGAACATCCAGGCTTCCACCAGCGGTCGGCCCTGGATGTTGAGCAGGAAGGTGTGACAGCCCTGCCCGGGGGGCGGTACGACGTTGGAGAGCAGGCGGTTGAGAAAGTCGCGGCTGTCCGGCCCGCTCATGCGCAGCAGCGCGTGGTGGCCCCAGTCGGCCACGGCGCAGGTGGTGCGGGCCGAGCGATACTCTCGGCGGTTGCTCTTGTAACGGCTGGGCAGCAGCACCCCGGCGAAGGGGGCCAGCTTGCCCTCGAGGGCTTCATGGTCGGCGTAAAGTGCGGTCTTCCAGGGCATGGCGTGCGTCCTCCACGAGTCTTCAGGCGGGTGCTTTGGGCATCGGGATGGGGATTCCCTCTCCTGGCGGCGAAACGAGGAGTGATGCGCGGGAACCTGCTGTGGGGGCTGGCTCTGGTGGCGTGAGCATCCCCGCACAAGGCAAAGTTCGCCCTGCGCCGAAGCCCGCCCTGTGGCTACCGTGCAACGCGCTCTGGAGATCATGCTCGAGGCTCACGCCTCCCAACAGGACAAGACCGGCCAGCCCTATGCGCTGCATCCCATCCGGGTGATGGGCCGTGTGCGCTCGGAGCACGAGCGCATGGCCGCCCTGCTGCACGACGTGGTGGAAGACTCGGAGTGGACCCTGGAGCGCCTGCGCGAGGAGGGCTTTCCGGCCCCGGTGCTGGAGGCGGTGGAGCTGGTTACCCGGCGCCCGGGCGACAGCTACGAAGAGTTCGTGGCCCGCTGCGCCGCCCACCCGGTGGCCCGGGCCGTCAAGCTGGCCGACCTGCTCGACAACATGGACCTCACCCGCCTGCAAGAGCTGGACGACCGGGCGGTCGAGCGCTTGCGCCGCTATCTGAAGGCCTATCGCTTCCTGACCGCCTGAAGCTTGCTGCCGAGTCAGGCATGGCCTCGGGGCCGACTCCAGCCTGGACTGGGCTCGTGTCAGCGCCGCCAGCACCGCCTCCATCAGCGAGGGCGGTTCAGTGAGCCTAGCCGCTCCTGCAACTGACAAAGGTAGCGCATTCGCTCGGGCCGAACGTGCGGCTCGGCAGCCTCCATCTGGGCGGCGAACTCCTCGTAGAGGCGGGCAAAGCGACTCATGCCCTCCTGAGGGGACAACTGTCTCAACTCTGCCATCTCGTATTGCTCGATCTCTTCCCAGGCGGAAGAGTGGCGGAGGCTGCGCAAATCGGCCATTGAGGAGCTATTCTCAGGATCCAGACGGCGTCCTTCATCGAGCCTCGCCCGGGCCTTCAAGCTGGCCGACCTCTCGACTGCGCGACGACAATGCATGCGTCGGTATCTCAAGGCGCATCGCTTACTGACCGGTTGCTGCCGGGCTGCGAGTCCAGATCGGGGCAAGGGTGACACCGCTCTGCCATTCGCCTGAATTAGACTCTGCTTGATGAGGCGCAACTGGCCCTGGGCGCTCGGACTGCTGGCAGTCATTGGACTGACATTTTACCTGGCCAGGGAAGAGGGCGATTCGGCGAGCTTATGGCCGGATTTCTCCCGGCGACCGATGGCCACTTTTCGTGCTCTCCCGGACTCGATGGTGGTTGTCCACGCCAGCTGGTTGTTCGAGCGGTGGTCAGAGCGAGCCAGAATGGAGGAAGCTCTGGCCGGGATGCCAGGCTATCACAGAACGAACAGGTTCTTCGCGGTGGTCTGGCTCCAGCGCACGGGCGCCTGCCTCCTTCCGCCTGGGATATCCTTTGAGCTGCGTCCACGGAGCTCGTGCCTGGTCGATGAGATCAACTGGATCTGGGAGGATCCCCGCGATGACCCGGTGGCCGACTTCAACAGTTTCCTCGTTCTCTGGGAAGAGACAGCCAGGGAGTTGGAGAGGCGGCCATGGCTTCGGGAATGGAAGCAAGCGGGACCGCGACGCTCGATCAAGCTCTTCCTTACCAGGACCTCCGGAGCCTTCGAACTCGTGCTTGCAAGGCCTGGCTGGGCCTCCCGCCTGGAGCTGAATGGGGGCGGAAGCGGAGAGACGGCCTGGCAGAGCGGTCATGGCAACCAGGAAGAGCCCGCGCTCGTCACCCGCTCGACCAACTGCAGGTGAATCCCGATCGGCGCGATTACAGGGCTCCATTCACCGAGGTCAGCTAGACCAACGACTGCGCGCTCTGGCTCCCTGCGGGGTCTATCACGGCACTCGCAACCAGAAGGATTGCATCTATGGAGGCTCCGCCTCTCCACCCCAACCGGACTTGCTCAATGAACTCGGGCTACCATCGCGACGGCCTGTTCCTCCCAGCCCCCTGGGAGCGCCTTAGCGCTGGCTTGTAGCGCCTCCGACTTGTTCGCCCAGTCCCCGCGGGGAACGAACGTCAGTTCGCGAGGTTGGGACGGGGCACGCTCAGGGCAGCTGAGCGCTGAAGGCCTCCACCGTGCCCTGCGGGTTGATCCCGAAGCCAGCCACGGTCTGGCCGTCGTCGGAAACGGCGGTGGCGACCAGCAAGTTCCACCCGGCGGGCACCGCCGAGCCGAGCAGGTCCTGTAAACGCCGCATGCCATTGGCCTCATCCCACACGAAGGCCGCCTGGGAGTTGAAGCCCTGGCTACTGGCGGCCGCCCCCACGACCACCGAGCCGTCGGAAGAGACCCCGTAGGCCTGCGAGTTGAGGGTGAAGTTGGCCAGCTGGCCCAGTGAGACCGCGCCGCTGGCATCCCAGAGCGTGGCCTGGGCTGGGAACAGACCCGGCTGATTGGAGCTCCAGCCTACGATGCTGCGGCCGTTGGCGGACACCTCCCAGCCGTCGCTGAAGGGGAGGTTGTCGAGCACCGGCAGGGCCGACATGGTGCCCGCCACCCAGCGGTAAGCCGAGAGCCCACCGGTCCTGGTGGTGGAAATGCCGGTGATCACCGTGCCGTCCCCTGACGTACCGTGAGCTTCGCTCCCGGGCTTCTGTCCGGCCGGGGCGCCCAGCGTGCCCAGCCCGGTCGGGCTCGGGGCTCCCTGCGTCCAGCGAAAACCCTGGTAGCCGAGAAAGCCCGTGCCCGCTGTTCCAACGGCCACGGTGCCGTCCGACGAGAGATCGGAGACGATCTGGGGCGGCAGGTTGGGCGGAACAGAGCCGGGGAGGGTAAAGGCCCCCTGGTCAGTCCAGATCTGGGCTGACAGCACGTCGAACAGGATGCCCAGACCTCCGGTCTTGCTGCCATCACGGTTGAGGGCGTGGCCTTCGCTGCCCGGTCTGGAGGGCAGGTTGGGCAGCGCCTGCATCCCGGTGGCCCGGGTCCAGACAAATGCTGCACGATTTCCGGCCGGGTCGATGGAGGCGCCCGTGAGCGTGGACCCGTCGGCGGAGATGGCGTAGGCCTCAGAGGTGCCCCCGCTGAGGGTGCCGAGCGGGGTGAACACGGCTCTCGCTGGCGGAGGTCCGTCCGGCACCAGGGGAGCGGGCGGGATCGGATCCACCTCGGAGAGAACCGGCATGCGGCCAGGGTTTGGCCGGCCCTCCAGGGTGACCGGTGCTGCCGGTGGCAGGAGGGCCTGCGGCGGCAGGTTGTCCACTACGGGAGGGCCGCCGGTCAGGGTTTCCGAACCGCTGCAACCCAACGCGAGCAGCATCGAACAGGCCAGGAGGAAGTTCTTCATCCGGGTGGCTGCGCGGACGTGGGTGCGGAGTCCTGCCTGGTTGTTCGGCAGATTCGCCTCCTTGAAAGCTCTCCCAGGCTTTCTCCCGGAAACGAGAAACCTGTTCGCCAAGCTCGTATGGGCAGGGCGAAACAGACCTCAGCGCATCAGGGCGATCCCGTCCACGCCTCCCCCGTCACCGTCCCACAGGAAGGCGGCCAGCTGCGCTCGGTTGACCCGGATCGGCCCCCCGTGGGCGAGCGGATCGTTGAGAATGAACGTGCCGCTGGCCCGGTCGTAGCCAGACACCAGGATGGCGTGGCCCCCGTTGAAGGTGATCCCGTGTCCGCGTCCATAGATGTTGCCCGCGTTGCGCCCGGCCAGCATGACCGGATGCCCCTGGCTCACTTCGCGGGCCACGTCGGCCACGCTGCGGACGTCGCGGCTGCGGGCTCCGGCGGCCCGAGCGCCGCGGCGCCAGTCGCTGATGTTGGTGGAGGTGCCGTGCTCGGCCTGGCTCTTGTTGCCGGCCACGTCGAATCCGTCCCTGGAAGCGTCCGCTCCGCGAAACATTGCCAGCCGCGCAGCATCGATCTTGTCTTGCACCGAGCCGCGCGCATTCAGGCCCAGCGCTTCCAGCCCCATGGCCAGGGAGGTCGGGCCGCAGTCGGCGCTGCGGGGAGCGCCCCCACGGTTGTACTTGCGGTCGAAGACCTGGGTCATGTGGATGCGCTCGGGGTTCAGGCCGCCGCCGGTGGGCTGTCCATCGTAGGGAAGCACCGGGACCCTGCCAGCGCTGGCGTTGCCGTTGGCTGTTCCGGTTGGCCACGGGACGATGCCGTTGCCGGTTGACCAGGGGACCATCCCGGAAGGGGTTGCCCCGCCCCCAATGCCCTGCCACCCGGCCAGCAGCTGGCAGAGGGCCAGCAACCCCTGCATCAGGGCCATGACCTGCAGTTGGGGAGGGGCATAGTTGGCGGCCAGGGCGTTGAGGAAGCCGCCCAACGGGGGCTCGGGCTGGAGGGCCTCCGTGCTGAGCACGTTCCGATCCCCCGGCGGGAAGAACGAGACCGGCGGGTTCAGGCCCGGCTGCCCTGCGAGCGGAGGGGACAGGAATGAGGCCAGCGGGTTGCACCGGGTGTCGATGGGCAGGATCTGCACGAGGTCCTCCAGAGCAAAGTGATGCTCCAAAGGTAACCCGGGCAGTTTAGCAAGATCTTTGACTGGCTTCCACGAGCCGGCTGCGCCGCAGCACACCCGGCCTGCGCCGCACGTCACGCTTCCACAAAACCGTGCGCACCGTCTGGTCGGGGCAGACCACGATGCAGAGCCCGCGAAAGCGATCGGCCAGGCGACGCACCGTGGGCGGGGCCTTGCGCAGCGAACGGTCATCCAGGACGTAGGCCCGATCCTCAAAGCTCTCGGTCTCGCGTCCGTAAGCTAGAACCAGCTCCAGCATGGCGGGCGAGACGGCCCTCTGGCGGGAGCGCAGGGCGGCGTGGTTGCTGAGCGTCATTGCGGTGGTCCTCCCTGGTGCTTGATGTCTTCAGCCTAAACCAGGGAGATGACAGGTAGCGTCGTCCTGACCTCGATCATAGACCAGAGGGCCGATCGCGAGTATGCTACGGGCCATGTCTTCCCGGGTCGAGCATCCTTTCGATCAGCTGGACGGCCTCTCGGCCGACCAGCTCTCCGCACTGGAGTCCAGGCGATTGGGCCAGCTCTTGCAGCGAGCCCGGCGCGCGAGTTTCTTTCGCGAGCGCCTCAGCGGCCGGTTGGAGGAGCTGCCTTTCCTCACCCGCCAGGACCTGGTGGAGCACGGCCCGCCCCGCTCTCGAGTCCTGTTGACCGGACCCCTGGAGCGCGCGGTCGTCTTCCAGAGCGGAGGCACCACCGGCAAGCCGAAATACAGCCTCTACAGCCACGCCGACTATCGTCGCCTGTCCCGCAGCACGGGCCGCACCCTGTGGGCACCGGGCCTTCGTCCCCAGGACCGCTGCGCCAACATGTTCGCCGTGGGGGAGCTGTATGCAAGCTTTCTGACCATCCACCGCGGCCTGGAGGAGGTGGGAGCGACTTCGTTCCCCTTCACTTTTCACGCCCCCCGCGAGCAGGTGCTGGCTTGCCTTGAGCCCTTCTCCATCAACGTGCTGATGGGTCTGGCCACCCAGATGGTGGCCCTGGGAGAGGCCCTGATGGCCACCGGCCGGGCCCGGGTCAACAAGCTTTTCTATGCCGCCGAGCACCTGTACCCGGAGGATCGCCGCAAGCTGGTGGATGGGCTGGGCCTGGAGGTGGTGGCCACGGCGGGCTACGGAGCCGTGGACGTGGGGATGATCGGCTACCAGTGCCCCTGCTGTCAGGGCGGCGTGCACCATGCGCTCGGGGGGGTGGTCATCGTGGAGCTGGTGGATGAGGAGGACCGGCCCATTCGCGAGCCGGGGGTGACCGGGCACCTGGTGGTCACCAACCTCGAGCGCTTGCTGATGCCGGTGATCCGCTACCGGGTAGGCGATCTGGGACGCTGGGTCGCGGGGGATTGCCCCTGCGGCCGGGCCTCGCGGAGATTCGAGCTGCTCGGGCGAGGCGACGACGTGCTGCGCATCGGCTACGAGAACGTGACCTGGGAGGACGTCCGGGCGGCCCTGGGTGGACTGGCCAGCTTCACCATGATCAAGCGCCGCCCTGAAGGCCGGGATCTGCTCTTGATCCAGGTGGAGCAGCCCGTGAACGTTGAGCAGGTGGTGGCCTTGCTGCTGCAGCGCAAGCCCAACCTGGCCGAGCACGTGCGCCAGGGCTACACCCACCCGGTCCGGGTGGAGCGGGTGGAGAGGCTCGAGCGGCGCGCCCACAGCGGCAAGCTGCGCCGGGTGCGAGACGAAAGCCTGTGAGCCGCCTCGAGCTACCATCTCACCCGCTCTACGTGGGCGCCGCGGCCGCCTTCGCAGCCGAGCTGGCCGAGCGCTCGGGCTTTGCCGCGGCCGAGAGCCAGGCCATCCGGGCGGCGGTGGACGAAGCCTGCTCTTTCGTGGTTCAACGTGCACTCGACCCCGAGCAGACCTTCACCATCCACTTCGAGCTGGGCGGGCACGGACTCAGCATCCGCCTGATGGACCGAAACCTGCCGGTGGATTCCCACGAACTCGAGCGCCTCGAGCCGGGCCCCGATCCACGCACGCTGGGGCTGGTCATCATGCGGGCCTTGATGGACGAGGTGCGGCTGATCAACCGGGGCCGCAAGGGCAACGAGATCGTGCTGGTGAAGCGGCTCAAGGCCCGATTCAGCAGCCGGGTGCGCCAGCAGGAGAAAGCCTCCGACGAGCCGCTCGAGCCGGTCACGGTACGCCTGGTGCAGCCCGAGGAGGCGGTGGGGGTCTCGCGCTGTCTCTACCAGGCTTATGGCTACAGCTACACCGGCTACGAGAACGTCTACCGCCCCGAGTGGGTGCGCGAGATGAACCGCCAGGGCCGCCTGATCTCGGCCGTGGCCGTGACCGAGTCGGGGGAGGTGGTCGGTCACACCGCCCTGATCCGCATGCTCGATGATCGCCCTATCTACGAGATGGGCCAGGGAGCGGTGGTGCCCCGTTACCGAGGCCAGGGCCTGTTACGCGAGCTGGTCGGCTTTCTCGTGCAAGAAGCCAGGCTTCGCCAGTTGCGAAAGCTCTATGCCGATCCGGTGACCAGCCATCTCTTCGCCCAGAAGGTGGTGCTCGACATGGGCTTTTGCGAGAGCGCGCTGATGCTGGGAGCGGTGGGGCCCGAGGAGACCCATCCCGAGCCCAGCAGCCTGATGATCGCGGTGCGCTCGCTGACGAGCGAGAAGGAGAGCCGGCTGCACCTTCCCCCTGCCTACGCCGCCATCTTGACCCGCACCATGGAGAAGCTGGGCCTCGAGCGTCGCCTGCACGAGCCCGCCTCCAACCGGCCCCCCCTGCAGGGTGCCCTGACCTGGGGGTTGCAGGCAGCTTCACGCCGGGCCCTGTTCCACGTCGAGCGGGTGGGCCGCAACACCCCGCGCGAGCTGGGGCGCTGCCTCAACGAGATTCAGGCTCCGGTCCAACTCGTCGACCTGGAGCTGGCCGATCCCCACACCGACACGGTGATCGACCTCTTGCGCGAGCGGGGGTTCGGCTACTGCGGCTTCTTCCCGGGGCTGGGCGGCCAGGGGGATCTGTTGCGGATGCAGCGACTGGGTGAGCCCCTGAGAGCGGAGCTGATCCAGGTGGCCTCGCCCTGGGGCCAGGAGCTGCTCCATTTCGTGCTGGAGGATCGGCGCCGATGAGCCATATTCTTGTGGTGCCCACCAACCGCGCCTGGGAGAGCCCGCTCGAGCCCCTGGCGGCCGAGCTGCGGGCTTTTCCCGAGCTGACCTTCGTGTTGCTCGACAGCAGCCCCGATCCGGAGCCCAATGCGGCCCGGGTGGGGGAGCTGCCGCGAGCTCGCCATCTGACTCTGCCCTGGCTGCTCGATTTCTGCGAGCAGGTGGGCGGGTCGCTGGCGGAGAGCCTCCGGCCAGGCCCGGTGGCCAACTACGGCAAGGTGGCCAACCTGGTGGCCCTGGTGGGGGCGGCCCTGGAAGCCACCACCCTCAGCCGGCGCGATGCCGACGAGCTGCTGGTGGCTCGAGCCGAGGGCGGCTGGTGGTTCCCGGTGGAGCGAGAAGTCGCCTTGCTGACCGGTCCCGAGGCTCCCTATCTGGCCGGTACGGTGCATTTTGGCGACTGCGATTGCGATGTGGACCGGATCTATGAGACCGGGGGGAGCGAGCTGATGGCCGAGCTAGGCGGCTTGCTGGGCCTGGAGCTGGATTTCGCCGACCCGGCCGTGAAGGCAGCCCTCAAGCATCCACCTCCCGGACGCATGGAGGACTGGGCCCGGGTGGCTCCCGGCCAGAGCGTGTATCCCGGGCTGTGCACCGACCGGGGCCTGTTTCGCCACCTGCCGGTGGCCCCGGCCGAGGAGACCCCGGACGTGGACAACCTGCCCGTGGCCCTGGCCCTGGCCGCCGGCTGGACGCTGGGAGCCCACGGACGCGTGCTCGAGCACCGCCATCCCCCCGGCCGCGACGACAGCGTCTACTGGTGGCGCCTGGCCCGGGCCATCGACTACAACGCCCTCTACGCACCCGTCTTCGAGGCCGTGCGCCAGGAGCGCCCGCAAGCTCCCGAGGGGCTGGCCCGTCTGGTGGCCAGAGCGCCCCGCTCCGAGGGGCGCGCCCGCCGACTCGAGCTGCAAGAGCGATTCGCGGCCTTTCTGGCCCGGCTCTATCCCGAGCGCGATCTGGCCGCTCGCATCGAGTCGGGGAAAGAGGAGTGCCTGGCGGCCGTGGACGAGGGCGCCGCGCGCCATCTCGAGCTGCTCGCGCGCTGGCCGGAGCTCATCGGCAGGGCCGCCCGCCACTCGCCATGATCCTGCTGCGGCGGCGCGACTTTGGCCTGCTGTGGGTGGGTCAGCTGGTCTCCCAGCTGGGCAACCAGCTCAACTACGTGGCTCTGGCCTGGCTGGTGCTGACCACCACGGGCTCCACCACTCTCACCGGGGGAGTCTTCCTGGCCCAGATCCTGCCCAACGCTCTCTTCGGGTGGTGGGCCGGAGTGGTGGTGGATCGCTTCCCGCGCCGGGCCCTGATGATCGCGGTGGACCTGTTGCGCGGCTTGCTGGTGCTGCTCATCCCCCTGACCGGTCAGACCTGGATCATCTTTCCAGTGACGTTCCTGGTCTCCAGCCTCAGCCTGATGTTCTATTCGGCTGAGAAATCGCTCATTCCCCGCCTGGTGGAAGAGGACGACCTGACCGAGGCCAACGCCTACGCCGAGATGACCGCCCAGGCGGCCTCCCTGTTCGGGCCGGTGCTGGCCGGGGTGCTGGTGGCCTGGCTGAGCAGCCCCGTGCACGTGCTCTACATCGACGCCGGCTCCTTCGCAGTTTCGGCCCTGGCTCTGGCCTTCATGCGCGGGCGGCCGGGGCCGGTCGCCACCTCCCCGCTGACGCCCCGACAGCTGCTGGCCGAGGCCCGCGAAGGGCTGAGCTATCTCTTGCGCAGCCGCTTCCTGAGGCTGGTCTTCCTGACCGCCATGGCGGGCAATTTCCTGGCCATGCCCTTTGCGGTCCTCTTCCCGGTGTTCTCCGAACGCGCCCTGAAGGCCGGCCCGCAGGGCTTCGGCTGGCTCATGGGCGGAGTGGGCGCCGGGATGGTGCTGGGCTCTCTGGCCGCCGCTCCCCTGGCGCGCCGGCTGCGACCGGCCACCGTGATCTACGCCGGCATGGGTCTGCTGGGCGCGGCCTTCGCCCTGATGTCGGTTGCCCCCAACCTGCCCGTGAGCGTGCTGCTGGCCGCGCTGGCGGGCTTCGGGGTGGCGCCCGGCAACGCCGTGGTGATCACCCTGGTGCAGCGCACGACCCCGCCCGAGATGCTCGGCCGCGTCTTCTCGAGCCTGTTTGCCATGGTGGGCCTGGCGGCACCGCTCGGGGTGACGCTGGCCTCCCCCCTGGTGGGCCTGGTCGGCCCCCGCGCCATGCTGCTGGGGCTGGGCTGCGCCACGCTGGGCGTGGCGGCCCTGGGCTACGGCCTTCTGTCACGCGAGGAAGTGCCCGGGCCCGCTCCTGCTTAAGCAGCTGGATTCCCTCCGTTTAGAGCTCCCATGTAGGTTCTCCGGGTAAGAGCGACGATTCTTGCGTTTCGTGCGGGTTCGG
>CAZWUN010000105.1:0-14347 GCA_964637145.1 uncultured Burkholderiales bacterium
ATGGTTGGTCTGCCCGGCCATGGGGGCCAGGAAGAGCTGGGGATCGATCTTGACGTCGCCGATCATGAGCGGCTGGAGCAGGGTTTTTGTGCGCACGGGTGGTGGAATTCTTCCTCGCGGGGCCGCCATTACCTGGATCCTGGATGGTCGGTATGGAGCTATGCGAAAAATGGGCTCCAGTTGTCGTTCGGAAATCTCGGATGGACTCTTTTGCGGGGCCAGACAGTGTAGACTGGTTGAGCACGGTATGTCGACGGGGAATCGCCGTCCTGGCGTCCAGTCAGGCCAGGAGCAGGCCGAGGGGCAAGGCCCAGAGACGGCTCTCGAGCTTCACAGCATCCTTGCCGTTGTGCGCCAGGATTGCTGCGCGGCAGTGGGGAGTGGTGTCGAGGAAGGTCCTCAGAGAGCCCAGATCGCGTTGTCCCCAGCGAGTGGCGGCCTTGATTTCGATCGCCAGGCATTCTCTGCCCGCCTCTACGATAAAGTCAACCTCGTGGCGCCCCTGTACGTTCCAGTAGTGCAGCCTGGCCTCAGGCCAGTGAGCCTCGAGAAGAGCTGACAGATTGGCGGCCACATAGGTCTCGTAGAGCGGTCCCCGCAGCGGCTCGCCAGCCGTGGGGTCGAGCGTGGACACCCCGCCGAGGTGCGCAGCCACCCCTGAGTCCGACATGAAGATCTTTGGGGACCTGATCAACCGGCTGGAGCGATTGGCCAGATAAGGACCGAGGCGCCGAAGGATGAATGAGGTCTCCAGCAGGCCCATGTAGCGTGAGGCGGTGGCGTGATTGAGATGAGCGTCGCGGGCCAATTCGCTGATGTTGAGAATCTGTCCCGTGCGAAGAGCCGCAAGGACCATGAAGTGTCGGAAGGTCACCAGATCGGCGACCTGAGACAGCTCTCGAAGGTCGCGCTCCAGGTAGGTCTGCTCGTACCCTTTGAACCAGAGTCCAGCGTGGCTGCTATCGCCTAGACAAACGGGCGGCATCCCTCCCGCGAGCACTTCCTCGCCGGTGATGGGCGGTGCTGCTTTCCCTGCGTCCAGGGTGAGCGAATTGGCGAACTGCATGAGAAAGGGCGGCGATTTGATGGCCTGCTTGATCTCGCGGCGCGTGAATGGATGGAGCGTAAGGTACAGGGCGCGTCCTGCTAAGCTCTCGGTGACGCCCTTCAACAAAGAGAAGTTTGCCGAGCCGGAGAGAAGGAACCGCCCCGGCGACCGATCCCGGTCTACCATCCGTTTGACTGCCGTCAACAGCTCGGGCGCCTTCTGCACCTCGTCGATTGTCACGCCGCCCGATTCCGCCAGCAGATCCTCCGGATTGCTGCGGGCCGCCTCCAACTGGGCGAAATCGTCCAGGGTGACATAGCGCCGTCCTCTAAGCTCCGGATGGCTTTGAAGCAGTGTGCTCTTCCCAACTTGCCGAGCTCCGGTCAGTACCACCACGGGCATCGCCTTGAGTGCGTGAGCCAGAGTGGCGGTCAATTCCCTTTCATAGTACGCTGTCATTATTTATTAGTCTAGCGTAAGTATTTGCCATGGTCAACTGTAGATTTCAGCCATCGGATGCGTTCCGGCGCCTCGTCCATGACGGGTTCGGATGCAGGGAGAATGCGCCCCGAGAGCGGTTTTACGTGAGTACCGCAGGGGTGCAATCGACGCCGCAGCCGGACCCGGCAGGGGCGAGGATGCCGTCGACGGGCGCATCAGATGGGTGAAAGCGCTGGGCCGGTTCGGATACCCGCCGCGACCTGATGTGCGACCACCTCCCACGCCGCCTGAGCCCCTGGAGCCTGACATCTCCCATGACGGCCCCGCTCCCGATGAGTGCTCCCAGGTTCCTGAGCACTGGGACGACACGAGCCAACTCCCTTTCGACTGGTAGCCGGTTCCGACACCTCATTGCCCTGAGACAACCCAATTCACGGCGAACGCCTGTATGCCCGGCCGCCCCGGCCGGAGGTCGGGAGCCAGCCCGGCCAGCCAAGCTGGCCAGCATGAGGGTGCTGGGGTATCCGCGCGCTAACCCATTCCTTGGAAGCGCTTGGCGGACTCTTGTTGCAACACAGCATCGCGCGCAGCCGATTCAGCGCGCCGGGCGCTCCACCCAGAGAGTGAGTGAACGAGATCAACACGATGGAGCGCGTGGCCTGAGGACACGTCATCTACGTGGGACAGTTGGCACACCTCCGAGCGGATAAAGAAAATCTGCTTGTTTGTGATGCGCCTCATAACGGGCCTGGTAAGTAGCTAGCGGATTGGGGTCCTGGTCAAAGTCGGATTCTTTCCGTCCGCCGTTGTCTTCCCCATCGGGGCCGGTCGACCATACCAGAGGCTTCCCGTCTTGCAGTCGATAGCCGACCGGCTTTCGGACCCAGGGGTCGGTCGGCACGGGGATGTCGGCAGCAGCCGCGGCCTCCTCTAGGGTGGCGGGGTAACTCCCTCGCTCAGCCCTCCAGGTAACCGCCATCAAAATCGCCTGCAGAGCGACAGCGTTGGCGGCCTCTTCCGTGAACTGCTGATGGGACCGGTCTTCTCGGACTCGTCGAGCTCGGCGCGGGCCCCCGCCCGCTCGTGACGGGCACGGAGCCTTTCTTGGTCCACCTGCTCGCTCCTCAGCTCACCTTCTGATCGAGCCGCTGAGCCTGCTCCCCCAGGCGGAACCAGGGATAGGCCGGGCTCCGTCGAACTGCGGCCTCGTGAAATTGTTCCAAGCGGTACACTTGTGCCTCTGTATCTACTTGGCAGTTGGCCTGACCCTGGCCCAGACTCCAGCCGACCATGTCCTCGCGCCCGGGGACCAGTTGGAGCTCTTCATCTACGGTCTGCCCAGACTGGAGAGAAACTACACCATCCGAAGAGACGGCTGCTTTCTCGTGCCCACACTGGGGACCGTGGACGCAGCGGGCAAGACCATGGGCCAGCTACAAAGCGAGCTCGACCTCCTGCTGAAGCGAAGACTGAAGAATCCCAAGTTCTCGCTGGGGTTGATCTCCGAGGCTCCCAAGAAGATCACCATCATGGGCGAGGTGGAGAGGCCGGGGGCCTACGACGTGCTTGCAGGCTCGACCCTGTTCGAGCTCATCGCTCACGCCGGGGGTCCCAAGCCGCTCGCCGATCCCGAAGCTGCCTTGCTGACACGAGCTAGGACTGGCCAACAGGAACGTATCCAGCTGACGGGGGCGTCGATCGAGTCTCTTGGGATTCAGAGCGGAGACGTTCTGCAGATGCAACTCGGAATTCGCGTGAACGTGGCGGGAGAGGTGGCGCAGCCCGGACTGGTGGCCGTGTCCCAAACCTCCGGCGACCCCTTCCAGGCTCTATCCAGGGCCGGAGGCGCCAAGCCCAATGCCGCCCTCAAGCGCGTGCTGGTCTTTCGATCCTCGCGCGAGGAGGCCATCACAATCGACCTCTCCCCGGCCCACGATGCGCTTCCTGAGGAGGCGCGCCAGCTTCAAGAAGGTGATACGCTCATCGTTCCCCAGCGGCAGGCGATCGTGCTGCAGAAAGAGCCCAAGCCGATTCCGCTGCAGGGCGGCGAGACGGTTCTCGACGTTGTGATCCGCGCTGGAGTTGGGCAAAACCTGGACGCCGTCACGCTGGTGAGGCAGCAAGATACCGCCTCGCTGGTAGAGGCCACTCCGGACACACTCGACGTAGCCAGGCTGAAGCCCGAGAGAATCGACCTGACGCGCTACTTTGAGAACCACGACACCAGCGTGCTGCTGCCCGTCTACGACGGGGACATCGTGCTGGTGCCGGATGACGAGCCGTTCGACCTGCTGAGAGTTCTCAGTCTGGCTCTGACTCCGCTGCAACTCCTGCTGAGTTTTCGCTATCTCGGTTTCTGAAGATTGGGGCCGTCATCGCCACCAGCTCGCGGGCCCGCCCATGCCACCCTCCCGGCTGTTCTGGGCGCACCTGCTTCCAAAAAAAAACTCTTAACAGAAGAAGGAGCCTCCGAGAGTCATCGCCAAATTTTTGAACCAATAAGTACATTTGAGGAGCCAATGCGTACCACCTTAGCTCCCTTTCCCGGCAGTCACTGAGAATGGCCATCCGCTCCTCCCCACCTTCCCCCCGAACCGAGTTGGACGGAACGCCCCTGATCCTGCTGTACGTCGTGGCCGTCGTGGTGACTCCAGAGTTTGAGTTGCTAGGGATCCCCAAGGTGCGGGTCTCGGACCTCGTGCTGGTCCCGATTGCGGTCTACCTGCTGGCCTCGCAGGCCTCGACCTCGATCTTGAAACCTGCCCTGCCGCTGCTGTTGCCTTTTTCGCTCCTGATCATCTGGGACTTCTTCGTCTTGAATGGTATGGGCAGTCCAGAGCAACGGCTCTACGGATTCTACTATCTTGCCAAGCGGATCGGCTTCGCGGTAACTTTGCTCGTCGGAATGATGCTGGCCCGATCGCTCGAGGGCCGAACGCGGCTGATCATGCTCCTGCTGGCGGCCACTCCAGTTTTCAGCTGGATGGTGCTGGAGTCTGTAAACCTCGAAGCCGGCTCGGGTGAGGCCATGCGCGCCTCGGGGCCGATCGCAGCCCAGCAGTGCTCGACCGCCCTGTTCCTGGTCGTGCTGCTTCTGCTCACTCTGGGGGTGTTGCTGGCCACCCAATCCTGGGGTCTGCGGCTCTTGGGTCTGGCGACCCTGGGGCTGGGAATTCCGGCGCTGTTGGCGACAGGCACGCGCGGAACCCTGATCGATCTTGCCATCGGAGCGGCTGGCCTTGAGCTCCTTCGTCGCCATCTCATCAGGAGTTTACTCTGCCTGCTTCTGCTCGGGATCGTGCTGGTTACATCCTGGGCTTTCCTTCCGGGCGGACTGCGAGATCGCCTGGCCGAAACCGTGCCCCAGTTCACGGTAGCCTTGGCTCACTCCGAAGAGGCCGAGCAGTTGGCCGGAGGAAACTCGGCTTCGGCCCGCATTGCGAGCATGAAGTCAGCCTTCCACTACCTGATCGCCGTTCGTCCCCTCGCCGGTTGGGGAACGGCTTATCGGCCGCTGGGCTTTGCCGACAATTTCTATGTGACCGAGTGGACCTACCACGGCCTGGTGGGGCTGGGACTGGCGCTCTGGCTGCTCACCCGCCTGGGAGTGCTGCTCGTGCGAGCTCATGGTGAATCCGACGACCCGCTTGAGAAGGGCGTACTGGCCGGCATCCTAGCCGGATTCGTCACCATGCTTGCGGCCGGGCTACACTGTGATTCGTTCTACCTGATCCGTCCGATGGAGGCCATGATGCTGCTCTCGGGGTTGGCCATCGCGCGCGCCAAGCCCTGCCGTCCGGCATCCGTCCGGCCGCGCTTTCACCCCCGCGCCCGGAGGCGACCGTGAGCCGCGTCGCCAATCACCTGGTGCTCCTGCGCGAGCCCCACTCGCAGGTCACCGAGAGCTATCGATCTCTGCGTACGAAGCTGCAGCTGGCGCTGGCAAGAGGCGTCAAGAGCTTCTGTGTCGTCAGCACCTGGGGACGCGACGGCAAGTCCACGGTAGCCTTGAACATCGCGCACTCCCTGAGCCAACTTTATCACCACGTGGCGCTGATCGACGGGGACCTGCGCAAGCCCACCCTCAGCCGACTCTTCGAGTTGCAGGATCATCCCGGGTTCGCCGATCTTCTCATCTCCGGAGGAGAACCCGAGGAATTGCTTTACAGAACTCCGGCTGAGCGGCTCTGGTTCATGCCCGCCGGCAAAGAGAGAGAGAATCCCACCGATCTGCTCGGGCGCGGTCAACTCGACAAGTTTTTCGGGCAACTCCACGCCGCCGGGCACATCGCGGTGATTGATACGTCCCCGCTGAATGCTTGTAGCGACGCGCTGCTGCTCGGACCCTCGGTGGGCTCGGCTTTGTTCGTGGTGAACGCCAGCAATTGGGAAGGCGAGTCCGAGTTGCGTATCAAGGAGGCCCTCGAAGACTACAATTTTGAGGTTCTCGGCGTGGTTCTCAACGGAGCGCCCGAATCCGAGAGCGACGTCGGCTCGGGCTACGGGTACGGCTATGGCTACGGGAGAGAAGAGCAAAAGCCGAAGCGAGCCGGTTTCTGGAAGCGACTGTTACGGCTGGGTAGGGAGTGATTCCATGGACCTTCGCAAGTTCTTTCGTGTTGTCCGTCACCGCAAGTGGACCTTTCTATTCGCCAGCGTGATCGCGCTCCTGGCGATTTTGCTTCTGCCAAAACGCGTACCGCCAGCGCCACCCCCGATCTACGTCTCGACGGCCAAGGTTCTGATCACGCCCCAGAATCTTGACGCTTCCGTGGGAATCCCCGGGCACGCTCAGGGAGGCACCAATCCTTTGGCGGCCTGGTTTGCCGATGGGGTAACCTTGCGAGAGTTGCTAACCTCGGAAGCGCTCCTCACGCGCGTGGCGGAAAAATTGCCCAACCAACCTGGCTGGCTCAGTTTGCGGGGCTGCATCGAGGTCAAGCCGGTCAGTGCACGCTCACTCAGCATCTTCGAGATATCCCTGACGGCTCCCAACTCGGACCAGGCGCAGCGTGCGACCGAGTTGCTCATCAGCGAGTTCTCCACCTACGTGCAAGACCTCAGCTCCAAGGAGTTCGCAAGCACGCGGCGCTATTTGGAGGAGCAGATCACCTACGCCAACACTCGGGTTCAGAAGACCCGGGTAGAGATGGAGCGCGCCTCGGCAGGGCTCCCTTCGCCGGAAGATCTGGAGCAGCAGGCACGGCAACGGTCCCAGCTTCAGACCGACATTGTAACCCTGGAGCAAGAAATCTCGAGCCTGGATCAGCAGGTGAGCCAGCTTCAGGCCTTCATCTCCGGTCGGTCTCGCACTCCACCCTGGCAGATCCTGGCCCAAAAGGACACGGCTTTGAGCGTATTCAAGGAGTCACTGTCGCAAGAGAGGCTGGCTCTGCTCGAGCTCGAGAAAACCTTCGCCGACGGCGACGAGCAGATCACGACTCAACGAACGCGGGTGGCCGATCAAGAGGAGCTATATCTGAAACAAGTCGTGGCCGACGTCCAGTCTCTCGCATCTGAAAAGGCGCAGGAGCTAGCCGAGAAGAAGGGGCGCCTGGAGGCCAACAGGGTGCGCCTGAAGTCGCTTGGCGCTCATCGCGTCCCCGACATCACCCGGTTCAAACTGGACCGACTCAAGCGCCAACTGGACATGGATCAGGAGGACTACATCGAGGTCGTCCGACAGCTCCGGCGGGCCCGGGTCTCTGAGCAGGCCAGCCGCCGGCAGGGAGCGATCACAGTCCTGCAACGTCCCCTGGCCGGCGTCGCCAATATGGTGATTGTTCCTCAGCGCAGAGACTGGAGTCAGTTGCTGATTGCCATCCCCCTCTGTTTGATGCTGGGAGCCGGGGCAGCTCTCCTCGCGGAGCAGCTGCAAGCCAGTTTACGGCTGCGCCCTCGCATCGAAGCCACCCTGGGAATCCCGGTACTGGCCGTCATCCCCCAGCTGGATGAGGAAATCACCCGCTCTTGGGACGAGATCAAGCAATAATCAAGGGCACGGAACCGCGCAGCAGGTCGGGCAGCATTTGTAATTGGAGATGGAATGCGGAATGCTGCCCCGCGCCACCCACTCGGCGATGACCCTGGCACGCGATGTGTCGCAGTCTCGGGACCAGAACGGGGTGGGATTAGACAATGTGGGCTCGGTTTGCTCGCAGGTGGAGGGCACGCCGGACCGGATGGAGTCTCCCGTGCAGTTGGTGGAAAGAACCGTGCTTCCATCGGAACTCATCTGGACCACGAAAAAGACCAGGCACTTGTTGACAGCGCACTCGCTGGATCGGGGCACTGGTTGCGAGTTGTCATGGTCGCAGCCGGAACAGTTCATGCCGGCGACCGAAGGAGTGCCGCCGGTGTTGCAGTCTGCGGCATGAACGCAGAAAGGGGCGGAAGCGGCCAGGGCTGGGTCGGGTGCGCTCACGCTCAGGATTGCGGCTACCATTGCGGCTTTCTGTAGGAAGGTGCGCCGCTCCAGTTTCTCCGGCTCGAGCAAAAGGTGATGCTCGGCCAGCAGATCGAGGGCCTGCTGAACGGCCGCTTCGTCTCCCAGCAACCGCGCCATCTGCTCGGCTGTGTGCTCCCCGTCGCACAGGTCGAACACGCGAGTGGCCAGCGAATCGAGGCACAGGGCTTGCTTGGATGCGTGATGGAAAATCACCAGCTCCTGGTCGAAGCGCTCGATGGTCAGCCAGTCGACTCGCTTGGGACAATTCTTCATGGCCGTGCCCCTTCAATCAGTATGTGTACTGACTAGTATAAATCGACAGCCCGAACCCCATTTCCTTCATTTAAATCAACAAAGGAAAACTGTACCATGCAGTCATAATTAGTCTGCTATCGTGGAGCGTCATCGCAACCTGGCTTCGGCTACTCATCAAAGTGGGCAGGGTCCATGCTACGCGGATTGGAGTCTATGGTGAAGGCCTTCTGCGCTTGGGGGGTGCCGATCGTGCTGGAAGGACCGCGCGCAGCAGTGCTTGAGTTGGGCACTCGCCTGCCCCGGGGCGGCTCTCGAGTTACCCGCCTGGACGAGCCGGCTCGCTTTCGTTGGAGCGCTCATGGTTGGCTGCGCGGGGACGAGCCCACGCCGGACCTCGAGAAGGCGATGGAGCTCCACGTGGCCACTCGCGCTCCCGAGCACGTTTTCGTGCACGCGGGCGTGGTTCGGTTCGGCACCCGCGCGCTGCTACTACCCGGCGCGAGCATGGCCGGCAAGTCCACCTTGGTACGCGAGCTGGGACGGCGTGGAGGCATCTATTACTCTGACGAATACGCGGTATTAGACGTGCGCGGCCGCGTGGAGGCCTATCCGCGGCCCCTGTCTCTGCGCACCGGCGAGCGAATCCCGGCCCGTATGCTGGGGTGGAATCCCCGCCTGCGAGCCGTTCCGGTCGGGTGGGTACTGGACTGTCGCTATACCGGTCGGCGCTCGCTAGCGCCTCTGAGCCGGGCCCGGGCTGTGTTGGCCCTGTTCGCTCACGCTGTGGCGGCGCAGCACAAGCCAGCACAGGTCCTTTCCCTGCTCGGGT
This sequence comes from uncultured Burkholderiales bacterium, assembly GCA_964637145.1. Taxonomy (GTDB): domain Bacteria; phylum Vulcanimicrobiota; class Xenobia; order Xenobiales; family QWHO01; genus QWHO01. The sequence goes on from CAZWUN010000105.1 coordinate 9,022, forward strand.
TGGCGCTGGGGACGGCCTGTTGTGTCCACGGAACACGGGAGGGCGCGCCGGAGTCCGCAGACTGGATTCTTGACTGGGTGGGAAGGGAGGGCAAGCGATGTCAGACTCCTGCAAGCAGCGCAAAGGCAGTTGAGCCGGTGATCGGATTGGCCACCTAGGCTGGGTGGATGGATTCTCGGTACGCCCCAACGGCTTCCACGTGGCCGTGCGCTCCAACGAGGCCTGGATGCTCAAGCGCATCAAGCGGGAGGTCCTGCTGCCGCATTGGGAAGTGGGACCGTTGGTCGTCAATGTGCTTTACAGCCTGTTCGTGGGCGGGGAGATCCGCCGGGGTACGCGCCGTTTCTCGCTGCTTTATGTGGGCAACGAGCGGTTGGCGCGCTCGCATGATGTGGAGGAGGTTTATCGCATCTTCGAGACGGAGTTTCACAGCGGGATAACGAGCCTTTCCGACACCATCTTCATCCGAGGCCTGGCCCTCGCGCGGAAGGGCCAGGCCGAGCTCCTGCTGGGGATGGACGGCCAATTCGTGCGGGAGCACGGCCCCACCCTGCAGGCCGCCGGAGCCTCCTTGCTGGCGCACGAGTTTGTTCCGATCAAGGACGACTGTGTCGCTTCCTACCACAACCGCGCCCTGATGGACGGGAAGCGGATTCCTCCGGCCGATCTGGGCCTGCAACTCGCCGAAGAGCCTGTGCCGCTCGGCCGTATCTGGCTGCTGGCCCCACAAATGGAGGAGGGACCCATCTCTCCCGCCCGGTCGACCTTCCATCTTTTCGAGAACCTGACCCGCCTCTTCGATGCACCCGGTGGGCTCCAGGAGCTGGCGCGTCTGGTGCGTTCCGTCCCGAGCCTGGCGGTGGCCGAGCCTAAGAGCGTTCTCCGGGTGCTCTCAGGGACCTGATCGGTGCGCGCCAGGGAGGGCCACAACAGCGCGGCAAGAATCGGTCCGCCCTGGGGCAAGTTTGGATGGGTGGACATCTGCCTGCGCACGCCCCGGGCCTTCCTGAGCACACGCCGCCCCAGTATGCGCCCGGGCATCCGGAGTGGCAGCTGGCTCTCAAGCGAGCCTGGAAGCAGGCGGGACAGCGCGGGATCAGGACAACGTGCACTGGGACCGATTTGCGCGACGGCCTCCAAGTATCACCATCTCGAGCCAGACGGTGACCTGTCGATGGCTGTTGGCAAAGAGGTGACACTGCTTACCGAGTATCCCAAGATCGGCACCGGTATTCTGATGGGTCGCCTGCTGGAGAAGACCGACCAGGGCGACCTGATTATCCACAGCTATGTGATGGATGAGCCAATCACGACTTTGAAGGATGAAGCGGTCCTCCTGACCCTCGAGCGCTGAGTGCGGTTGCTCCGCCTGAACTGAGAGACAAGGGCGGGGCGGCCGGGAATGCTCGATGCGCTATGCCACCGGGGGGGCTGCTGTCCAGAGGCTCTGCCAGGCCAGCCAGAGTACCGAGGTCCTGGGAGATCGGCATCGCTGGCGCCTTCCTGCCCGACTTCCCCAAAGCTGCACCTAACTCCGACGACGAGTCGGCAGGCGCACGCCCCCGACGGTGACCGACTGCTCGCCCAGCCCCACCGTAGACGAGCTCCCTTTGGCCAATCCCAGCGCCAGACCGAGCTCGGCGAACCACACGCTCTCGTAGGTCTCGCCTGCTTCCAGGCGCGGCAGGATGCCTTTCCAGGCCTTCAGGGTGATCTCCGGATCCTTGGCCTGGCGCAGAAGATGCTCCAGGTGCGGCGCGTGGCCGCGCCGGAAGCTCGACTCCACGGCCGGCAGGTCGCGCAGCTCGCCATACAGGAGGCAGAAAGGGCCGATGGCGGCCTGGGGGTCCTCGAGCCCTTCGACGAAGGCGGAGAGGCTGAGTGCGTCTTCGCGGAAGCTCTGTTGCAGCCGGGCCATGCGTGCGGTGGCGGCCTCCAGCTGCTCCTCCGAGGAGCAGGTCTCGCGCAGCTGGCGGTAAGCCTTCAGGGCCTCGTCGGCCTGGCCGAGCAGGCGTTCCAGGCGGGCGTGATGTCGGTCCAGGGAGGCCCGGTCAGGAGACGCGCCGGCCAGCTCGTTGGCGACCTCCCACCGGTCATCGCCCCAGCGGGACAGATCCGGAAAACCGCTCAGCCAGGAATCCTGCGCCTCGTTTCCGTCGACCCTCAAACCGCCCTGCTGAATGGCGACCAGGACGCTGCGCCAGGCTTTCAGGCGCTGCGGCGGAGGAGCATCGCTGTTCAGCAGGTTGAGAGCGTTCTGGTAGATCTTCAGCTGGAGCCCGGCGCAGGCCACCTTGAGCCGGTTGGACTGCGAGTGCTCCGCCAGCTGATCGGCCAGCGCCTCGGGGGCGGGCGGGTTGAGCGCCATGTCGACCAGCTCGGTCACGCTCAGGTCCTTCAGGGGGGTGGTGGGAGCGGGACCCTCGGGCAGCTCGCCGGCCAGCTCCAGGATGCGCTCCTGGATGGCCATCTCGCGGGCTCCCTGACGCAGGTTGACGTGGCAGTCGGCGCGTCCCAGGTTCAGCATCATCAGCTCGCGCGGCGTGCCGCCCTGACTCAGGAGGTAGTCGCGCACGCGGTCCACGGCCGCTCGGGCTTCTTTGGGCTCGGACCGGCCCTCGACCAGCAGAGGGCGCAGAGTGCCGAGCTCGGATGGCTCGAGCCCCAGGAGCGCCGTGGCGCCCAACAGGGTGGCGTCCTGGAGCAGCTGCTCCGGCTCGACATCCTGCAGCTTTTGCAGCACGAGCTCCTTCAGCTCGGGCTCGAAGGCCTTGATCGGATGGATGGTGGAAGCGCTCGGCGGGTCGGGGTCGCACAGCTGGGCTGCCACGTCCTGGCGCGCCAACACAGCCGCGGCGATCTTCTGGCGGGTGGGCGCGTCCAGTCCTTCGGCGATGCTGCCGAGCGTTCGGATGGCCTGGTTGAATTCGTCGCCCTTCAGCGCCTCGACCAGGGGAGCGGCGTCGGCACGCCAGCCCTGTTGAGTCGCGACCTCGAGCAGCTCGCGGTCCTTGTCGGTCTCGGCTTTGTAGAGAACCTTCTCGGCATACTTTGCCAGCTCGGGGTGCTCGGGCAGCTGCTGGGTCAGGAAGCAGACCGCGCCGAAGCGCCAGTCGGAGTCGGGACTCTCGAGGAACGGCTTCACCTGGGTGTCCATGAACTTCTCGTCCAGCGGCGTCAGTGTCGCCAGGCCCCGGAACAGCTGCACCCAGCCGGTGCTGGGGGACACGATCGAGTCCGGCGTGTCGACTTTGGGCCGGTTCAGGCACCCTCGCGACTCCGCCTCCGGAATCAGTGAGAGGAGCAGGGGCAGGTTCCCGGTCATCACCGCTTTCAGCTCCTCGGACTTGCCGGACTGCTCGAACAAATAGCCCATCAGCTGGCGTCCGGCCTCTTCGCCGCGGGCCATGCCCGACTGGTGGATCAGGGCCGGGAAGATCTGGCGCGCCAGGGCGGGGTCGCTCTTGCACAGGTCGCTGTAGGCTTTGGCTTCCTCTTCGCCGTGGTGCCAGAGCCCTGTCTTTTTAGGGATGTACTGCGTGGCCACAGGGGAGAACTCCGGCACCTCGGGGTTTCCCACCGACGTGCCGTGGACGGGAACGCGCTCGGTGAGGATCCGTTGCGTCAAGTCTTGCGGGCCTGCGATCAGGCCCTCGTTCTGCCAGTCGGCCACGATCGAGACGAACGGCTCGGGAGACTTGCCGTTCGCCTGGAACGCCTCAGCCAGGTGCGCCGCGTCGCGCAGGGTTTCTTCCTCGGGACCCTTCTGGCGCAGCTCCGCGGCCACGTTCTCGGCGGTCGGAGGCGTGTGAAATCCATAGCGCTCGGGCGCCCGGACCCACTTGTCCAGGGCGCGCACGTCCTCGCGCAGGCCCGCGGGCGTCGGCATCGCTACCTGCGGAAGGTTGTTCGTCCGGACCAGCATGTTGCAGTGAGAGTATTGCATGGCCCTGAAAAATTGCGCATCAAACTGGGACGCGCATGCGCCGCCCAAACGTCTCAGAGAATCTCCCCTGTTCCTCAACCGCGTGATGCTCGCGCTGCCCCGATGGCAGGATGGCGGCGCCGGTTCGCCCAGCTCTGGGCCCAGCACAGACTGTGCCACCTTCACATACAATAGGCGTCAGAACTCCGACCGCTGCGGACGCGGGCCCTCCAGGCTCTTGCGGATCGGCTCATCCAGCTGGGCCGCCAGCAGCGCCTTCCGCTCGTAGATCGCCCCCTCCAGGCGCGCTCCTCGCAGGTCCGCCCCCACCATCTGGGCGTTGCCGATCTGGGCCTGGCGCAGGTCGGCCCCGCGCAGGTTGGCCCCCGACAGGTTGGTGCGCGCGAGCTGGGCCCGGGCCAGGATGGCCCCTTCCAGGCTGGCCCCGCGCAGGTCGCACTCGAGCAGGATGGCTTCGGTCATGTCGGCCCGGTCGAAGCGGGCGTCCTGGCACTGAGCCTCGGCCAGATTGGCCTCGCGCAGGTCGGCCCGGCTGAAGTTGGCCCGCCGCAGATCGGCCCGGGCCAGGCTGGCTTCGCGCAGGTCGGCGCGCTCGAAGTTCGTCCCCAGCGCGATCCCTTCCAGCAAGAAGGCGCCCCGCAGGTTGGCCCCCCGCAGGTTGGCCGAGGTCAGCCCGATCTGGTAGCCTTCCAGGCCCGGCAGCACCGCCTTCTCGAGGTCGGTGCCCACCATCAGGGCGTAGCGCAGGTCGGCCAGCGGCATCTGGCAACCGGCCATTCTGGCCTGGCTGAAATCGAAGCCGCGCAGGGGAGGGCCATACAGATGGAAGGGCTCCAGCTCGGCCTTGCGTCCCTCGGCCCCCTCGCTCTCGAGCCACTTGCGGTGCAAAAGAAAGATCTCGCGGACCTCGCTCAGCTCCAGATTCCTCAATGGGGCTCGCCCACCAGCAGCATGTTGCGGTCCAGGTCAACGAGGTAGTTCTCGCACTTGGCCAGGAAGTCGCCCGAGCTGCCGTAGCCCGTCAGGTGCGCCAGCACCTCGATGGCTACCACCGGGATCTCGGCCTCCTGGTCTTGCTCCATGCGAGCCACCGTGGCCGGGGTGGTCAAGAGCGCCACCGCCAGGTCCTGGTGCCGATAGCCGTGCTCCTCGCGGGCTTGCCGAATCCGTTCACCTAAGGTCATCTTTCAGGTCGCTTTGAGGCCCTTCCTCCAGAATCGATCCGTGATGATCGGCCTGGTCAGTTCGGCCCCCTCGCTCGCGCGCCTGCCCCTCCAGGCGTCCTCCGAGCGTTCCCCCGACCGGTTTGTCCCCTCTTCGCCGGCCGAGTTCGTTCCCCCCACGCGAGCCCAACTCCTCAAGGCGGTGGCCAGCCCCTTC
>CAZWUN010000106.1:0-14335 GCA_964637145.1 uncultured Burkholderiales bacterium
CCGACCGGTGAAGGAGTTGGCCAGGTAGGGCGGGTTCACGCCCCAGACCGCGTCCACCTCGGAGTCGCCCTGGGAGCTGTAGGCGAAGAGGCGCATCAGCACCCGCAGGTCGTCCGAGGGGGTGACGCTCAGATTGAGCAGCATGGCCGAGGTGAAGGAGTTGCCGTTGGTGAGCGGGCGGCCGTTGGCCAGCGAGATCACCGGCAGCACGCCGGGAGGCCCGTGGGGACGCAGGTTGGCCCCGGCCGAGGTGCCTACCAGGGTCTGATAATCCAGCGAGCCCGGCCCGAAGCCCGAGCGCGGGTTCCCCTGGTTGGAGAAGCTCTGGGTAAGCACTCGGGTGACCAGGGTGCCTTCCCACTCCAGCTTGCCCAGCTCGGCCACCCGCTTGTCCAGGCGGGCCACCGACTCTTCCAGGTTGTCCACCCGCACGCCCAGCGCCTCCAGCTCGGAGCGGAAGGCCTCAGCCAGCCGGCGCAGCTCGGACAATTCGCTCTTGGAGGCCAGCTCGGCGTGCTGGGTATCGAGCCGGGCCAGGGCGCGAGCGATCAGGATGGCCACCTCGTAGCGGCTCATGGCCCGCTCGCCGCGGAAACTGCCGTCCGGGTAGCCCTCGATCAGCCCCCATTCTTGAAGCAGCTTCACGGCTTCTATCGCCTGGCGGTCACCCGGCTCGTTGAGCGGAGCGCCCCACGACGGGCTGACGAGCGCCAGAAGGAATAGAAAAAAAATCACACCCCGCATCGCGGGCTTAGTTCGGTTCCGGCTGCAACCTTTCCTGGAAAGCAAAAAGAGCCGGGCCAGGGGCCCGGCTCTTTTTGTATCGAGCGGTCAGCGCCGCTTCTTGGCCGGGAAGAACAGGGCCGAGAGCAGGAAGAGCGCGAAGCCGAACATGGCCAGAATGGCCACGCTCTTGAGGAAGATGAGGCCGAAGGTGAGGGCGAAGCCGCCGGCGACGAAGGCATTCACGAAGGCCAACTCAAGGGTGGGCCAGATGTAGTAGAGAGCGACCGCGACGATCGCCAGGAACGCGAGACCCACGCCTGCGCTGGGGGAATTCTTGTCAGAGTGCCGATTTCTCACTGGAGGCCTCCCATCTGATGCTCGCATGAGCTTATCACAAATTTTTAACAAAATCTACCCATCCTACGAGGATAGGGCTGCCTCGCCTGGACGCATTCAAGGCGAGCCTGACGGGTTCGGACAGCTCCTCCCGCCCTTGCCAGCGGTTGTATGGGCTTGTTTCTTGAAGTTCGAACAAATGCCCGTAACCGTGAGGTCCTCCCGTGCAGCCATTGATCGCGCGTGCTGAAATGCGCCCCCGTCCACCTCGGTCACGAACTGGGCATGGAGCAAGCTCGCCTGACCGGTCGGCAATTCGCCGCTCAATTCCTTGCGATGAAGCGCGGCGAGTAACTCGACTCGGACCAGATCTGAAACGGCGGGAATTGTTGGCGCCTGAGCGGCCAGGTTGAGGTAATCGTCGCTGTCGGTTTCGGCGACGTACAACTTGACCAGGCGGTCGAGTCACTATCATGAGACCATCGTAGTCTTCCTCTCGGACGCGATCAACCGAAGAGCGGAATAGATCGTTATCGACGGCGGGTATCCAGGAAGTGCCTCAACCCTGCCGACACCGGCCCAACTTTCCAGGGGGTTTCCCGGCCTGAAGAGAAGAGCAGAACTGTGATCGGGTTGCTGTTGTTCGCACTTGTGCTGATGGGCCTGTCGGCCGAAGTCGCTGCCGCCGAGGTGGAGGGCAGCGTGACCATCAAGAGCGCCCTCAAGAAGAAGGCCGTGGGGCGGCGCCACCGGGCCGGCTACGGCAAGCCCACGGGGGAGTACCAGACCCAGGAGGGCGCGACCCGCTCGGACGAGACCCTGAACGTGGTGGTCTACCTAATGGGGGTGAAGGGCAAGGGAGAAGGCAAGTTCCCCCCCGCCCGCATGCAGCAAAAGGGCCGTCAGTTCGTGCCTTACGTGTTGCCGATTCGGGTGGGAACGGCGGTGGAGTTCCCCAATCAGGACATCATCTACCACGGCGTCTACTCCGACTCTCCGGCCAAGAAGTTCGAGCTGCCCGAGTACGCCATGGGCGAGTCGCGCTCGGTCACCTTCGACAAGCCCGGCGTGGTGGAGCTGTTCTGCGCCATCCACACCCACATGAACGCCTACATCCTGGTTCTGGAGAACGGCTATTTCGCCGTGCCCGACGCGCAGCACCGCTTTCGCATCAGCGGGGTGCCGCCGGGCCGCTACGTGCTGAAGACCTGGCATCCGCGCCTGGAGGAGACCTCCCGCGTGGTCGAGGTCAAGGCCGAGGGCGCCCAGGTTCAGCTCACTCTGTAATTGCGCCTCCGCTCACGCCTGCTGATCCTGATCGCCGTGCTGGTGGGAGCCGTTCTGCTCCTGAGCCTGGTCATCATCTATCGCGACGTGCGCCGCCAGATTCTCGAGCAGCAGAGCCGCTCGCTCGGAGTTTCTCTGGCCACTTTCCGCTCTCAAGAAAACGAGCGCTTCCAGCGCCTGGACCTTCTGGCCCGGGTGCTGGAGGCCGAGCCAGGCTTTCGCACCATCCTGCGCCGGACCGACTTTGCCACTCTGCAAGACCACGTCACCAGCGTCGTCGTGCCCGAGTATGGCCTTGACCTTTTGATCCTCACCGACCAGGCCGGCAAGCTGAAGCTCGAGAGCGACCAGGCCGTGCCACCCGGCCCCGAGCGGCCGGTGCCCGACCTGGAAGGGGCCCTGGAGGGCGAGGTGCTCTCCGGCTACTGGTTGCGCGAAGGTCATCTCTACCAGGTGGTCACCACCCCGCTCTACGATGCCGGCGACAGCATCGGGGGCACGGCCACCCTGGGCCTTCGGCTGGACCGCAAGCTGGTGGAGCGGCTGGCCGAGGAGACCAGCTGCCTGGTCCAACTCGAGACCAGAGCGGGAGTGGTGGCCTCCACCTTTCCCCAGCCGATCAGCCTGCCGGTGGGGGTTGAGAGGGCCCTGCAGCAGCTTGGTCGAGACGAGTATGATCTGCGCCAGGCCCGCCTGGGCCAGGTCGGCAGCCTGATTCTGGGCCAGAATACCCGCTCTCACCTGGCCTTCCTGGAGGCGACCCGCAGCAAGCTCTACCTGCTGGGACTGGTGGCCGTGCTGGTGGCTCTGGGCCTGAGCTATCCCCTGCTCGGCCGCATCACCAACCCCGTCGAGCGCATGGAGATGGCTCAGGCGGAATTGCGCGCGGTGGTGGAGAGCAACCTGGACGGCTTGCTGGCCCTGGACCGGGAGGAGGTCGTGCGGCTGGCCAACCCGGCGGCCGCGGTAGCGCTGGGACGCTCGCTGGAAGAGCTGGTCGGGCAGCCTCTGGGCGAGGTTTGGCCCGTTTCGGCCCGGGTCGAGGAGAGGGGCCGCCGCGTGGAACGCTCCTTGCTCGAGCGGGAGGGCCGGGTCTGGGAGGTGGCCCGCACCCAGGTGCGCGCCGGGGGAGGCGAGGTCGGCAGCCTGGTGGTGCTGCGCGACGCCACCCGCGAGCAACACCTGGAGGAGCGGCTGGGGGACCTGTTCGAGCGCCTGTCGCGTCTGCTCGACCCGACTCTGTTGGCGGCCCGCAACCTGGCCACCCTGGCCCTGCTGTCGCGCGACCAGGTGGTGCTCGAGCCCCGTCGCTTCTCTTTTCAGGAGTGGCCCGAGGCCGAGCTCGAGGACCCTCCCGAGGTGGAGCTCGACCCGGCCCGGATGCGGCTGGTTCTCGACAATCTCCTGGCCAACGCCATGGAGCCGGTCCGCCTGACGGTCGCCCGGGATGGCGGGGCAGCCCGCATCGAGCTCAGCAGCGGAGGTCCCCCCATTCCCAGTGATCTCTACCGGGCCATCCTGCAAGGGCCGCTGCCCCGGCCGGTTGTGCCGGGTCGGCCGGTCGGTCTGGGCATCGGGCTTTACGTGGCCCAGGAGCTGCTCAAGCTGCACCAGGCCCACCTGGAGGTGGAGGGCACCACCGTGCGCTTCCGGTTGCCCGCGTGCTGAGCGGAGTACGGCCCCGCGAGCGTCCTCGCGTCCTCTTCTTCGCCCTGCTGCTGGCCCTGCTGGCGGCGGCCCTGGCGGTGGGCATCACCGCGGCCGAGTCCCTGCTACTCGGCACCCTGGGCGTGCGGGCCCTGCCAGCCACCATTCTGCTGGCCTCGCTGGCGGCCATGGCCGGCTCGCTGGGCTACGCGGCGGTGCTGGGACGGATCCGCCATGATCGCCTGCTGGCCCTGGTCTTTGCGCTTCTGGCCGGGCTCGTGCTGGCCAGCTGGCTGGCCATGCCGCATCTGGCACCACGGCTGCTGCTGCCCGCCCTCGTCGGCCTGTCCACCCTGGCCGGGGCCGTGCTCAACAACCACTTCTGGGTGCTGGCTGGAGACTCGTTCGACCCGCTGGCCCAGAAGCGCATCTTCCCTCGCCTGGCCCTGGGCAGCAGCCTGGGAGGCTTCCTGGGAGGCACCGCAGCCTCTCTGGCCAGTCGCAGCCTGGAGGCTCGCTCGCTGCTCTTGATCTGGGCTCTCTTGCTGGGCCTGGGCGCGTTGCTGGTGGCGCTCTTCAGTCGCCGGTTGGCAGCCTGGTCGGCCGGACCCTCGCGCCCGGCCGACCAGGCCTTCGCCTCGACGGTGCGCTTTCTGGGCCGGTCGGCCCTGGCCCGGGGCATGCTGGCCATGCTGGCGGGCATGGTGCTCTGCCTGGGCCTGGCCCAGTACTGCTACAGCGATCTCTTTGCCCGCAGCTTCCCCGACCCCACCCGCCTGGCCTCATTCCTGGGGGCATTGGTGGCCATCGCCTACCTGGTCGAGATCCCCTTTCTGGCCGGTCTCACTCCCTGGCTCTTGCAGCGGGCCGGGGTTCCCCTGACCAGCCTGCTGCACCCGCTCCTGGCCGTGGGCGCCTTTCTGGCTCTGGGGCTCGATTACAGCCTGCTGGCGGCGGTTTTTGCCTGGAGCGTGCACCGCATGTTTCAGAACTGCCTGGGCAGTCCCGCCCGAGGACTGGTCTACAACGCCTTCCCCGCTCGCTACCGCGCTCGACTGCGGGCCTTCCTCGAGGGGGTGGTGAGCTATGCCGCCCGGGCTCTGGCGGGAGGCCTTCTGCTGCTGGCCCAGACGGCGCTGCTGCCCTCCCAGCTCGTCTGGGCGGGCCTGGCGCTGGCCCTGTTCTACCTGGCCGGCGCCGCCCGGGTACGGTCCGCCTACCTGGGAGCGCTGCTCGAGGACATCACCCGGGGCGGCCTGGCGGCCGACATTCCTCTCCCCCCCGAGCGGCTGGCCCGCATGGGCCGGGCCGCCCTGGAGGCGGGCGACCTGAGCCCACTGGGCCGTCGAGTCGTGGACCTGCCTGACGAGCTCTTGCTGCAGGCGCTGCATCACGTCAATCCGGAGGTGCGGGCCACGGCCGCGGCGGCCCTGGGGCCGGCGGTTCCAAGCGAGGTACTGAAGGATCCCGAGCCTTCGGTGCGGCTGGCCGCCTTGAAGCTCGCCTCCGAGCCAGCCCGGCTGGCGCTCCTGGCTGACCCCGATCCCCGGGTCCGGGCCTCAGCGGCGGCCACTCTGCCCGAGCAGGGCCTGCCGGTGCTGGAGAGCCTGCTGCGAGAGCATCCCGAGTCGGCCCTGAAGCAGTTGCCTGAGTGGGCCTGCGAGTTGGCCCGGCCCTTCCTCTCGCACCCCGTCCCGCTGCTCTCGGCCCTGGCTCTGGACCGATTGGGCTCTGAGCTGACCCTGTCCGACCTCGAGCGCCGCCTGGACCACCCCGACTCAGCCGTGCGGCTGGCGGCTGCTCGGGCGCTGGGGGAGAGGTCGGACCCGCTGGCGCTGGAGATCCTGGCCGGAGCCCTGGCCGACGAGGCCCGCGAGGTGCGCCTGCAGGCCGCTCGCGGCCTGTCCGCGGCCGGTGCCAGCGGGGCCAGGGCAGCCGAGCCCGCTCTGCGCTCGAGCCGGCTGGCTACGGTGGAGGCGGCCGTCCAGGCCGCTGGTGAGGAGAGTCTGCGGGCCGAGCTGCGCGGCTTGCTGACCGAGGCCCGGGAAGACCTGCGCTGGTTGCGGGCGGCAGAGTCCTCCGCCGACGACCTGGCCGCGCGGCTGCTGCCAGCGGCTTTGAAGGACCGCCTGCAGCGAGCCCGCCGCCTGTCCCTGACTATCCTGGAGCGGCTGGAAGGAGCCGAGGCGGTGGGTGGAGTGCGGCGGCGGCTCAAGGTGGCCCGGAGCCGCGAGCGAGCCGAGGCTCTGGAGGCCCTCTCCAATCTGGGCGACCGCGACAGCGCCGCGGTGCTGGTGGAGCTGCTCGAGGAACAGCCGGGCGAGGCGACCCGCTCAGCTCAGCCGTCGGGCGAGTTTCTCGAGCAGGCCCGCCGCAGCCCCGATCCGCGCCTGCGCATGGCGGCCGGCGCCTTGCTCGGAGAGGGCTGGCCCCCCGGCCAGGCCGAGCGCCAGGAGCGGCTTTTGCGCCTGCAAGCCCTGCCCCTGCTGGCCGGTCTCACCCTGGACGAGTTGGAGGGGCTGCTCGAGCAGGCCACCCGGGAGCGCTTCCTGGAGGGGCAGGCGCTCTATCGAGCCGGAGATCGGGCCGATCGTTTCTATGTGCTGCTCGAGGGCAGCGTCGAGGAGCTGGGAGAGCGGATCGAGCCGGTCTCGCTCCTGGGCGAGCTGGGAGTGCTCGACGGCGGGCCGCGCCGGGCGACGGCCCTGGCCCAGAGCCGGGTGGAGCTGCTCTCGTGGCGGCCCGAGAGCCTGTTTGGCTGGCTGCGCGAGCGCCCGGAGCTCTCGCTGGAGATGTTCCGGCTCTTGACCCGCAAGCTGCGTCAGGCCGAGAGCCGTCAGGCCTGACGCTGGGCCAGGACCTCGGCGAAGTAGAGCGGGAGGTCGCGGAACACGCGTCGATGCGCCTGGCCAAACGCGGTGGAGCTGGCGGCCGATCCCAGCGCTCGGTGGTAGTGATCCATGGAGACATCCAGGCGCGCAACCTCGAGAGGACGCAGCCCGGCCTGCTCGAGACTGGCCAGGGTCTCCTCCAGCGTGGGAGTGCGCTGGGCATAGAGCTGATCGAAGCTGGCCAGATCCCTCCAGTGCGAGGGGCTCAGGGGCCCGGCCAGGCGGAAGACATCCTTCAAATAGACCAGCCCACCGGGCTCGAGAACGCGGTGGGCCTCACTGAACATGCGAACCCGGTCGTGGGCATATCCGCTCGATTCTAGATACAGCACGCGGTGGAAGCTCGCGTCCGGGAAGGGCAAGTCATGAAAGTCGGCCTGCTGGACTCTCACTCGCCCGCCCAGACCGGCTTCGGCTGCCCGCTTGCGCGCCTCCTCGACCTGGGAGGGGCAGAGGGTGATCCCCTCCACTTCGAGTCTCGCGAAGGCCTGAGCCATGTCCAGGGCGGGCCCCGCCACCCCACAGCCGGCGTCCAGGATGCGCAAGCCTGGTTCGAGGCGTGCTCGCTGCGCGAGCACCAGGTTCGAAGCCTGCGCCCCCTCCCGGCTGAGCAGCCCGGCTTGCCAGGTGGCGCCAAGAAACTCGAGGTAGGCGGGCTGCTGGGTCTCGTAGTAAGTCCGAACCCTCTCCTGGTAGTCTTCCCTGGACTCACTGGCCAGGCTGTGGGGGGGGCGCCACCAGGCTGAGAAAGCGGCCCAGCTCAGGTAGGCCGACCACTCGGTTCCCCGGCACTTGGCATAGGGGCAGACGAGGGGTTCTGGCTGGACCGGCCAGGAATCCAGCGGCAGACCCAGCTCTTGCAGGGGGAGATTCTCCAGGTCGATCCCCAGCGAGTCGGGACGGCCCGGCTCCAGGCTCAGATAGCAACTAGACGAGCCACCCTTGCGCGAGCACTCCTTGACCGTGGCCCTGGCCTCGGCCCCGACCAGCGCTTCCGCCACCGGCTCGAGCAGGGTGCGGGGGAACCGACCAAAGAACCGGGGGCGGAGGTCGTCCCTCACCTCCAGCGTCACTCCCCAGCGCGACTCGTCGAGCTCCAGGGCAGGAGCCAGAGCCCGCTCCAGCCCTTCCGGGGAAGCCCCGAAACGACGCAGGAATACTCTCAGCGTGGAGATGGGGTAGGCGTTGTAGGGCGGCACTTCGTAGTTGAGGGCAAAGCGTTGCGGGATTCCCCCCGCCAGGCCAAGTCGGACCCAGTGGCCCGGCACCAGCTCGAAGCGAGCTTCCATCTCTTCGGCCAACTCCACCAGCCGAGCTGGCAGGGCCAGTCGCCCCACCAGCTCGCGCAGACTCGCCAGGTCTGGGGCGTAGAGCCGCAGGCCCAGGTTGCCCGGGCCCGTCTTGCCGAGCCGAACTTCGCCTCGATGGGTGGGGTCGTCCAGGGTCCTGACCAGCTCCGGGGAGAGCCTGGCGGGGTCATCCGGCATGGGTCCAGCTTCGTCGTCACGGCCGACTCCCTTCTGCAGAGGTCAGCTCCGCTGCCGAATCTTCACGCCGTGGTGGTGGCGCGCCGGGGACTCAGGTCCCTGGCCCCACCACCAGGCGCACCAGAGCGAGCCGGTCAGCCTCCTCCACCGACTTGCCGGCAGCCCGGAAGCCGACCCACTCCAGGGCGGCCTCGAGCCTTGCCTGATGATCCACCAGCCTTTCGCACAGCCGTTTCCAGGCCTGCCAACGCTCGTCGTGGTCGCCCGAGTGTCAGTCGTAAAGGCGGGTCTCCACCACGCGCTCGTCCACCAGGATCTTTCTCTTGGCCAGCTCGCGGAACATCTGCTCGGGCTCGAAGACGGCCTCGGGAGTGTTCACGCCTGGCTGGGAGACGCCTCTGGCCAGCAGCTGAGCCCCGATGGAGGCCGGGATGCCGGTGACCTTGGCGGTGCAGGTCATGTCCCACTCCGAGCGGGGCGGGTGGGAGAGGTTGTAGGTGGCCACCACCCGCGCTCCGTTGCGGCTGCCCACCACCTCGACGTTGACCAGGAAGGCATACTCGAGCGGGTCGTTGGGGTCGTCGTGGTCGAGGTGCAGCTGGCGCAGCAGGGCCTTGGGCTTGACCGCCACCCCGTCCACCGTGACCGGCTCGATCCCGAGCAGGCCCACCTCGTTGTAGTGCTTCAAGATGGCCATGGTCTCGGGACGCCAGGTGCCGCGCACGTCCACGCGCTTGACGCCGGGGAAGGAGCGGGGGAAGGCGTGCACCTCCGAGTGGGGCACGATCCAGGTGCTGGTCTTGCCCACCGGGGCGTTGAACTCGACCTGCTTCTCGCCGTAGAAGGGGGGCACTTCCACGAACTTGCCCTCCTCGAAGAAGAAGCGCACGGTGGAGGGGCTGAACTCGTCCAGGACCGTGTCCACCAGCCCGGGGGAAGGCGCGATGCGGCGATAGGTGGCGAAGTGGACGTGGATCGAGTCCACCGACTCCATACGAGAGACCCCCTGCTTGCCCATCAGGTTGGTCACGCCCGGAGTGGCCCCCATGCCCAGCACGATCGTGGCCCCGGCCGCTCTGGCCTGGTCGGACATGGCCAGCTGCTTGGGCGTGTTATAGAGCCCGCCCAGGTCTAGCATGGGCTTTTTGGCGGCGATGGCGGCCCGGGTGATCTCCAGGCCGAAGCGATAGCTGGTGCAGTTGAGCACGATGTCGACGTCCTCGAAGAGCTTGACCAGGGCGTTCTCGTCGCTGACGTCCACGCTCAGGGCGCTCAGCTTGCCGCCTCCCAGCTCTTGACACAGCTTGCTGGCCTTGTCGCGGTCGATGTCGGCCACCCGGATCTCACTGAAGTCGGAGGTTCGGGCCAGGTCGCGGGTGGACTCGGTGCCCATGGCGCCGCAGCCGCCCAGTACGAGGATCTTGCTCATTTCAGACGTTCTCCTCTATGGATTCGGCGGGGGCGTTCCCGGCCGGCTGCGTGCTCCCCTGCAGAAGCCGGAGCAGGGGGTTGTCGGGCGCGGGAACCACCATCACGATGGCCGCCAGCACCACCACGATGGCCACCCACTGGGAGGGGGAGATCTTCTCTCCCAGCACCAGCGAGGCGTAGAACAGCGTGGGCACGGGGTAGAGCCCGCTCACCGGGCTGACGATGGAAGCCGGTCCCCGCGCGATGGCGGCAAACAGGGTGAGGTCGCCCAGGGCGTAGAGGGTCACGATGAGCAGGCCCAGGGTGAGGTCGCGGCCCGGGGTGAGGGGGTGGTCGGTGGCCAGGCCGTAGGGGAGCATGGTGAGTACGATGCCCACCCAGTTGACCACGAAGAAGCGCCAGTCGTCGGCGTGGGGCTGGTTGTAAGCCTGCTTGAACATGGTCACGGCCACCCCCCAGAAGAGCAGCGTGGCCACGCTGGCCGCCACCCAGACCCAGCCGGCGCCGCCCTCGGTGGCCCCGGTGTAGCCCAGGAAGAGCCCGGCCCCGATCACCAGCGCGATGCCGACCGCCTGGACCGCAACCACCCGCTCGCGCAGGAAGATCAGCGCCAGCAGAGCTGCCAGGGCGGTGTAGGCGGCGGTGATGGTCTGCACGATGGCCGCCGGGCCCAGGGTGAGGGCGGTGAAATAGCCGATCCAGGCGAGGCCGTTGAAGAACGAGCCGGCCATGGCCCACTTCAGGAAGCCTCTGGACTCGCGGTCAAAGAACTGCTGGCGGCTGAAGGCCAGCCAGCTGCCCAGGTTGACCACCGACTTGGCGGCCACATAGAGCAGGCTGATGGCCCCCAGAGTCAGGCCGCACTGCTTCCAGATGCCGCCGGCCAGTCCGTAGAAGGATACGGTGACCAGCAGCGGCAGAAGCCAGCCCAGCATGCAGGCCCTATTTCCCGGCGGGTGGACGGTCGGCTGGCGGTGGAGCGCTGTTGGGCAGATCCATGGCTGGATTGCGGTCAAAAAAACCGTTGGGCAGGATCGTGAAGCCGGTCTTGTGGTGCGGCATGACCGGCCACTCCTCGGGGCGCGGGTTGTGGGTCACCCCGAAGTTGTACCAGATCACCACGTCCTGGTTGTCGATGGATTCGTTCCCGGACCACTGGGGCAGGCCATCCCCCCCGCGGGCCTGGTTGGGGTAGAGGCCGGCCGGGTGCAGCTGACCCGGCACGTAGCGGGTCACCCACAGGTGATGGTCCAGAAAGCGTGCCCGCTGGCGAATGGGGTTGTTGGCGTCCATATAGGCGATGGCGTTCTCCTTGGGCACCAGCAGGTAGCCGTGAGGAGTAGCATAGGCGTTCTTGGAGGTCGGGTTGACCACGTTCCACTTGCGGGCGCTGGCAAAGTTCATGTCCCGCCGAGCGTCCTTCTCGGTGGCCAGCAAGGTGGGGACGACTCCAAAGGCGTTCTTGCGCTGGCCCAGCTCGCTGAAGGACTGGTTGTTGAGCTCGACCACCGAGTTGCCCGTTCCGTCCACGTCCAGGTCGAGGCGGTAGCCGAAGAAGTGCTGGTGGTTGGGAGCCACGACGTGAGGCGCCACCATCCGCCCGGTCTTTTCCAGGGCGGGGTCGGTCACGCTGGCTTGCTTGACCCCCTTGGCCAGCATGATGCCGGTCAACTCGCCCTCGACGCTGATGGAGCCGTCTTGTCCCAGCACCCACCAGAAGGCGTAGTCGTAGTTCCCGACGGTGGCCACGAAGCCGAGCACCAGCTCGCGGGCCCGCCGCGTCTCGTCGTGGCCCGAATCGAAGTCGAAGTGCTTCCACAGGATGCCCGCGTCGCGCTCATAGATGCCGTAGGCCGCGGGCTGCACGTAAGCCTTGCCGTAGTCGTCCACGAAGACCGAGTCGCGCGTCACCGCGTTGGGGGGCAGGTCGGCCCCCTTGACCAGGCTGTTGGCCAGGCGGCCCACCCCGTACTCGCCCAGGTCGAAGGCGTTGCGCCAGGTCCAGTTCTCGGCCGGATCGCCGTAGGGCACCACCATCTCGGCCAGCGAGAGGCGGTAAGCGATCGGTCTCAGTTTGCCCTTGTCGTTGTAGCGAACGTCGTGCATCACCAGCCCTTCGCGCGGGTCCATGCCCACGCGGAACTGCCAGTTCTGCCAGCTGACCTGGTTGCCCTTGATGGTAAAGCTCTCGCCCTGAGGCTGGGTGATCGAGAGCGGCCTGGGGGCCTCGCGCAGCGGAGCGTTGGACTTCTCGTCAAAGTCGCTGGGATGATCGACCACCGGCACCACGCCCAGGTCGGTTACCTCGAGCACTTTCTCGTTGTTCATGTCCACCGTGGCGATGACGCCCTCGATGGGACGGGCGTAAGGATTGGTGGCTCCGCCTCGATAAAACGACAGGCAACGACAGATGCGACGGCCCTCGGCCATTTCGGCATCGCTCAAGATGCCTGGCGCCCAGACGTCGATCTGCACGTCAGCGAAGTTGGTGATGCCGCGCTTTTTCATGGCTGCCTGCCAGCGCGGGTCGGCTCGTACCAGGTCTTGCGGGAAGACGAACTCGTCCACCAGGATGCCCGGCTGCACTCCCGGGACGTTTTTGTAGCTGACGAGCTTGCCGGCCGCGACGTCCACCACGGCTTCGTACACCCGGGACTGAGAGCGGTCCAGAATGACCACGAAGGCTCGCCGGGGGACCGGATCTCCCGGCTTGAAGGCCAGCACCTGGGCTTTGGGCGGCTCGTCGAGCACCATGGTGGGAAGCCGCGCCTTGTCGTCGAGTTTGCCCTCGCGCTTGAGCACCGCCACCGCGGTCTCGATCTCGGGCTGGGTGAGCGGGTCGAGCGGGTGCTCCTGGGCTCGCCCGGGGCTGGCCAGGCTCAGACAGGTGGCAAGACCGAGCAAAACGGCATAAAACTTCATCAAACGAGACCTCAAGCGCACGATTTCCGGCTCCCTTCGGCTCGATCCAGGGGTGTCCTGTCCACCTCGGGCTCGAGCTCGCGGTCGAGATAGCGGTATTCGAGGGCCTCGGCCAGGTCGCAGGCTTCGACCAGCTCGCTGGCGCGCAGATCGGCCAGGGTGCGCGCGATGCGCCTGACCCGGTCGTAGACCCGCGCGCTCAGCCCGAAGCGGCGCACAGCCAGTTCCAGGAAGTCGGCGCTGCAGTCATCCAGCCGGCAGTGCTCGGCCAGGTGGCCGCCCTCCAGCTGCGAGTTCAAGATCCCCCGTCGCTGCTGTCTCTCGCGGGCCTCGAGCACGCGCTGGCGTACCCGAGCGGTACTCTCGCCCGTCTGCGCCCGCACCAGCTCTCGCGGGGAGAGGCGAGCCACCTCCACCTGCAGGTCGATGCGGTCGCGCAGCGGTCCTGAGAAGCGCCCCTGGTAACGCTGGCGCTGAAAGGGGCTGCAGCGACAGGCCCGTTGCCGGTCACCGAAATAGCCGCAGGGGCAGGGGTTCATGGCCGCCACCAGGGCAAAACGCGCCGGATAGATGGCCCGAAAGTTGGCCCGGGCGATGGCCACTCGGCCCCCCTCGAGCGGGGCTCGCAGCCCCTCGAGGCAATCGCGCCGCATCTCCGGGAACTCGTCGAGAAACAGCACCCCCCGATGAGCCAGGGTCACCTCGCCCGGCAGCAGGCTGCCCAGCAGGCCGGCCCGGCTCACGCTGGGGTCGGGGCTGCGGAACGGTCGCTCGGTGATGAGCCCGCATTCGAGCCGCTTGACCGAATGGATACGGGTCACCTCGATCGCTTCCTCGCTGGTCAGGGGGGGAAGAAGACCGGGCAGGCAACTGGCCAGCAGGGTTTTGCCCGAGCCAGGCGGACCCACCATGACCAGGTGGTGGCTGCCGGCGGCGGCGACCTCCAGGGCCCGCCGGGCGGACAGTTGCCCCTTGACCAGCGCCAGGTCGGGAGGGGGCGCCGGATCGGGCCGGGCCCGCGCCACCGGCTCCACTGGCTCGGCTCGTTCGGCAGCCACCTCGCGGGCGTGTCGCAAGCTGAGCGCTCCCAGCACCGCAAGCCCACCCACCAGCCGGGCTTCCGGTACATTGCCCACCGGAACCAGCAGCCTCTTGAGACCGTGGCGGCGGGCCTCCATGGCTGCCGACAGCACCCCGCGCACCGGTCGGAGGCCTCCGTCCAGGGAGAGCTCGCCCAGCACCAGGGTTCCTCTCAGCAGGTCGGCCAGCTTCGGCTCTTCGGCACAGAGAACTCCCAGCGCGATGGCCAGGTCAAAGCGAGGACCTTCCTTGCGGATGTCGCCCGGGGACAGGTTGACGGTGACCCGGCGCGAGGGAATCGGCGAGCCGCTGTTGCGCAGGGCCGAGCGCACCCGCTCGCACGACTCCGAGACCGAGGCATCGGGTAGACCGACCACGTGGTAGGACGGGATGCCGCTGGAGACATCCACCTCGACGTGGACCAGGATGGAGTCGATACCGAGCAGTGTGCTGGAGAGAAGCGTGGCTGGCATGAGGGGCTCCACGGGAGAAACTCGTGGTCTCGAGCTGGTTCTGCTCGCAATCGTC
>CAZWUN010000107.1:0-14297 GCA_964637145.1 uncultured Burkholderiales bacterium
ATCGAGGTGCACGAGCACGTTGCGAAACTCGGCCCAGCCCTCCAGCCGCTGACTCAGACCAGGCTCCATCAAGCCTGCCTCGCGCAGAATCTGGAGTTCTCCCGATAGGTCTCCGGGATCCTCAGCCCCCGGTCACGCCCGACGCTCCATACCTCACTGACCAGCACAACCCAATTTCACAACGACCTGGGGCCCATTCCAGGTCAGGCCGCCCGACCTGGTCTCGTTCTGTCATTGGCTTGCGAAGTCTAACACGGTCCCAGGGCGACTGATGTCTTCCGTCGAAGATATCGCGATCAAAGCATTCACGGAGAATAGGCCATGGAATACGACTCTTCGCCAATCCAGGCAGCCCTCGGAAACCTGCGTCAGGAACTGTATGCCCGGGTAAAGGAGAACACTTCGCATGTAGTAGATAACCAGGTTTACCATCAAGTCGAGCTTCAAGTCGACGACGCGGCAGTCAATGACACGATCCGTGGCGACATGCTAGATGGTGGACACATGCCTCCGAGGTAAACCAGTGCAGCGTTCGTGAAGGTGAGTCACCCCATCAGAGCTCAAAATCACGAACCTGCCTGTCTCGTTCGGGAACCTCGAAATCTTGCTCTTCCGGTTTCTCGTCCGGGTGCTCGCGTCGGTAGCGCTCAATGCGCTGCTTGAGGCTCGGTTTCTCCTCGACGACTGCAGAGATGACCACGAGCGGTTTGCCATGGCGCAGCACGAGCACCGGCTCTCCGCTCCGCGCGACCTCGGCGCAAATCTCGGACAACTTTGTCTTGGCTTCGAACAGGCCGACCTGTTTTGGTTTCATCGACCCAAGTGTACTGGTTGACCAGTTTGAGGTCAAGCTTGGCCCTGATCGTCAGGCTCGACGCTCCAGGCCCTCTTCCAGCAAGCCCGCGCCCCGACCGAGCAGATAAGCGGCCAGGGCCAGCAGGCAGCCCAGGCTGAGCACGGCGGTGAAGTGCACCAGCAGGCCAGGCTGGCCCTTGCCGGCCAGAAGGCCCTGGAGGGAAGACTGCCAGGGGCCATAGAGCCAGGCGCCGGCCACCGCCAGCAGCACCGTGAACAACACCGTCAGGGCGCGATGCACGGCCGAGACTCGCCGCTGGCCGGGCTCGAGCAACAGCTCCCACTCGCGTCGCGAGGGGTCCTGCAAACTGGTGGCCAACAAGGCCAGAGCCAGGGCCACCCCGGCCAGGCTGCCGGAGCTGAAACCGGGCGCCATCCCAAAGGCCGTCAGGGGAGGAAACCCCAGCGTGAAGCTGGAGAAACAGAGCACGAAGAGGCTGGCCGCCAGCCCACCGTTCAGGCCCACCGACTGAGCCAGGGTGGCCACCTCGCTGTTGGCATCCCCCAGGTCCAGGGCCGTGGCCCGCAGATACTGCGCCAGAATCAGCGCTGAGGCTGCCAGAGCCAGAGGCAGCGAGAGCTTTCCGATGGGGTCGAGCAGCAAGAAGACGGCCAGGCCCAGCGACCCGAGCCGCAGGCCCCAGCCGACGGGGTCGGGGAAGAACGGATTGCGGGTGTAAGCGGTCGGGATCTCTCCCATCGAAGTGCGGCCCCGCTCGAGCTGCTCGGTGCGCTCGAGAAAGAGCTGACGGCGCAGGCCCAGGGCCTTCTCGCGGGCCCAGAATCCCCCCGGCCCGGCCTGGGCCAGGGAGGGGACGCGGAGCTGGGTGAGGTTCTCGAGCTGGCGCATGCCGGGCGAGCGGCGCACCCACTGGTCCTCGCGCCAGGCCAGGTAGAAGAGCAGCACCAGGGTGACGCAGGGGAAGAGTCGGCCCTCGAAGGTGAACCGGACATAGGGCACCAGCCAGCCGGGCGGGCCGCTGGCGGCCAGCCGGTCCAGGGTGGCCCAGAGCAGAGCCGTCAGGGACCAGAACTGGGCGTGGCCCTCCAGCAGGCTGAGACGGTAGGCGGCCGTCCAGGCCAGCGTGATCAGCCCGCACCAGTAACCGTAGCCGGCCCAGCCGACCAGGGTGGCCGGGGGCAGCCAGCCGAGAGTCGCCTCCTGGCCGGCCGAGAGGCGCAAGAAGGCGGCCAGGCTGTCAAAGCCAAAGCCGGGCAGAAAACCCAGCAGAAAGCCGTCGGCGGCGCTCAGGCGAGGGCGCTGGGGGCCGTCGAGCAGCGCCAGAGCGGGGATCAAGAGCAACCCGAAGGTCAGCAGGATGGAGACCAGTCGGGGGATCAGCTCGGCTGTGTGAGCCGGATTGCCAAGTTGCAGGGCCAGGGGCGCTCCCAGCAGCCCGATCAGCGCCCCGCCCAGGGTCAACACCAGCCGGTTGGACAGGGTCAGAGTGGCTCCCGGCGCAAGCAGCGCGAAAAGGAGGTAACTGCCGCCCGCCCAGAGCAGAAAGTCAGCCATCGAAGCTCATGTCCTGCGTGAGATCGCCCGAGGCTCCGGACTCGGCCTCGAGCGGGGGCAGTGGAGGCTCGGCCCGACCCGTCAGGCCCAGCTGGGGCAGCTTCTCGGCCAGCAGCAGGCGCAGCGCCGGCAGCGAGCCGGCCTGGTATTCCTCCACCTCGTCAAAGAAGTAGCCGGCCTCGGCCTTGCCACCGCGGCCTACGGTGCAGACCGGCTCGAGCAAGAACGAGCGCAGGCGCTCGTCGCCGGCCGGGGGCAAGAAGAGATCCCCCTGGGCCGTCAAGCGCAGGCGGTGCTCGCCCAGGTCGATATCCAGCCAGTCGCTCACGGATACAGCTCTCCCTTCAGGCGGCGCACTTTCTCCAGCACCGGATCGTCCCACTGCTCGAGCAGCACGCGGTGGGTCTCGGCAAAGTCTTCCTGAGCGTTGGCGGCGGCTCGGGCCGAGACAAACGGGGGCTCGCCCCACGGGGGCGACTGCGAGCGTCCGGCATCGAGGAAGTGGCCCAGGCCGTGGCCGAGGGCGGTGCGGGCCAGGCCCTCGTGGGCCAGAAGATCGGTCCGCAGAGCCAGCTTGTCCGAACCGACCAGCACGGCATGGGTGGCCGGCCGGCCGGCCTCGTCCTGAGCGTAGCGGCCCTCCCAATCGACCCGCCCGCCCAGGTCGGGGGAGACCAGGAGGTCGGGCACACGTTCCCGCACCGCTTGCGGCAGGCCCAGCAGGAGAGGCTCCAGCCGAAGCACCTGGGGCAGGGTGGCGAACAGGCGGATGGAGTGCGAGCGGGTCAGGAAAACCCGGTAGCCCAGCGGCGCTCCGGCCGCCTCGGCCCGGGCCCGGTGCACGGCCAGCAGGCTGTCCAGGCCGTGCTCGGGATAGCGGGCGCACTCGACGATCTGCAGTCGGCGTCCGACCACCACCCCGCGGGTGATCTCGCGGAAAGCCAGACCGTCCTGCTCGACCCGGCGCTCGCGATAGAAGGCGCGAGGATTGTCGGCCCCGGCCGGGGCCTCGGGGTTGGCCAGCGGCCCCAGGAACTCGCCGTGCTCGCCCCGGGTTCGAGAACGCACCCCCCCCTCTCCGGGCTCACTCCAGCCCTGGCCATCCAGCTCGGCCGGGGGATCGGTCCAACGGGCGTGGCTGACCAGCTCGGGGCCCAGGCTGTCGGGCCCCGCAGGGGCTGACTCCGGGGGCAGCTCACCACCCGTGAGGTTGGCCCGGGCCTGCTCGAGAAACTCCACCAGTTTGTGCCAATGGGCCTCCAGGCTTGCGGCCAGCTCGCCCGCCATGGTCTCGAACTGGCCCTGCAGCTCGAGCAGGTCGGACTCCAGCCTGGCCGGGTCGATGACGGGCACGTCCATCGGCACCACCCCGGGTGGGATGAGCGGGGCCTCGAAGACCAGGTCTTCCTCGGTGGGGACCGGCTCGGGGGGCGGCGCCGGCGCGAACTCCAGGTCGGGGGCGGGGGCGGGTTCCTTCGCAGGAGCGGGCGGGCGCTCGGTCAGGGGCGAGGCCGGGGGAGCTTTGCGCACGGGGACCGGCTTGAGATCGGCCCGCAGGTCGCCCGGAAGATACTGGGGCAAGACCCGGCAGCGACGGCGCCAGACGATGAGGAGGGCGGCCACGGCGGCCCCCAGCCCGGTCAGAGCGCTCTCCTGAGCGGCGCTTCCCTGGGCCAGGGCGGGGAGGGTCAAGAGCAGGACGATGATGGCCGGCACGCTCAGAACCAGCGCTCCAGGCGCAGCTTGACGGCCTGGGGACCGCCCACTGCCAGGCCGGCCTCGGCGTGCACGAGGTGCTGGAGTTGCTCGAGCGAGCTGGCCACCTGGGACAGTTGCTGCAGGGCCTGGCGCCGCTGGGTGAGCCAGGCCTGATGGTCGTCTCGCACCGCCTCGAGCCGGGCGATGACCTCGGGGTCGGTGCTCTGCTCGAGGGCCTGCTCGAGCTCGAAGACAAAGCCATGGCCGAGCGCAGCCAGCTCATGGAGCGAGAACTTCTCGAGCGGGGGAGGCTGCAGCCCATCCACCGCCTCCGGAGCCGGGGCCTGCTCGTCCGGGCTGGTGAGCGGCTGATGCAAGAGACGAGCCGCCCGCGCACGCGTCAGCTCATCCCACTCCTCAGCCCAGCGCGCGGCCAGTTGGCTGCGCCACTCGGGTATCCAGTCTTGCGACACGCCCCCCCCGTTCGCAGCCTTTACCGAACGAACCTTCCTGCTGTTTTGTGAGCCAGCTAACAGACCGGGCCGGGACGACCTGCTATGCTGGGCTCGACCCAGACGATTGCAGCGAGGTGACCCGTGGAAAACGTGCTCCGAATGACCAACCTCACCCTGTGGGCCTCGCGGCTCCTCAAGCGCCCCCCGACCCCCGCCGTCGAGGTCCCGGTCGCTCCGGTCGCTGTGGTCGCCGAGGACGCGGTGCGGGTGCTGCCGCTTTGCCAGAGCCTGGAGGCCCTGCGAGCCAACGGCCAGAGCGCCCGACTCGGCAGCCGGGAGATGAGCAGCCAGCGCGTGGTCTTCTCCAGCGACCGGGAGCTGAACCTGGGCGAAGTCCTGACCGTGAAGCTCTACACCGCCTCGGGCCCGGTCAGCGTGCTGGCCACGGTGCTGCGCATCGACAAGTGCCGGCGGATCTACCGCGGCGAGTTGCAGCTTCACCCCGACGTCGAGCAGCGCCGTCAGCTGCTCGAGCATCTCAAGGCCTGCCAGGCGGCCCGGCTCGAGAGCCCTCCCCAGCAGCCCCTGACCAGTGCCGTGCTGCCGATACCCCGCGCCGTCTCGCGCAGCGGCATGGAGAGCCGGGTGCGACGGGTGCCCTCGTCCACTCGCTCGATCCGTCGCTCGGTCAGCTAAGCTCCACTCGGGTGGAGCACGCATGGTCCAGGCATTCGCTTGGCGCGTTTCGCGCCGGTCTGTAGCATGCGTGATCCACCCGAGTGGCCTGGTTGGCCTTCGATTGTGCTGCGATGTAGAAAACACGGGCGACTTTACAGTCCCTCGAATGACAGTGCAACCGGTTGAACTTCGTCGCGTCGCCCGTGCCACTTCACTTTGGGAACGTTTCGAAACAAGTTTCGAAACGCACGTTACCTGGCACGGTCAATGCGACGAAGTTTAGAAGTCCATCTTTCTCAGTTCGACAGCGGCCTGAGAGACTTCACTCCACCGGTCAGCCAGACTCAGCTCGCACGAGGTCGATGTCAAGTAATCGGTGTCCAGGCCCGAAGCCAGGGCTGTAAGCTCAATGGCATCGGCTCGATCGATCGGTCGGTAGGAAAGCATCTTGAGCAGGATCAAGTCCTCGGCGGATGCCACGGGGACAGAGAATCCTCCCAGTGAAACGTCGGCCGCGCGAGCCAGCACTTGCTCCAGGAAGGGATCTCGGGCAATCTGAACGTCCACGCCCAGAGAAGCGGATTCGGAGATTGGATACCAGAAGCGCAAGAGAACAACTCGGTCCAGTTTGTGGCGATCAGCTCGCTCGTGATGTGCAAATCCGGCTTCCCGAAAGGAATGAACGAGTCGGTCGGGATCCTGGCTGAGCACCAGAAGGTCCAGATCCCTGGTGCCGCGCACACGGCCCCGCAGTGGAAGGGCGGCCCCCCCGATCAGTGCCCACGTAGCGTGAATCTCGGTGAAGACCCGGACCAGCAACCTCAGGATGTCAACGGTCTTGTCTACGAGCAAGTTCCAATGTCTTCCAGCGCTGCAGTTTCTCTGCCAATCGGAGGGCGTCTTCCCTCTGCCAGCGAGCACCAAGCTGTCGTTCTGCTTGTTCAAGTGTTGCGGCGCCGGCTTGCATCTCTCCCGCCAGTCCGAGATTCCATCCCAGCTCGAGGGCCTCTAATGCGAGCCGAAGACGCTCTTCCGGCGTGAGGCTCATGACCCCGCGAATCGAAGGTTCCACGCTTGTAGATTCGCGTTCTCGGACCATGGCGCCTTCATTGGCCGGGGTGGGTTGCTGGTGCGGACGTTTGAACGGTAGAACCGGATAGCCCGTTAAGACCTGGTTGGCCCTGCTCGCTCTCGCCGATGCCAGGCGCCGCCCAGCTTACCGTTGCGTTACCGCTCCCATCTTACGGTGTACCGGCTGCTCAGGCCGGTAACGCTGGTGAGCCCTGCTCGCCCTCGCCGATGCCAGGCCCGCCGAGCTTACCGTTCTGTCTGCGTTACCGTTCCCACCGGACGGTATACCGGCTGCTCAGACCGGTAACGCCGGTAGCCCGGTAAGACCTGGTAGGCCCGCCCACACCCGCGCCGGGCTGCTCAGACCGGGAACGCCCCTCGTGGCAAGACGCGCGGACGAACCGTCTTGAGGCTGGGCTCGAGTGGCTTGCCCTGCCCGAGCCCGGGGCACTATACTGCCCCCCATGTCCGAGCTGGTGGTGGAAGCCCGCGGCCTGACCAAGAGCTACGGCGCCCTGGTGGCGGTCGATCACGTCGATCTCGAGGTGCACCCCGGCGAGGTGTTCGGCATGCTCGGCCCCAACGGGGCCGGCAAGTCGACCACCATGCGCATGATCTACCGGGTCAGCGCCCTCACCTCGGGCAGCCTGCGCGTCTTCGGCCTGGAAGCGGGGCGAGACGACCGGGCCATCAAGAGCCTGCTGGGGGTGGTGCCCCAGATGGACAACCTGGACGAAGAGCTGTCGGTGCTCGACAACCTGCTGGTCTACGCCCGATTCTACGGGCTGGATCGCACCCTGGCCCGCAAGCGAGCCCTGGAGCTGCTCGAGTTCCTCGAGCTTTCAGGTCGAGTCAGGGACCGCATCCGCGAGCTCTCGGGAGGCATGAAGCGCCGCCTGACCCTGGCCCGAGGGCTGATGAACGAGCCCCGCCTTCTCATCCTGGATGAGCCGACCACGGGCCTCGACCCGCAGGTGCGCATTCTACTCTGGGACAAGCTGGCCGAATTGCGCGGCCGGGGGGTGACCTTACTGCTCTCCACCCACTACATGGACGAAGCCGAGCGGCTGTGCGACCGCCTGGTGATCCTCGACCACGGGCGCGTGATCGCCCAGGGTCCACCCCGCGATCTGATCGCCGCCCAGGTGAGCCCTCAGGTGATAGAGGCCCGCCTGGAGGGAGAGCTCGAGCCGCTGGAAAAGGCCTGCGCCGAGCTGGGGGTGGAGCTCTTGCCGGCCGTCAACCGGGTCAGCCTGTTCGTGCAAGACGGTCGCCAGACGCTGGAAGAGCTCGAGCGCCGGGGGCTGTTCTTGAATGGAGCCTACATCCGGCCGGGCAACCTGGAGGATCTGTTCTTGAAGCTCACCGGACGGACGCTGCGCCAGTGAGGCGCCTCAGCCTGCGAGGCGCCACCCGGGTGTGGGAGCGCAATCTCTGGGTCTACAGCAAGCGCTGGGTCTACAACATCCTGCCCAACTTCTTCGAGCCCGTCTTCTACCTGCTGGGGATGGGCGTGGGGCTGGGGGCCTATGTGGCCGCCGGCGGACAGTTCGAGGGAGGTTACACGGCCTTCGTGGCCCCCGGGCTGGTGGCCGCCTCGGCCATGAACGGGGGCATCTTCGAGACCACCTACAACATCTTCGTCAAGCTGCACTTTTCGAAGATCTACGACGCCATGGTGGCAACCCCGCTCAGCTTCGAGGACGTGGCCGCGGGCGAGATCCTGTGGGCGGTCACCCGGGCCACCCTCTACGGGACGGCTTTCCTGGCCATCACGCTGTTCTTCGGAGTGCCCCTCACCCCCCGGCTACTGCTGGCCCTGGCCGCCCTGCCCCTGATCGGCTTCTGCTTCGCCGCCATCGGTACGGCCTTCACCTCGCTGATCGACAGCATCGATCTCTACACCTACTTCTGGACGCTCTTCGTGACCCCGTCCTTCGTTTTCTCGGGCATCTTCTTTCCCATCGAGGAGCGCTTTCCGCCCGCCCTGATCACGGTGGCCGAACTGACGCCGCTCTACAACGCGGTCCACATGATGCGCGGCATCGTGCGGGGAGAGTGGGAAGGGGTCGGACTGAACGCCCTTTACCTGGCGGTGGTCGGGTTGGCCCTCTCGTTCTTCGCCGTGCGTCGGCTGGGGCGGCGCTTCCTGTCCTGAACGCAGAAACGCCGCCCCCGAAAGGGGCGGCGTTTCTGGGGGGCTCAGGCCGAGCGCCAGTCCTCCTGGTCGGAGGGGAACTTCATCGTGATGACGGCCCCGGGCGGACGACCCGGATTGCCGGGGCTCACGCCACCGCCACCCCAACCGGGACGACCGGGATTGCCTGGAACCACGCCGCCGATCCCGCCGGGACGACCCGGATTGCCAGGGCTCACGCCACCGTCCTCGTTGTCGGAGGGATACTTCTCGGTGACCGGACCGCCCACCACGGGAGGGCCGATCAAACGCGGATCGCGGTCAACAGGGGGGCCGATCAAGCGGGGTCCGCCGTCTTCATTGTCAGAGGGGTACTTGGCGGTGGTGACGGGAGGCTGGTCGATGCCGCCATCCTCGTTGTCCGAAGGGTAGGCCATCGTGACGGCGATGGGCGGGGGCTGGTCGATGCCGCCGTCCTCGTTGTCCGACGGGTAGGCCATCGTGACCATGGGCGGACCGTCGGGACGCGGCGGGATGGAGCCTCCACCGTCCTCGTTGTCGGAGGGATACTTGGCGGTGGTCACCGGGGGCTGATCCACGCCGCCGTCCTCATTGTCGGACGGGTAAGCCTGAGTGATGGCGATGGGCTGAGCCGGCTGACGGTTCTGGCCCTCGAGCAGCTGGGCGAAGAAGGGCAGCGGACGCTCGGGCTGGCTACCGTTGAGGCTGTTCCAGCCCAGGTTGAGCTTGTCCAGCGACTGGACCATTTGAGCCAGCACGACCTGCAGATTCATCCCCCCGAAGGAGACGGCTCCGTTGTCGGCGGCCGGGGCGGCACTCTGAAAGGTGCCGAAGGGGCGGGATACGCTTTGAAACTGCAGTCCGTTGCTGTTGCTGATGGCGTCCATTGGGGCTACCTCCGTTCAATCCATACGGTAGTTGCGCCGGAGGGGGCGGGCTCGCTCTCGATCAACCAGACGATGGCTCCCTGCATTTTTCTTTCCTCCTGGCGCTTGGTGACATTGCCAGAATAGCGGGGGGCGATTTCAGAAACAGACCCGATGCGGATACAGACCGGATACAGAGGTAAACAGGTTGCGCGGACGTCAGCGCTGCTGGCCGAGCAGGACGGCGCTGGCAACCTCGTGCTGGCGGCCGTTGACCACGGCCAGCACGGTGATCTGCAGCAAGTCGAGCTGCCCGGCCGGGCGGTCGAAGGTGATGTTGCCGCCCTCCCCCAGGCGGGCCAGAGGTTGGGGATCTTGCCCGACCTCCAGCCGCTCGAGCACGCCCTGGTTGACCCGCATGGTGCGCTCGGGACCATACTCCAGGCTCAGGCTGGCCCCTGTCAGGGGGCGCCCCTGGGCATCGCGCAGCACGCTGCGATAGCGCACCTGGCCGGCCTGGCGGGGCACGTCGGTGACCAGGGCGTCGCGTAGCTCGGCGCGCACCTTCTCCAGGGCCAGCACGGCCGTGCGGGCGGCCTCGGCCTGCGGGTCGGCCTGCCGCTGGCTGCGGGTCATCTGCACATAGACCCAGCTCAGGGTCACCAGCAAGGCCGCAAACAGCGCGGCCGCCACCAGGACCTCGGCCAGCGAGTGGCCACGAGATGCCTTCACAGCCCTACCTCCAGCAACAGGCCGTAAGCGGGCAAGAAGGCGGCCATCAGCACGAAGCCGACCACCAGGCCACAAAATCCGACCAGCATGGGCTCGAGCAGCACCATCAGGCTGTCCAGGCGGCCCTCAGCCTCCTCCTCGAGCAGCCGGGCGCACTGGTCGAGCATGGGCGGCAACCGTCCCAGCTCCGCCCCGATGCTGGCAAGCTGCACCAGGAAAGGCGACAGGCCGCTGCCCTGAAACACGACCTTCAGCTCCTCCCCCTGGCGCAGACGTTCCTCCAGCCGCCGCAGGATCGCCTCCAGAAAGGTGCTCTGAGGGCCGAGGCGCAGGAGCCTCAAGCCCTGGGCCAGGGGCAACCCCGCATCCAGCATCAAGGCCAGGCTGCGGCACAGCTCGGCCGTGGCCCCCAGCTTCAGCCAGCGCCCCAGGAGGGGAGCATTCCACAACCAGGACAGCAGACGCTGGCGCTGCAAATAGGCCAGGCCCAGCCCCACCAGCGAGAGCCAGACCAGCCCCCAGAAGACCGTGGGCTGGCTGATCCAGAGCAGCAGGCGGGTGGGCCCCGGGAGCTCTCCTCCCGGCTCCACCAGACCCACGAAGCGGGGCACCATCCAGAACACCATCAGGGCGCTGACCCCCAGGGCCCCCAGCAGGGTGCACAGGGGATAGATGAGAGCCGAGAGCAGCCGTCCCCGCCGCACCTCGGTAAGCTCGAGATGCTCGGCCAGACGGCGCATGATCTGGGTCAGGGCGCCGGTCTCCTCCCCCACCCTGACCAGCCCCACCCAGGTGGGCGTGAAGCACTCCGGCAGCTGGCCCATGGCCACCGAGAAGCGCTGGCCGCGCTCGATGCTGGCCTGCAAACAGGCGGCCACCGGACCGACCGGGGGCTCGACCCGGGCCAGCACCCCCAGCCCGCGCACCAGACCCAACCCGCTCTCGAGCATCACCGAGAGCTGCAAGAAGAACCGGGCCCGGTCGCGGCCCCCCAGGCGCAGCTCGGGCTCCTCCGAGGTGGAGGAGGCAAGCTTCCAGACCACCAGCCCCTGGCCGTGCAGGCGAGCCAGGGCCGCCTCGCGCGAAGGCGCCTCCAGGGCGCCCTCGCGGCGCTCGCCCCGGGGATCGACGGCTCGATACTGAAACTGCACGGGATCCCCCTCTTCTCCGCTCCGCAGGGACGGGTCCTGTCCTTGGGCGAAGCCGGCAGAGTGGAAGTCAGCCTCTTGATCCTGGAAGACGACGTGCAGGTAGCCCGCAGCCTGGAGCGCGCCCTGAAGGCTCAGGGCTACCAGGTGGAGGTGGCCCTCAACGCCTCCGAGGCGCTCGACATCGCGCGCTCGCGGCCGCTCGACCTGATCCTGTGCGACGTGCGCATGCCCGGGGTGGACGGCTTGGAGGCCCTGGCCAGCCTGCGCACCCTGCAAGAGGGGCTGCGCAGCATCGTCATGACCGGCTACGCCAGCGAGGATGCTCCCATTCGCGCCATCCAGAACCGGGTGGACGACTACCTGCTCAAGCCCGTGCCGCTCGATCGCCTGCTGGCCAGCGTGCGCCACTCGGCCGAGCTGTGCCGGATCGAAAAAGAAGGCCGCCGAGCCCTCGACGAGCTGCGCGGGCGCTACCTGCGGCTCATCTCCTCGCTGGTGAGCGTGTTCTGGGAGAAGGACCCCTGGCTCTACGAGCACGCCCGACGGGTGGCCGCCCTGGCGGTGGACCTGGGAGTTGAGCTGGGATTGGGAGCCCACCAGCTGGATCAGGTCGAGCTGGCCGCCTGGCTACACGACCTGGGCCTGGCCCTGATCGAGCGCGAGCTGCTGCAGCAAAACCGGGCCCTCACCCCCGAGGAGCGCTCGCGCCTGGAGGAGCATCCGGCCCGCCTGCGCGAGCTGCTGGAGGATCTGCCCGATCTGCGCGAGCTCAGTCCGCTGCTGGTCAACCTGCGCGAGCGCTACGACGGCGGCGGCTACCCACGCGGGCTGAAGGGGGCCGACATCCCCATCGAGTCGAGGGTGCTGACGGTGGCCGAAGTATGGGACAGCCTGCGCCACCCGCGCCCCCACCGCCCGGCCTTGAGCTTCGAGCAGGCCAGCACTGAGCTTCGCTCGCAGGCGGGGGCGGCCTTCGACCCGGAGGTGGTGTCGGTCTGCCTGGCTCTGGCGGGCCAGGAGGGCGAGACGCCCCGGGCCGCCGCCCGGCCGCAGGAGAGCCGCTGGCGCACGTTGCTGCGGCTGGGCGCCATGCTGGCTCAGGGCGGCCAGCACGAGCCGGCCCGCCAGGCCCTGCTGGAGGCCGGGGAGATGTGTCGCCAGGCGCACGGCGAGGACAACCTGGAGGTTCTGGTCGAGCTGGCCTCGCTGGAAGCCTCGCGCCAGCGCCCGGAGGAGGCCCTGCGCTGGCTGGGCCGGGTGCGGGCCGGACTCGAGGGCTCCCAGGCGCCCGCCCTGTATGAGCGGTCAGCCCGCACCTATCTGGCCCTGGAGCGGGCTCCCATGGCCCGCGAGCTGGTGGAGCGAGGTGTCGCCCTGGCCCGCGCCCAGCACGACCTGACCGGCCTGCAGAGCCTGCTGGGACTGCGCTTGCGGCTGTTGCCCCCGACCGAGTGGCCCGAAACTCTGCGCGAATGGCTCTCGCTGGCGGCCCGCCGGGTTGAGCCCTTCTCGCCGCACGAGTTGCGCGATCTGACGCCGGTGCTGCAGGCAGCCTGGGACCAGGGTCTGGAGCGCGAATCGCTGGAGGCTCTGTGGGCCCGCTTTCCCCAACTCGGCGCGCCGACGCCCTCGGCCCAGCCGGCACCGGCTCCCGCCACGGTGGAGGTGCTCTGCTTCGGCCCCCCCGAGGTCTTGCTGGAGGGCAAGAGCGTTCCGGCCAGCGAGTGGGCCAGCCGCAAGGCGCTGGAGCTGTTCTTGTACCTGGTCATCCACCGCCGCCCGGTCTCGGGCGAGCGGCTGGCGGCGGCGCTCTGGCCCGACAATCCGGAGATCTCCAGAAAGAGCCTGAACACCGCCGCCTCGCGCGCGCGCCGGGCGCTGCGGGCTTTGCCCGGTCCCATCGTGGTCTGGGAGCGCAGCTTCTTCTCGCTCGACCCCGCTCTCGAGCTTGATTCCGACTATGCCCGCCTGGAGCGCCTGGCCGAGCAATGCCGCCCCGACGCTTCGGGACGACTGAGCTCGGCCGCCCGCCAGGCGGGCGAACAGGCGGTCGCCCTGTACCGCGGCGAGCTTCTGGAAGGGCTGTGGTCGGATTGGGTGGTCGAGCTGCGGCGCACGGTCAGCGAGAAGGTCTTCAGCCTGCTCTTCCTGCTCGCCAGCGACCAGGAAGGCCAGGGCCGCTTCCTGGAGGCCTCCCAGCACTACCAGCGCATGCTCGACCTGGACCCGTGCCGCGAGGAGGCCCAACTCGGACAGATGCGCTGCCTGGCCGGCCAGGGGCTGCGTGACACGGCCGTTCGCCGCTACAACGACTACTGCCGCATCTTGCAGCGCGAGCTGGGCCTGACCCCCGGGCCCGAGGCGGTGCGGCTCTACCACCAGTTGCTCGCGTGAGGATGACCGTGCGCGGTGAGGTCTGCGCCTCTCGCCGGAGAGGCTCTGCGCTCACGTTCGGTGAGCTGCCGTGAAGAAGGCCTACCTGGCCGGCTGCCTGCTGCTCACGCTGGCCTCGCTGGCGCTGGGCCGCTTCCAGAGCGACCCTCTGGTGCTGGCGGTGGCGCTGGGCTGTGTCCCCCTGGCGGCGCTGCTCCCCACCCCTCCTGCGGCAGGCCTCATCTGGGTGGCCGGCAAGAGCCCGGGACTGGCCGCTCTGGCCGCGCTGGTCGCCCTGGCCTGGCGCCGCCGACTGACCCGCCCGTCCCTGGCTCTGCCTGCCGCGGTGCTGGTCAGCGGCCTGGGCTTTCCGGGCCCGGCCGCCCTGATCTACGCCCTGCTCCACTGGCCCGCCGTTCTCCCGGCTCTGGGCCAGGGGTTGCTGGCCTGGGCCATGATCTGGTCTTCCGATCCCCCCACCCTGGTGCTGCTCTTGCTGGCCTCGGTGGCGCTGGCCTGGCCCGCGCCTGCCCCCCGGGAGGATCCCCCCGAGCTGATCGAGGAGGCCCGCCAGCAGCTCGCTCGCGCTGCCGGCCGCCTGGAGGATGTGGGCCAGTGGACCAGCCGTCTGCTGGAGGCCCCCGAGCCCTCCCAGGTGATCCTGGAGATCGCCCTGAGCCAGCAACCGTGCCAGACGGTGGCCCTGTTCCTGGCCGACCGGGGCCGGCTCGTGCCGGTCGCCGC
>CAZWUN010000108.1:0-11207 GCA_964637145.1 uncultured Burkholderiales bacterium
CGTTACGTGCGCGAGGTGGTGCTCAAAGGTGGGGGCTGAGCCGGCGAGGGACCCGGCTGGTCGACCCCGAATCTCCCCGCAATGGACGTGAACCCCCTGCGCCTCACCAACCCCCTGGCCGCCCAGCCCAAAGCCGTCTCGGTGGCCAGACCGGCTGCCAACCAGCCGGTGGACGGCTACCAGCCCGCTGAGAAGGCCGGGTGGGGCGACAAACTGGCCCGGGTGGCCGCCATCAGCGCCACCGCCAGCGGAATCGCTCAGCTGGTGGGCCTGGGCAGCACCGTGACCGGCCTGCTGGGCCTGGGCGTGATGGCGGCTCCCGTGGCGGTGGGCATCTACCTGTGCAAGGGCGGCCTCTGGCGCGGCTCCACCGGGGACAAGCTGGCCCGGGTGGGAGCCCTCAGCCTGACGGCCACCATGGCCGCTGCCATCGGCGGGGCCAGCCTGCCGGTGATGACCGCCCTGGCCCTGCCGGCCATCGTGGCCGCTCCCGTGGCCGTGGGGGCGATGCTGTGGAAGAAGCTGCGCGGGGGCGGGCCGCCTCCCCAGCAGCCGCCTGAGCCTCCCGTCAAGTTCGGCTCTTGAAGCGTCGCCTGGGCTCCACCGGGCTGGAGGTCTCGCCGCTCGGCTTCGGCTGCTACCGGGTGGACGAGCACAGCCCGGCCCAGAAGGAAGCCCTGCTGGCCGCCCTGGACCGGGGGGTCAACCTGATCGACACGTCTACCAACTACACCGATGGCTCCAGCGAGCGGCTGGTGGGCCAGGTGCTGGCCGAGCGGGGGCGTGAAGGCCTGGTGGTGGTCTCCAAGATCGGCTACGTGCAGGGCAGCAACCTGCGCCTGGCCCGCCAGCGCAAGCTCCAGGGCAAGCCCTTCCCCGAGGTGGTGGAGTACTCGCCGGGCTGCTGGCACTGCATCCACCCCGAGTTTCTGGAAGACCAGCTCCAGCGCTCGCTCGACCGGCTGGGGCTCGAGCGCCTGGACGTCTGCCTGCTGCACAACCCCGAGTATTTCCTGATGGAGGCGGCCCACCGCGGCCAGGAGGTCAAAGACGAGTTCTACCGCCGGCTCGAGGCCTCATTCGCCTACCTCGAGAGCCAGGTGGCGGCAGGGCGGATCGGCTGCTACGGGGTCTCCTCCAACACCGTGGCCGACCCGCCCTCCGACCCCGAGTCCACCTCGCTGCCGCGCATGCTCGAACAGGTCGGGGAGGGCTTCCGGGTACTGCAGCTGCCCATGAATTTGATCGAATCGGAGGGGGCGATGGCCCGCCATCACGGCGGCAGGTCGGTGCTGGAGCTGGCTGGCGAAGCCAACCTGGGAGTGTTGATCAACCGGCCCCTGAACGCCTTCAAGGGGCGCAGCCTGCTGCGGTTGGCCGATCCGCCCGAGCTGGGAGCGGGCCAGGAATCGCTGAGCGAGCTGCTCGAACGCCTTCGTTCGCTGGAGAGCGCGGACACGTTGCAGATGGCGCGCGAGCTCGAGACGGTGGCGGCCAGTCCCCTCTCCTACTCGGACTGGACCGAGGTGGAGCAGAACCAGCTCTGGCCCTACACGCTGGACACCCTGGATCGCCTGGCGGAGCGGATGGAGAGAAGCTGGCGCGAGAGCTACCTGGAGGCCTTTCACGCCGTCCTGCTCGAGATCCGTCGCCTCTCGGCCCGGATCAGTCGCAACCGCAATCAGGCTCTGCACGAGAGGTTGCCCGCTCGCCCGGGCGCCAGTCTGTCCCAGAAGGCTCTCTGGACGGTGCTGGGAACGCCCGGCGTGACCACCGTCCTGGTGGGCATGCGCCAGCAGCGCTACGTGGAGGACGCCTGCCCGGTCATGGAGTGGGAGCCCCCTCCCGACCCGCTGGAGGTCTACTCGGCGCTGGCCAGCCAGGAGCAGTGATAGCGAGGATCGACCTGGGCCAGGCGGCCGGTGGTTCCGTCCGGGAGGGGGAAGGCCTCGGGGCTGTAGACCTTGCCGTCCACCAGCACGCGCACCCGGGCCTGTTTCAGCTCTTCGGCTGAGAGCACCCCGTCATGGTTGCGATCCCAGCCCTGGGCCGCGCTGTGCATGCGCGAGGCGACGATGCCCTCGTCGAAGGAGAGCTGGCCGTCTTGATCCAGGTCGTAGTCGCCCCCCATGGCCCTCAGGGCCTGGCCGCTGAACTCGACGTCGAGCTCGGAGATAACATCATCGCCTGCCAGGTCGAAGGCCAGCACGGCGTCGTGGTGGGGATCGAATTCCAGGTTGGCGTCCAGGTCGAGCGCGTAGGCCCGGCCCGCCGCCGGGAGATTGGCGGTGTAGATATTGTTCGTGTTCAAGATACCCTATTAGGGCGTCATGGAGGCCAGCAGGTCGTTGCCGGAATGTTGCCGTCTCGCCACGGGCAGGCTTTAAGAAAAATCTCAGCCCTTTGTGTTGGAATGCAGGGGTGATGATAGAACCCCTTATTCATTTTGCCAGTTTGCCCGCCCCGGCCGCCCGGCGCTCGAAGGCCCCGGTGGACCAGGTGGAGCTTTCCACGCCTGCCGTGGTCTGGTCGGCCGAGGAGAAGAAGAAGCTCAAGCAGAGCTTCAAGAAATTGCGGACTCGCTCGCTTGACGACGAGGGCTCGAGGAAGATGGCTCTGAGCCAGCTCATGCGTCAGGAGAGCCTGGGGAAATCGCCCGCAGAGGCCAGCGAGTTCATCGAGAAGATCGCTCATTCGGCCAGCACCAAGGGTTTGATCGAGTTCTACTATGAGCGGTTCTGGGAGGACCTCGAGGTTTGCAGCCTGCACGAGCCCCAGCGCCGTGACGCCTACCTGGGCATGCTGGAGGACCTCTTTGGCAATCAGGAAGAACGGCTGTCTCGCTGGCAGCTCATCGACCAGTCCAAAGTGGATCAGCCCTGGCCGGTACGGGCCGAAGCCATGGCGACCCTGCTCAGCTCCACGACACTCAAGGGATTGTCCCGAGTGGGGGACGCCTGTCGGCTCTATCACGGTTGGGAGAAGGTGGTCCAGGCCGGCGCCGACCCCAATCACGCCGGGCGCATTTTGAAGCGGGTGGGGGAGCAGATCGTTTCCGCCAGCTGGAGCGACTCCGATCAGCGAGAGGCTGATTTCCAGGCCCTGGAGGAGGCCCTGATCAAGCTGGCCCCGGTCGCCCCGGAGGCGATGGAGGCCACGGTCCGGGCCCTCGAGAAGCACCTGAGCCAGGACCTGTTCTGGCGGGTCGTCGAGTACGACGAGCCGCAGCTGACCCCCGCCACGCGCCTTCTTCCCCGGCTCGAGGGCCTGGAAACCGAGGTGGGCGATGCCTGGCTCGACACCTACGACGCCCTGCTCGAGAAGGGGACCGACCCGGTGGTGGCCTCCTTTGCCCTGCAGCAGCACCTGACCAGGGAGGAGGTGCGCCAGGGGCCCGGCCCAGAGGATCCCGCAGCCGAGGCTGACCGGTTGAAGCAGAACCTGGTGGACGCGCTGCAGATCCCCGAGCCGGGCGCCACCGCGGGAGTCCAGGTGGGACAGCAGACCGTCACCGTGGGCTCGGTGCGGTTGCCGGTGCGTCA
Source organism: uncultured Burkholderiales bacterium (assembly GCA_964637145.1). Taxonomy (GTDB): domain Bacteria; phylum Vulcanimicrobiota; class Xenobia; order Xenobiales; family QWHO01; genus QWHO01. Next base: position 3,543 of record CAZWUN010000108.1, read on the forward strand.
GCCGTCCGGTTCGGTCAGCGGCTCAGAGGCGGGAACGGCGAGCTCAGGAGCGGAGCATTCCCCGGCGCCAGCATGAAGTTGGAAGGCGGCGGCGGGGCCTCCGCTCCCAGCAGCCCGGCCTGAGTCCGCAGCGCTCCGATCCAGATGCTCTGGGCGGTGAAGTCCACGTTGGCCAGTTCGAGGCTGCCGGGGGCGATGAACCCGAACTGCACGCTGGCTCTGCCAATCGACGGGGGGCCGGATTCGGCCGTGGCTCGAAAACCCGTGTCCCCGTTGCGCGCGAGGAATTCGGGATTGGGGAATCCGGCCAGCGCGACCGAAAACTCCGTGCTCTCGGAAAGGCAGCTTTGCCCCGTCACAGGATCCAGCAGCCAGCGATGGGCATTCCCCTGGGCATCGAATCGAAGTTCCGGGCCCTCACAAGGAGCAAGTCGTCCCGGTTGGCCCGGGAGATAACCGAGCACCGGCCGTCCCTGGAGGTCGCACAGCTTTCCCTCCCTGAGTTGGAAGCGACCCTCTCGGGTGAAAATCGGGGCCCCCGGGTCGCCCACCAGGAAGAATCCCGGGCCGTCGATGGCCAGATCGGTGGGAGTCTGGGTGGCAAAAATCTGGCCCTGCCGGGTATCGATGGGCGCTCGTCCCTGAGCCAGCCAGAGCAGCGGCTGACTGCCCCGAAAGCCGGGGGTAAACTGGTTGCGCATGTTGCGAAAGCACTCTGCTTGCATGGCCTGGTTGCGGGCCATGGCTGCCGCCAGCTCGAGCCGCGCGTCTCTGGTCCGCTGGGCCTGGCTCCATTCTCCCAGGCGGTAGCCGCTGAGCAGAGTTCCCAACAAGATGAGCACGATCGCCCCGTTTTTCATTTTGTCCTCCCTGGCCTGAGCTCAATGATTCGACCGCTCCTGTCGTCGCTGATTTCCAGGCTATCAGGCAGTCTTTGCCGTTTCGTAAACGGGATGTTGCGCGATTCTGAACAGCCGCTCCCGAAGAGGGTGGTTTGCGGAACAACATCTTGCCCTACTGGCTCTGGTTCCTTCGCGGAGGGCCAGAAGCGCGTCAGTCATACCGAGAAGCCCGCCGTAGCGGGCTTCTCGGGTCTCTCGGAGCCGATCTGGAACGGGACGGCACCGCGTGGCAACCTGTGCCGCAGGAGAGTTTCGAGGTCTGTGAGACGCTTCTCCAAGAGCTCTCGCGAGTCTCCACGCCCTGGGCGCAGAGGGTTCGCATGATCGACCCTCCCCGGGCACTGCTTCTCGGCGATGAGCGTTAGAGTCCTCTGATCAGGAGTTTGTCGGGTGATCAGCGGAAGGCCGCGCGAGGCACAGAGCCCGCATCAGCGAGAACACCAGGATGATCGCGCACACTGCGCCCAGTCCGTAAGCCCCGGCTGCCGTCTGGAAGCAGAGTCGGGCGTTCTGCAGCTCCCCATGGCCATAGGACGTACCAGCCAGTTGTCCCCACACCCAGAAGCCGGCGCCGACCACGGCCAACCCGGGTGCCACGAACAGTTGGAGGAATGTGACCCCGCGGGCCAGCCACGCAATCCGTGGGTGACCGAGAAGCCGGGCCAGGTCGTACAGATATCCGGCGACGCAAAGCGAGCTGAGGTAGATCGCCAGGGCGCTGACGATCTTTGCATCGGTCAGGAACGTGCCGATCGCGAGCAGGTCGACTGCGATCGAGAAGAGAGCAAGGAACCGTCCGAAGGAAAGCCTGGGCGGGACGGATTGAATCCGCAGACAGAGCAGCATTCCGACCACGGATGTAAGCGCGTAGGCCACTCCAAGCTTCGGATCGTGCAGGAAGCCGACCGCTCCCAGTACCCAGGACAACAGCAGGAAACCGAGCCCGACCTGGACGACCACCGGGCTCCCCTGCCACCCGGCCGGAGCTTTCTGCTCGTCTGACACTTCAGGGGAATTCTCTCTCGGGTGCCGACCGGCCTACTCCACGAAGAACCTGTGCGGTAGAGCTCGCCCCGCCTGACGAAATCACTGGGAAAGTTGGCGCGGTTGACCGAGTATGGAGTTGGATCCGGCGGGGCACTCGAGGGAGGGAGTTCCCGGGGAACTGTTGCCGCCCCCGCCGAACTATAGCAGGATGCGACATCTCTGCCTTCTGGTTGGCCTGCTTCTATGCCTCTGCGCTGCCACCCCCGCCAAGGAAGAAACCGCCGCCGGCCTGGTCAAGCGGGCCGAAACGCTTTTTCAACAGGGCAAAGCGCGCGAATGCCTGGAGCTGCTGAATCGAGCCATCAAGCTCGATCCCAAGTATGCCGACGCCTACCACCAGCGCGGCATTCTTTACCTGAGCGCTGGTGAGGGCGCGGCCATGCAAGGCGCCAGCGACGCTGCCAGCTTCTACAGCCTGGCTGAGAGCGATCTTGCCCTGGCGGTGAAGCTGAATCCCAAGCTGGCTATAGCCTGGGCCAATCTGGGCACCTGCCACTACCGCCAGGGCCAGCTCCCCAAGGCGGTCAGCGATTTTGACCGAGCTATCGCGCTCGACTCCAAGCGCTGGAACGCCTACTCTGGCCGAGCCGGCGCCTACTCCAAACTGAACAAAGACCCGCTTGCGATCGGCGACTACACCCGCGCCTACGAGCTGACCGGGGACGCCAAGTTCCTGTTCAACCGCGGGAACTGCTACATGCGCCTGAACCAGGTCGAGAAGGCCCGGGCCGATTACGAGCTGGTCCTCAAGAAATCCAAGGACCCTCGGATCCTGGATGGCGCTCGCAACAATCTCGAGGCGCTGAAGACAGGCTCCACGCAGAAGCCCAGTCGCCCGCGTTAAGGGATCAGGTCTCGGCCGTGTCGATCTGCTCGAAGGTGCACTGGTCGGGCGGCTTGTCGTGCCGGCCGCCAGGACGGGCAGGACCGAGCGCAGCCGGGCGAAGGCCTGGACTCGCGCCGAGCTCTACGAGGAGATGTCGGGTTGTCGCTTGGTTTGGATTTGGACGTTGCCGTCAGCCTGCTCTTCGAGGGATCTCGAACAAGCCGATGGGCAGGCTGGCTGACTAGCAAGTGCAGGCTTGATCGAGTCGACGAAGTTCAGCTCTAGCCGGCGGACTTGCGGCGCGCAACGCGGACGCCGCCGATGATGACCTGGCGCTCGCCTTCCTTCACGCTCGAGGCCGGCTTGGCGTCATTGACGGCTTCCATTGCGCCCTTCATGTCTCGGCCCAGCAGCAGCGCGCCCAGGAACTTCTGGACGATCTCCTCGGCCTGCTCGGGCGTGTGGGGCTGCTCGCGCAGCTTGCGCTGGATGGCGCGGAAGGCGCCCAGGGCTTTGTCCTCGCGGTGCTCGGCCTGGCAGGCGTGGTGGATGCGGCCCAGCCGTTCGCCGGTGACCGCCAGCGACTCGCCGGGGATCAGCTCGGCCATGACCGTGCGGTAGAATTCGGACGTGCGGTGGTTCTGGGTGGGCGACAGGTGCTGGCCCAGGTTGAGGAAGACCTGCTCGCGCTCCTCGAGGGTCTCCTGGGTGAGCGGGACGCGCACCAGATCCATCCCCTCGGTGGCGGAGCCGATAGAGCGCGTGCCGTTGACCAGCGTCAGCAGCGTCGTCTGCTCCTCGTCGGTCAGCTCGCGCTCCTTCTCGAACGTGATGAGGCGCAGCATCGCGCGCTCGGCATCCTCTTGCTTCTGGTTTTCCAGAATCGGCGCCAGGCCGCGCGCCAGGCAGGCGAGCTGGTAGTCGTCCCGGGCGAAATCGCCCATCTTGCCGGCCAGGGCCCAGACCTTGTCCACGTTGTAGGAGCTGCTCTGCCCGCCCAGGGCTGCGGCCTGCAAGAGCTCGGCGGCGGCCGCCTCGGCCACCGTGGGGGTGAACTTCTTGCGCAGCTCGTTCCACTGCCGCTGGATGGGCGGCGGATTGTCGGTCACCTTGAGCTGCTCGTAGATGGCGGCCAGGCGGTTCTGGTGGAAGTCCTTCGCCTCGCCGAGCAGTTGGTCGACCGCGGGCTGGTTCTTCAGCTCGTCCACAGTCACCGAGATGCGCGGCGTGCCTTTGCGGCCGACCCACACGTTGGGCTCGGCGTTCTTGTACTGGTCATAAGGCGTGCGCGCGTTGCCGTAGCTGTAGAAGATGATCCCGTTCTGCGAGCAAGAGCGCAGGGTCTTCGCCTTCTCGAGGTCGGCCAGGGGCCACTCCGTGCCGCCCGACATGAAATCCAGCGCCTTCAGCTCATCCAGGTTCTTGGCCGTCTGGGTCACTTTGCTCGGGTCTTGCAGGGTGATAGAGCTCGAGCCGCGGAAGTTCTGCAGCCCGTCCAGCTTGTCGGCCCGGGCATCCACCGGATCGCTGCCGTAGTGGCTCGGGCCGTAACCGCGCGAGGCCAGGCTGTCCCAGACCTGCAGGAACTCTTTCTCGCTCGGCTCGAGCACCTGGGGCCCGAGCCCCACCAGGCCGTCCAGCACGCGCAGGTCGGCCATACTCTTGAGGCGCACCATCGCGCCGTTATCGAAGGCCACTTTGACGCTCGTGCCGTCCAGGATGCTCATCACCGCATCGTGTGGCAACACCGGATCGGGCTTGAAGCTGTCGGTGTGGAACGTGCACCCGGCTTTGCCGTAGCGCTGCAGGGCCTGCTCGAGGACGGGCGCGAGCGCCCCGGTTCCGTTGGTGCTGGCCGTGCGCGCCGCCGTCAGTCCCTGCTCGAGAGCCGGCCAGGGATTGCTCTCGTCCGGAGTGGGCTCAGGGGTACCCGCCCGCCTCGGAAGGACGAAAGTCGAGGTCGAGAGGGCGGTGATCACCGACGAACTTTACATTTTTAACCCTGAAAAATTCCTGAAAAACAGCCCGGAACCTAAGTGCGGTGGTCAGTCGTGCACCCGGCTGCGCTCCTGAAGTGTTGAGCGTTACGTGCTGAAGGTTTTGCCTATCCTTCGGGGGCCTCCATATGCAAAACCTTCAGCACTTCACTTTAGTTCGGGGGCAGACCGATCTGGACGTCGGTGACGTCTTCGATCGTGCCTTTGCCGTTTTGCAGCGGGGCGTTGGAGAGAGAGGCCCGCACCGTGTAAAGGGCCTGGGCGCGACTGGCGGGATTATCCTGGTCGGCTATGGTAAGCGTGGAGCCCGAGAAGAAGACTCCCACGCTCTTGCCGCCGCTGGTGCTCTGATTGGGTTGCCCGGTCGCCTTGTTGACCACCGTCCAGGTCACCTTGGGTGTCAGGTCCTCGACGGTGCCGTCGGAGTAGTAGCCCGTGCAGTAATAGTTCTGACTGACAGTAACGGTGCTCCCCAGACCTGTCACCACGAGGTTCCGGGGTGAAATCAGCATGTGCTTGAGGTAGGGCGTGGGAGCCGTGAGGCTCGAGGACGAGAAGGTTGCCGAGATAGGCTTGGAGGCGTCCTCCAGACCCAGGACGGTGCAGACCGTCTGGAAGACCTGAGGAGTGCTGTGGGCCAGGATGAGGCCCTGATAGTCCGGATAGTTGCTGACGCTGAAGTCGCCCTGGCCGACCTGGAAGGCCACCGGCGTGGTGGTGGCGCTGAAAGCCCCCTGGCTGCCTCCTAGCGGGATGCTCTGGGTGTAGGAGTTGCTGGGGAGCTTCTCGGTGAGCTGGCCGGAATTGCCCAGCGTGAACGTCCCCCCGAGAAACATGGTGTACTCCACGATCGGCTGGATGAAGATGGCGTCGTCGAAGCGCTCGAAGGTATCGTTGGCGCCACCCGTGAGCTGCCGATGGTTGATGCCCACCGTCTGCCCGGTCAGGTAGTTGGCCCCCGCAAATCCCGTGGGAACCCCCTCTCCAACAAACTCAAGGCGCTGGGGTGGCACGTCCATGCCCGGGGGATAAGTGGGAACGCTGGGCGCGTCGGTGTAGTCGAGGATGGGCAAGAGCTCTCGGCCCAGACTGCGCACCATGACGAACGGGAGCTTGTTGTTGTCGGTCTTGAGGGCCTTGCCGTCTTGATGGTTCATCCCCCAGGCGGTGAGGCTGTCGTCCTGCAGCCACGAAGTGATGTAATACCAGTTGTAGATCCAGGTGTAGCCGTCGCTGCCGTACTGGTTGACTCCCACGAACCCCAGCCCCGAGAGGCCCTGCAAGCAGTAGCCGTAGTTCCCGTAGCTGCTGTCGCTGCCATCGTGGGCCACGCTCGAATCGCGCAGGCTGTTGGCCACGAAGCGGCCCCGGTTCTGGAGCGCCTGAATCTCGAGGGTGGTCGGGAGGCGCCAGTCCTCGAAGGTCAGGCTGCCCGCGCTGTAGCTGAACTTGTCCACAAAATTGATGGCATCGTTATAGCTCATGGGGGCCTGGACCGAAGTGCACCACATCAGGCCATACTGAAGATCGACGAAGATCAGGTCGGAAGCCGGGTAGGGCGGGAGCTGCATGCGCTGCAGCGCCACCTGGTAGGCCGCCTGGTCGGTGCTGGTGCGGGCCTGGAGAAGGTTGATGGCGGGGGGCTGGATCGGCACCACGGGATGGGCCTGCTCCACCAGGTAGTTGGCGGCCAGCGCCTGGTAGCCCTGATAGAAGTTGAAAGTGTCCAGGGCCTGGTCGAGCAGGAAGGAGCTCCGCACCGGGAACGGCTGACCGCTCTGCTGGATGCCGTAGCTCTGGTTCAGGAGGAGCTTGAGGTTGGTGGTGATGAGGTTGGTGTTGTCGTTGAGCCCCAGCATGAACGTCTGGATCTGGCCCAGATTGGTGGCCGCCTGGTAGGAGCCCAGGCTGGCCAGGAGCGTGGTGAGAGAGCCGTTGACGCTGGTGGTGGGCCGGTTGGTGATGCCGTCGCTGACGGCTACCTGGACGGCCGCGCTCTGGTCGCTGACGAGCACGCTGGTGGAGCTCACCACGCTGGTCAGGGCGGTGTTCGCGCCGTTGGCGGCCCCTTCCAGCTCCAGCGTATCGAGCTCGTCGGCCAGCTCGTCGAGCTGGTCCTGAATGGTCTCGAGAGCGCCCGCGGTGCCCACATTCCATCCCAGCGAAGTGGTGATCCAGGCCAGGGTGTTCTCGGTGAGGGTGGACAGGATCGAGTCCCCCACCCCGGACAAGAGGAACCCTCCCGCCGCCAGGACGCTGCTGGTGGAGAGGGTCTCGAGCAGGCGAGGCTGACTCCGCGCCAGGGCCAGCAGGGGCCGCAGCTCGGCCTCCAACCCCTCGTCCTGGCCGCCCAGAGTTTCCCGCGTGAGACGGAACCGGGGGACCGGCTGCCCCTCGGCGGCCAGCCGGGCCAGAAAGCTCTCGCAGCCCCCGTTGGCCGAGGCCGCGCTGAAGAAGGCCAGGTGGGAGAAATCGACCCGGGGACCGTCCTCGATGAAGTCCAGCCCGCCCTCGGCGGGCAAAGAGAGGCGGGCGCGCACCAGGCTCTCCGCCTGCTCCAGAGAGGCTTGCGGATGAGCCTGCAGGTACCGGCTGACCAGCGTGTTGGGAACGTTTACCACCACGAAGCTCGGAGCGCGGACCTCGGCGGCAAAGGCCAGGCTGCCCCCGGCGAGCCGGGACTCCACCCGGTAGCTCGCCGGCAAGCGTCCCTCGAGCATGAAATTGCCGGTGGCGTTGGTGATCGTCTCGGCCAGCACCGTCCCGTCCGCGGCCCGCGCAGTGACCGAGGCGTTGGGGACGTCCATCCCCAGGAAGACCTTGCCGAAGACCTGGCTGGTGGGCAGGTCGGAAGAGCTCGAATCCGAGCCGGAGAGCGTGGTGCCGCCGCAGC
>CAZWUN010000108.1:11217-14297 GCA_964637145.1 uncultured Burkholderiales bacterium
CGCAGCCGAAAGCCAGCATGACGATAACTGCCAGAAGAAGACGCAGGAAGACCCTCATGCCGCGTGAGGTTCAAGGCATTCGGAAGGCAGTCCTTTGCGGCTTGAAGGCGCGCTCAGTCGGCGGCGGGCTGGCGCAGAACGGGCTACGGGAGCGGGTTTGCTGGCAGGCTTGGCCAGGCAGTCGGGCTGCTCTGCCATGCTGCGATCGAGCTCTGCAGATCGGATCTTGGAGCAGCGTTGTTCAACCCTCCCGCCCTCCTGACACCTGGGGATCTCTTTCCGCTCGGCCTCGAACCGAGACTCATACTCGCGCAGGAAGCGACCTCACCAGGCAAGACCTCCGGTCCGCAGCCACGGCAGGCTCCTTGAGGCCTGAGCTCAACCTCAGGCTACCAGGCTATGTTTGCCGTTTTTGCAGACGGATTGTTGCCCGGTTCTGAACAGCCGCTCCCGAGGCGGGCGGCCTGCGGAACTGTGCGCGCTGATCCAAACGGTAACATCCTGCCCCTACAGCCGTCGAGCCTGGCTGGCTAGACTGCGGCCAGACAAAGAGAACAAGGTTCTGGAGGCTCATCCCATGTCCAGCACAGTCACGAACCGAATGACCCCCTTGCAGGCCGCCCTGCTGCCCAACCATGACCCGATGGTGGGACGCGTGGTGGGCCAGATCTTCAAGATGCAGGCCTTCAACGAGAAGCCCGAGCGGGTCACGCTCAGCGGCCAGCTCGACGGCAGTGAGCGGATCCATCTCACTTACTCGCGGCAGACCGATGGCTCGGTCAAGGTGGAGGGCGTGGTGGCCGGCCTGGCCGTGCAGGAAAAGATCGAGCCCGTGCAGGGCGAGGGGTCGGGAGGCAGCTTTTTCGGAGTCGGCGGGGCCGTGACCCGCGAGCAGATGGCACGGCTGACCGGAACCGTGGGTGGGCAGCCAGAAGAGCTCAAGCTGCAGACGGTGCGCGAGGTGCGCGAGACGCCCCTGACGGACGAGCTGAAGGAGCGTGGCCAGCACACCATGACCTGGGGCAGCAAGGTCACGCTCACTCCCAGTTTCGGTGGCGACGGGGTGCAGATGAACATGATGGCCGGCCAGTTCCCGACCGCGAGCACCCCCCTGGTCCACGACGACTTCTACGCCGTGAGCGGCAAGATCGGGGACCTGCAGGTGGATCGCCGGACCAACTGGAGCACCACCACCTGGACGGTCTCCTCCAACAACCGCGAGGGCTGGGGCTACACCGAGATCTATCGGGCCGAGGAGGGAGGCGCCAGCCAGGCCCTGCGCGACAAGCAAGAGAGCCTGGCCGTGAGAGCGACCCCCTACACGGTGGAGAAGAACGTGGTCACGGCCCAGGGCTTCCTGGAGCTGACCCGTGGCCAGGCCCGCCAGCAGGTGGCTTTCACCACCCGCTACGAGCAGATCCCCGAGAAGGCGGCGGTCCAGGTGGACAGCCAGATCGGTGAGCACAGGCTGAGCTTTTCGATCTTTCCGGAGGGCGCGCTCTCAGCCTGACCACCCTGGCGCTCCGCTGGAGCGAGCTCAGACCGCTGGGTCCAGGCACTACCAGCTGGCCCCCGAGCCTCCACCCGAGGAACGGCCACCCCCGAAGCCCGAGCTACCCGAGCTTCTCGAGCCAGAGCTCGAGCTCGAGGAGCTGCGCGTCTTGCGGGGGATAGTGTAGTAGCTGGTGGACTGGTGGCTGCAGTTGCGGCAGTCACAGTCTTCTCTTCCGCGGCCGCTGTGGTCGTAAGTGGGGTAGTCGACGGTGGTGCGGGTGACGTGCAGCGTGCGGCGTGAGCAGCTCGGACAGTTTCGGTAGCCGGTCACCCAGGCGTTCCAGCGCTCGGTGTGGACGTGCGAGCAGTTGGGGCAGAGCCAGGCGTCGTAGTTCACGCTGCCGAGCTGCTCCTCCAGGATCTCCTCGCGGCTCAGGTGCTGATCGTCCTCGGACTCCGACATGCGGTGCTTGCGGGTGCCGCACTGGGGGCACTTGCGAGGGCGATTGCGCATCCAGTGGTAGAGCCCGCCACAGGTGACGATCCCCCCGGCCACGATCATCCATCCCAGCGGATTGCCGCTGGAGCGGTAGGGTGCGCGGTGGGTGACCGAGGTGGTGGATACGGGACGCCGCGGCGGGGGAGCCGCCTCGGCGCTTTTCGGACCGACGCGCAGCCCTTCGGAGGCGTCCTCCACGCTCCCCACCAGCTTGCCGGCGGCCAGGTCCCAGCTCTTCTCAGCGGCGTACTTGCGGGCCGCTTGCAGGTCGGGAGCCTTGACGTCCGCTCCCGCGAAGACATCCACCGTGCCCGTCTCGCTGGCCAGCACCGCCAGCACGGCATTGGGGCCCAGCTGCAGGTCGCGGAACTCTTGCTCGGCCGACCGGGGTTTGGGCCGGGTAAAGAGGACCAGCTCCACCCCGTGCTCGCGGTAGAGAGTCTCGCAGCGTCCGGTCAGGTTCTGCTTGAACTCCTTGCTCAACACGTTGGCGAAGTCGGAGATGGACGCGCCGGTGTAGACCTTCGAGCGAACGGCGAAGCGGGCCGGACCGAGCACGCCGCAGACCTGCTCAACGCAGGCCAAGATGCCGCGGGCCGGCTTCTGGGCCTTGAAGTGCGGGATGACCGAGCTCTGCAGGATGGAGGAGGTGCGCTGGTCCGGGAGGTGGACCCGGGCACCGTCGCCCACTTCCACCTCGATGCGCCGCTGGCTCATCACCACCAGCACCAGCACGCCGTTGTTGACGCCCCGCTGGCCGATGCCCCACTTGTTGAAGAGCGTGGTGGCAAAACTCTTAGGGGTGCGGTCGGTGTTGTGCAGCACCACCACGGCCAGCTGGCTGCCGTTCTTCCGCTGCAGCTCGTTGGCCAGAGAGTCGATGCGAGCGCGGTCGGAGGGGGAGAGGACCCCGGCCAGGTCGGTCACCCAACTGTTCTGCTTGCGCGGGTTGGGCACTTCGTCGGGGGTGGTGGCCAGAGCCCCACCCGCCAGCAGCAGGACCAGCAAGACCGTAAGAGCGCGTGATTTCATAGCCTGAGCATAGCACGGTCGGGGTCCGAGATGCATGGGAAAATTCGGGCGGGAT
>CAZWUN010000109.1:0-14253 GCA_964637145.1 uncultured Burkholderiales bacterium
CGCCTGGGCGTGGCCCTGGGCGACCGGGTGCTGGATCTGACCCGGCTCGACCTGCCGGGCGACTTTTTCCAGGAGAGCTCCCTGAACCGCTTCATGGCCTCCGGGCGCGAGAGTTGGAGCGCCGTCCGTCGCCGCCTGCAAGAGCTGCTGGCGGGCCCGCCGGTGGAGGCGGCCATTCACCGCCAGGCCGAGGTCGAGATGCTGATGCCCATCGAGGTGGGCGACTACGTCGACTTTTACTCGAGCAAGGAGCACGCCACCAACGTCGGCACCATGTTCCGAGGGGCCGAGAACGCCCTCAACCCCAACTGGGTCCACATCCCCATCGGCTACCACGGGCGTGCCTCCTCGGTGGTGGTGACGGGCCATCCGGTCAAGCGGCCCTGGGGCCAGCTCAAGCCGGGCGACGACCCGCCCGTCTTCGGCGCCTGCAAGAACCTGGACTTCGAGCTGGAGATGGCCTTTGTGGTGGGGGCCCCCTCCCCTATCGGCCAGGTGGTTCCCATCGAGCGAATCGAGCAGCACATCTTCGGACTGGTGCTGCTCAACGACTGGTCGGCGCGAGACATCCAGAAGTGGGAGTATGTGCCGCTGGGACCCTTCCTGGGCAAGAGCTTCGCCACCTCGATCTCGCCCTGGGTGGTGCCGCTGGAAGCACTGGAGCCCTTCCGGGTGACCGGCCCGGCCCAAGACCCGGCTCCCCTGCCCTATCTGGCCCGGCCGGGGGCGGGCAACTTCGACATCCAGCTCGAGGTCTGGCTCGAGCCCGAGAATGGCGAGAGCGTGCGAATCTGTCAGTCCAACACGCGCTATCTGTACTGGAGCTTCGCCCAGCAACTGGCCCACCTCTCCTCCAACGGCAGCGCCCTGCGGGTGGGCGACCTGTGCGCCTCGGGCACCATCTCGGGGCCCGAGAAGCACCAGCGCGGATCGATGCTGGAGCTGGTGTGGGGTGGCAAGGAGCCGCTCGAGCTTCCCGACGGCAGTCAGCGCAAGTTCCTACAGGATGGCGACAGCGTGGTGATGCGCGCCTGGGCCGGCCAGGGCGCGGGCCGAGTGGGCTTCGGCGAGGTGCGCGGGAAGATTATCCCTTAGGCTTGCGGCGAGTGCGCTGGCGCAGCCAGCGGCGCACCCGGCCAAACCAGCCGCCCGAGGGCTCCACCACGGTGCGCACCACCAGCACCGAGGCATCCACGCTCTCTACGATGGCCTGGGTCAGGTCGTCCATGAAAAAGCCGCCGCTCCCCTTCATGCGAGCGCCGACCACGACCAGGTCATAGACGTTCTGCTCCAGCTCCTTGCTCAGCTCATCGAGCACGAACCCGTAGCGCAGACGCACCGAATGCTTGACCCCCAGCGCGTCCAGCATGCCTCCCTGGCGCTCGATGACGCGTCCCAGCCCGGAGTGCGAGCTGACCACGACCTCCGGGTTCTCCTCGTTGGCAGCCCCTTCGAAGACGGCCGGCGGCCGGGCCATCACGTGGAAGAAGGTGATCTCAGCGCCCATGCGCGCAGCCAGCTCGCCGGTGAATCGCACCGCCCGCTCGCTGTGTCGAGAGCCGCCCGAGCAGAGCAGGATGCGCTCGAACCGGGTGGTATCCTCGCGGGCCACCAGCACGCGCGAGTGGACCCGCCGCACCAACTGATGGGCCTTCAAAGCATGACCACCGACCCGGGCCCCACCCAACACCACCAGGATGTAGGGGGTTTCGGCCGTCAGGGCGGCGATGCGCTCGACCGGATCGCCCTGAGCTGACAGGATGGAAGCCTCCACCTGGTTTTCCCGGCGCAGAGTGGCCTGGGCCGTGGACAGAGCCTCCAGCACCGCCGACTGCTGGGCGGGGTCTTCGCTGATACCCACCAGGGTGGCCTCGGCCTTGAACGCGGCCGCGATCCGCCCGCCGAGCCGCACGGCCCCCTCGGCACGGGGCGACCCGTCGGTGGCGATCAGGATCTTCTTCAATGCCCGCCACCCCCTTTGAGCAGCTTATAGAGGATGAGCGCTGCCCCGACCAGGGGCAGCGGAACAAAGGCCAGGCGGATGCGCGGGCCCGAGAAGAACTGGGTCAGGCCGGCTCCCAGGTTGGCTCCCACGGCCGCCCCGGTCTGCATGACCAGAGCGATCATGATGTCCACATTCCCGTGGCTGGCATGGCTGAAAGTGCCGTAGCTCGCGCTGACGACGATCTCGAAGAGATCGGTGCCCACGGCCACGTGGGTGGGCACTCCCAACAGGAAGATCATCATGGGCAGGCGGATATAACCCGCTCCGCCGCCCAGAAAGCCGGAAAAGAAGCCTCCCACCAGGGCAACCAGCACGATGGTCATGATCGAGATGCGGGCGATGCCCGAGGTGGGCAGGCTGACCGCCGGACCCAGTCGCAAGCCCTGCACCCAGCGGACCAGCGGATAGCTGGTGGCCCGGTCCTCGTCGATGCCGCTCTTGAGCGAGCGCAGGCTCTCGAGAAAGACCCCGGTCGAGATGCACACCAGCACGCAGAAGAAGACGGTGCCCACCACCCGGTCCACCGAGCCGATGCTCTTGAGATACTGGATCAGTTGCACGCCGATCTCCACCCCCAGCACCGTGCCGATGGTCATGATGAGGCCGAGTTTGACATCCACGTTGCCCAGGGCGCGATGCTTCTTGGCCGCCACCACGGACTTGCCGGCGATATGGGCGAGATCGGTGCCCACCACGTAGTTCATGGGGATGCCCAGGTTGAACAGAGCCGGCCCGGCGATGAAGCTGCCGCCAACCCCGAAAAAGCCCCCCATCACTCCGATGGAGAAGCCGAGAAAGACCAGCACCAAGGGGTCGAGGTGCACCCCGGCGATCGGGAAATCCATCTCAGCGACGGACCTTCAGAAAGCGCATGATCATCCCGGCCAGGGCATCGAGCAGGACGGCCTGACCGAGCAAGACGATCAGAGAAAGCCAGGCGTAGAGGTGGAGGTCGCCTACGGCGCAGTCGTGCAGGAAATCTCCCAGAAGGCGCAAGACCAGAAAGAAATAGGCAGCGACCAACGGAACGTATAGGCCGGTTTCCAGAAGCAGCGAGCGCAGGACCTGGCGACGGGAGGACATTTGACGCGGGCTGCTTCTGGGGGGGGACGGAACCTCCTGTTGCGTCCAATGGTTTACAAGCCGGCAACCGGCCAGACCCCGACCTGGCGTAAGAATGGCCGCAATGCAAAGCGTGGAAGAGAAACTGGCTCGTCTCGAGGTGGATCTGGCCCTGTCGTACGAGTGCCTGGCCCTCGAGCAGGAAACCTGCAAACAGGCCGAGCGCGAAACCCGGGTGGCCGCAGCCAGCCAGAAAGCCGCACTAGAGCGCCTGCGCCACTCTGAAGAGCGCTGGCAGGCCGCGCTCATGCGTTGCCGCGAGCTTGAGTTCGAGGTTTCGCTGGTAACCCTGGACCTGCAGCACAGCCTCCAACGCGCCGACGAATTGGAGGACCAGCTCTACCTCAGCGAGGAGCGCCGACTGGAGGACCGCGAGGAGCTTACCCGCCTGGGCCGCCGTCTGCAGGCCGCCCAGGAGCGAGTGCGCGAGCTGGAGACCATGCTGTGTGAGCGCTCGCCCGACCATCCGGTGTGCCTGGATCAGACCCTGGCCAATCTCCTGGGCAACAAGCAGCTGTGCTCCGGTTCGGTAACGACCTCGCCGAGTCGCACCCAGGTGGATGGTTGGATGGCCAGCTGGAGCTAACCTTCGTCGCATTGACCGTGCCAACGCGCGGGAGTGTGAGCAGTCGACTGCCCCCTCACATCTCTGGCCTTGATGACCGCCCTTTGGGAATGGTACCCAACTCAGGCCGGCAGCAAAACCCTTCCGTCACGATTGAGCCTTTTCTGGACCACACCGGTTGAACGCATTGAAGTAAAACCTTGCCAGGGGGAGAAGTGTCCTCAGCCGTGCCCAGCGAGAGCGAACTGAACCTGACAGTGGCCCAGACCGGCAGCCAGCTCGAGGCTGCCCGCGAGGCCTCGACCGACGCTCCCCAGACCCCGCCCCCGCTGCCCGGTTACAGCCTGGACAAACTGCTCGGGCGCGGCTCCTTTGGCGAGGTCTGGGCTGGAACCCAGCAGCGCAGCGGCCTGCGTGTGGCGGTCAAAGTGCTCACCCGGCGCGAAGGGCTCGACTGGCTGTACTTCAAGCACGAGGTGGGCCGCCTGCGAGAGGTGGCCGAGCACCCCCACGTGGTCAGCCTGCTCGACGCCGACCTGAGCCACGAGCCCCCCTACTTCGTGATGCCGTTGCTCTTGCGCGGCTCGCTGCACGAAGCCCGCGAGGTGGATACCAGACAGGCCCTGCGCTGGTTCAAAGAGATCGCCTCGGCGCTGCGCTATTGCCACGAGAAGGGTCTCCTTCACTGCGACCTCAAGCCGTCTAATGTCATGCTGGACGAAGAGGGCCACGTTCGCCTGGTGGACTATGGCCAGTCCCGATCCAAGGGGGACAAGTCGGTCACCTGGGGCACGCTGGGCTTCATGGCTCCCGAGCAGGCCGTGCTGGGGGGCGAGAGCGTGCCCAGCGTGCGCTGGGATGTTTACTCGCTGGGGGCCACCGCTTACCTGCTCTTCACCGGCCAGTGCCCGCGCCTCTCCGAGACCGACCGCACCGAGCTGACCCGCACCGAGGACACGGCCCGCCGCCTGGAGCAATACCGCAACCTGCTCCTGAGCCGCCCCCTCATCCCTCTGCGCAAGCTGAACCCGAAGATAGACGCCGATCTGGCCGCCATCGTGGAGAGCTGCCTGGATCTCGATCCCGAGCGTCGCACCGCCTCAGTCGAGGATGTGCTCGATGATCTCGAGCGTCGGCGCAGCCGTGACCCCCTCCTCTGCCGCCGTCCCTGGACGGCCGGCTATCGCCTTCGTCGAGCCCTGCAGAAGCCCCGAGTGGTGCTGACCCTGCTGTTTGCGCTGCTCTTGTTGACCGGTGGCTCCTGGAGTGCCTCCATGGTGCACTATGCCACCCTGGCGCAGTTCCAATACGACGGGGGGGTGGTGGCCGAGCAGCGGGGCGACCTGCAGGCGGCCTACCTGCGCTGGGCGGAGGCCATGCGCGAGCTGCCCTGGGTCATGCAGGGCAAGTCGGCTCGCTGGTCGCTGCGATTCAACGCCCGGCTCCCCTGGGTGCTGGAAGAGATGGTGGCTCCTCCGGTCGAGAATACCCCCGGCACGGCCCTGGCCTTCTCGCCCGATGGCAAGCTGCTGGTCACCGGCTATGAGGACGGCAAGCTGTTGCTCATCACCCTGGCCGATGGATCGAGTCGGGCTCTGAGCGAGTTGGGCGAGCCGGTGCGCCAGGTCGGGGTGGACGATGCCGGCCGGGTGCTGGCGGTGGGCAAGACCAGGTTGGTCTACGATGGGAAAGCCCGGGAGGGCAGCTGGACCGTTCTCGCCCCGCGACCCGGGGGCGGTTGGGCTATCGGGTCGGAGCGCGGCGAGGTGCTGCTGGTGCCCGAGCTCGAGGTCGTGAAGCCGGGGCCCACCAGCCCGGTGACCTGCCTGGCCGTCAGCCCGGCGGGAAAGCTGGCGGCGGCCTTTGGAGACCTGTCTCTTTATGTGGATGGCGAAGAGGTCCCCACCCTGGGAGAAGTCGTCGAGCTCGTCTGGGCTAAGGAGGAGCTGCAAACCCGGCTGCGAGACGACTCGCTCCACCGCTACAACGAACGGCTGCTCCCCTTCGGGAACATGCAGACCGTGGAGGGCGTCCAGCGCGTCTCGCCTGAAGCGCGGCTGGTGGCCAGCACGGTGGGCACCGCCGTCCAGGTCGCAGGAGTCGGAATGAACCGGGGAGAGCGGCACATCCTGCCCCACGATGACGAGATCAGAATGGTCGTGTTCAGCCCTCAGCTCCGGCTCCTGGCCACCGCCACGGCCGACCGCAGCGCTCGCATCTGGCGGGTGGACAACGGCCAGCCCTCCAGCTCGGTGTTGCGCCACGGCAGCAAGATCCTGGCCATGGAGTTCAGCCCCGACGGCACCCGACTCGCAACCCTGACCCGACTGGGGGTCCTGAGGATCTATTGCCAGGCGAGCGACTCCATGAGCTTGCGTCGGCTCGAGCATCCCGAGCCGGTCCAAACCATGGCCCTGGGCGACGACTACCTGGCCACCGGCTCACGTGATGGGGCTCGCCTCTACCCGCTGGCGGGAGGCGAGGCGGTGAAGATTCCTCACTCCCAGCTGGTGCTGTCGCTTGCCTTTCAGCCGGGCCAACCGTTGCTGGTCACGGGCTCGGTGGACGGCCAGGTGCGCTTCTTCGGCCTCGACGGCCAGTCGCTCGGGACCGACCTGGCCCTGGGCGGCCCGGTGAGCCGGCTGGTCTTCTCCCCCGATGGAACCCGGCTGGCGGCCACCAGCGGCCAGTCGATCATGCTGATCGACCCGGCCCGTCGCAGCGTGGTTGCCCGCCTCGAGCCCGGCGACCTCGCCACCGAGCTGGCCTTCAGCGCCGACGGGCGTCTGCTGGCAGCCTCAGGCGCCAACGAGGGCCAGGTGACGGTGTGGGACGCGGCCAGCGGGGAAAATCGCTTCCGCCTGCTCCACCCGGGCCAGGTCGCGAGCGTCAGCTTCAGCCCGGACGGCAGCTGGCTCCTGACCTCGTGCCAGGATCAGAAGGCACGCCGATTCGACATGCAGAGCGGTCAGGAGATCCTTCCCCGCTTCTGCGAGGAGCAGCCACTGCACTCGGCCCGGATCAGTCCCGACGACCACCTGGTCGCGCTGGCCGGTGACGAGCGCTCGGCCCGCATCTTCCACCTCGACGACGAGGTGCCCGGACCGCTCTTGCCCCACAGGGGACCGGTGCTGGGAGTGAGCTTCAACCAGAGCGGCCTGTCGGTGGCCACCGGCTCGACCGACTGCACGGCCCGCGTCTGGGACCCTTACAGCGGGCACCCCCTGACCTCCTCGCTCTATCACGACGAGCCGGTGACAGCCGTGGCCTTCGCTCGAGACCAGCCCCTGCTGGCCACCCTGGCGGGACGTACGGTCAGCCTGTGGGACCTGGCTCCCCCGACTGAGTCGGCCCGACGCCTGCAGCTGGAGACCGAGGTGGACACCGGGCTGGTGCTGGACAACAACCAGGTGCGCCAGCTCACCCCGGCCGAATGGCGGGAACGGCGGGCCCAGCTTGGACCTTAGCCAGCTCCTGCGGCGCCGACGGATGGTGCGCCGCTACCGACCCGAGCCCGTGGCTCCCGAGCAGCTCGAGCGCATCCTGGAGAAAGCCCGACGTCATCCCAGCGCCGGCTTCAGTCAGGGGATCCACTTCCTCTTGATCACCGATCCCGCTCGTCGTCTGGAGGTGGCCCGACTGGCCGGGGAGGAGGATTATGTAGCCCGGGGCTTCGAGCCCTGGCTCTCGGTGGCTCCCGTCCAGGTGGTTCTGGCCGCCAGCCAGGCCGACTACGAGCGGCGCTATGCCGAGGTGGACAAGTCGGGCACCGACGACTGGAGCGTGCCCTACTGGTGGGTGGACGCGGGAGCGGCCCTGATGCTGCTCTTGCTGGCCGCGACCGAGGAGGGGTTGGGAGCGGGATTTCTGGGCTCTCATCGGCTGTCCGGGCTGAAGGAACTGCTGGAAATTCCCGAAGGGGTGCACCCGGTGGGGCTGGTCACGCTGGGTCACCCGCTGAGCGATCGCCCCTCCAGCTCGGTCAGGCGAGGCCGCCGCCCCCTCGACGAGCTGGTGCATCGAGAAAGGTGGTGAGCGCATTGGAATTCGACCCCGACATCCCGGTGGAAAGCGCCTGGACACCCCCGGCCCGCTGGTATCGAGACCCCGCGTTCTATGCCAGCGAGCTCAAGGTGTTTCACTCGACCTGGCAGGCCGTGGCCCGGCTCGACCAGTTGTCCGAGCCCGGCAGCTTCGTGGCCTGCGAGGTGGCCGGCGAGCCGGTGGTGGTGACCCGGGACAGCGAAGGCAACCTGCACGCGCTCTCCAACGTCTGTCGCCACCACGCGGCCTGCGTGGCCGAGGGCCAGGGGCAGGCCCAGGAGCTGACCTGCCCCTATCACGGCTGGCGCTACCAGCTCGATGGCCGGCTCAAGAGCGCCCCCCGCCTGGGCCCGGCCCGGGACTTCGAGCGCTCGGCCTTCAGCCTGCCACGCTTTGAGGTCGAGACCTGGGGACCGCTGGTCTTCGTGCACCTGGGCCAGCCATCTCGCCCGTTGGCGGATGAGCTGGCGCCCCTCAAGCTGCGCCGCCTGGACGAGCTGTTCTTCGTGGCCCGCCGCAGCTGGGAGATCGGCTGCAACTGGAAGGTCTACGTGGACAACTACCTCGACGGCGGCTACCACGTCAGCCACCTGCACCATGATCTGGCCGCCAAGCTCGACCTGGAGGGCTACCGCACCGAGATCTTCGACACCCTGTCGGTGCAATCGTGCGCCGGCGGCGAGGACGCCCGGGTGGGAGCCGAGGCCGTCTACGCCTTCCTGTTCCCGAACTTCATGCTCAACCGCTACGGGCCCTGGCTGGACACCAACCTGGTCGTGCCGCTGGGGGTGGACCGCTGTCTCACGGTGTTCGACTACTACCTCGAGCCCGAAGCGGTGGACAAGACCTTCATCGAAGAAAGCCTGCAGGCCAGCGACCAGGTACAGCAAGAAGACATCCTGATCTGCCAGTCAGTCCAGAAGGGACTGGGCTCGCGCCACTACGACAAGGGACGCTACGCGCCGCAGATCGAGCACGCCGACCACCAGTTCCACCGGTTGCTGGCCCGCTGCCTGGCTGGTTGAGGATAGGCCGACCGCTCCTGTCGTCGCCAAGCTGTCGACCGCTCCTGTCGTCGCTGATCTTTAGAAGCGCAACGAGTCTCGGAGCTTGTCCAGACCCTTTTTGTAGGTAGGATAGTCTTTCACAGTGCAGTTGAGGTTGACGAGCAGAGCTCGCCCCTGGAACGAGGTGCCCAGGATCTCGTTGCGGATCTTCTGGTCCACCGCCTGGCTGACGAAGACGAAACGCATCCATTGCTTACCGCCGATCGTCACCAGCTCGCTGGCCTCCCATTCCAGGTCCTGGCGCTGCTTCAGGGTACCCTCCATGAAGCTCTTGAACTCGGGGAGCTGGGCCGGCTCGAGCTTGGAGTTCGAGTGGGTCATGGCCATGGTGCAAGTCTTGGAGGAGTTCGCATAGGCCACCTGGGGAGGGTTGGTGGCGGGGAACTTCTGCTCGATCTCCTTGGCGGACATCGGCCGAAAGCCAGTCGGCAGGTCGAACTTGAGCTTGCCCCCGAAGGCCGATTCGGCCGAGGCCAGGGTGAGGAGCAGACACCAAAGGGTCAAGAGTCTTCGGAACAGCATCTCCAGAGCTTCTTCCAGCAACCGGGGGAACCCTGGTTCAGGAGCTCACGGAACCGGCGGCGCATAGGGCAGCGTTCCGCTCAGCACCCAGCACAGCAAGAGCACCAGCGGCACATGGAAGAGCAGCTGTAGCACCGAGTATCCGGCCAACTCGCGGGCCCGCACCGAAAGAATGCCCATCAAAGGCAGCATCCAGAAGGGATTGAGCAAGTTGGGCAGGGCCTCGGCGGCGTTGTAGATCTGCACCGTCCAGCCCAGGTTGATCTGGTACTCGTTGGCCAGACTCATCACGTAGGGGGCCTCGATGACCCACTTGCCGCCGCCCGAGGGTACGAAGACGCCCAGCACGGCCGAGTAGACCGCCACCAGCAACGGGAAGGTGGCCGGGCTGGAGACGCTGCGGAAGATGTCCTCGAGCACCACGCTGAGGTGGGTCTCGGAGATCAGGCCGAAGATGCCGGCGTAAAACGGGAACTGAATGATCACCCCGGCGGTGGCCGGAATGGAGGCCGACACCGCCTTCAAGAACGACCTGGCCTGCCCGTGCAAGAGCAATCCCAGCGTGATGAAGCTGAAGTTGAACAGGTCCAGGTCCAGCTTCTCACCGGGCCCGCCCGGACCCGACAGCTTGAAGAGCACGTACACCAGCATCAGAAGCCCCACCGCCCGGGGCAGGATGGGGGTGTGCTCCCACCACTCGCCGGGCCGCTGGGGCGGCTCCACCTCGACCGTGAGCGGCTGATAGCGGATGCCGAAGTCCTCCTGGGTGCGCGCCTGCTCGTCGCTCGGGCAGGAGAAATAGGCGATGGCCACCGACACCGTGATCAGGATGACGGCGCACAGGATGCTCTGCCACAAGAAGATGGTCTGGCTGAGCGGGATCACGCCCGTGACGGCGTGCAGCTTGTCGGGCAGCGAGCTGCGCGTGGCCTGCATCAGCGCGGCGCTGGAGGAGAGCCCGAAGGCCCATACCGAGCCCAGGCCCAGGTAGGCGGCCGCGCCGATGGCCCGGTAGTCGACCCGGGGAAGGCGAGTGCAGATCTCGCGCACCAGCAGACCCGTAAAGATGAGTGACAGCCCCCAGGAAAAGAGCGAGGAAACCATCGAGAGCAGGGCCACGAAGGCCACCGCCTGGCGCGAGGTGCGCGGCACCGTGGCCAGCTTCCTGATGAGGGCGTAGACGGGGGGCGAGGAGGCCACTACATAGCCCCCCACGATCACCAGCATCATCTGAAGGGTGAAGACGGCCAGCTTCTTGCTGAAGGCATCCCCGAAGACCTGGACCAGCTTGAGGGGCGCCTCCCCCACCGCCAGCCCGCCCAGGAAGGTGATCACCACTCCCAGCAGCGCGAACACGAAGGCATCGGGAAACCAGCGCTCGGCAAAGTCGGCCAGCTTCAGACCGGCGCGCACCAGGGGATTCTTCTCGATCATGAAGGCCGGGCACTTCGGAGCCGCCGGCCGGGCTCCCTCCGGTCCTTACCGGCCTGTCCGCGTTACCGTTCTGAGCAGGCCTATACCGGCCGATGGGACGGTAACGGCGTCCTGCCCTGCCCTGTTTTACCGGCCCTTCTGCGTTACCGCTCTGAGCGGTCGGTATACCGGCCGGTGGGATCGGTACCGCAGGCAGAACGGTAAGCGTCCTGCCCTGCCGGCTTTACCGGTCTTTCTGCGTTACCGTTCTGAGCGGGCGGTATACCGGCCGGTGGGATCGGTACCGCAGGCAGAACGGTAAGCGTCCTGCCCTGCCGGCTTTACCGGTCTTTCTGCGTTACCGTTCTGAGCGGGGGGTATACCGGGCGGTGGGAGCGGTACCGCAGGCAGAACGGTAAGCTCCGAGGCCCGGTAGACAGGCCGTTGACCGGGTCAGGGCTGCTCGGCCGGACCCGTCCAGCGCTGCAACTCGAGGGGCTGGGAGAGCTCGCCTGCCTCCAGGTAGCGAAGGCCGGTCAGCTGGCTGCTCGTCGGCCACAGTCCCAGGTTGGACCCCACCAGCCAGAAGGGGTCCTGGATCGTCTCGAGGGGCCGGTCGGGCATCAGATCCCAGACCAGCAGCGACTTCTTTTCGGTGGCCACGAGCAACTGGCTCCCGGCCGGAGCCAGGTGGCTCCAGTGCCCCCCCGTTGCCGACCAGTCGGCCAGCGTTCCCGCCGGAGGGTGGACCAGTTGCACCCTGTCCTTTGAGGGCAACAGCAAGAGGCCGTCGGCTCCGAACTGGGCATGCTCGCCCGACCAGTTGAGAGCCAGACCGTGGTCGCGGCCGGTGCTTGCCTCCCAGATGCCCAGCTGCCCCTGGCCTCGATAGAGGGCATACTGCCCCCCGAAGTCGGTGGCCAGTATCTGCCGGCCGGCCGGCAGCGCGCGGGCGCTCGGGACGTGCCACCACTGGGCGGCCTGGGGCGGCTCGCCGAACTCCCAGGCGAACCAGTGCCCGTCGTTGGTCATGCGGCTTACGACCAGGTTGGCCCTGGAGAACTTCTGGCTGCTGGTGGTCGGGTAGAGCTCGCTGCCGTCGGCCAGGTCCAGGATGGAGAGGCGGATCCAGGACTTGACCAGCACCGCTCGCAGCGAGCCGGCGTCGAGCCCCACCAGGATGTACTCGTCCTCCAGAGGCAGACTCGAGACGAGGTTCCAGGAGGTCAGGTCCCAGTGCTCGATGCTGCCCTGCGGGAAGCTGGTCGTCTTGCCCTCACGGGGCTGCGGGCAGCGGTACAGGAGCAAGCGCTTGTGATCGGAAGAAGCGCGGTAAAAGGCGATGTCCTCGAGCGGGTCGCCCACCGGCTGGCCATCGCTCAGGCGGTAGAGCTGCAGGGTGCGGTGATGGGTACCCGGGGAGGCGCTGAGGATCAGCAGGCGATCCTGCCCTACCGGGCAGGCCAGCCGCACTCGATGGCCGCGGGGAAGCTCGATGGGTGGGCCCGGGGCCTGGCTGCCGGCCAGCTCGAGGAGGCGCAGCTTCGAGCCCAGCACCAGCGCGCGCTCGGAGGGCAGGTAGGCCAGCGAGGCTACGGAGGAATCCAGCCTCCGCTGCTCTCCGGTGCGCAGGTCGAGAAGCGTTCCGTTAAAGTCGCAGGCCAGCCAGCGACCGTCGCTGGAAAGGGCGGGGGGAGTCTTGAGCTGGCCGTCTCCCCGCGCCGCAGCGTCGGTGTCGGGCTCTTTGAGCCGATGCTCGAGGGCAATCGCCAGGTGCAGGCGCGGAAAGCGAGCCAGCCGCTCCTCCAGCTCGCGGCGGTAGGGCGCACGCTGGGGATCGAGGCGGCAGGCGGCGGCCAGGTAGTAAAAGCCGAGCGGGTTGGAGTCGGCCAGCAGGTGGGTGCCCCGGTCGAAGTAGGCCTGAGCGCTGGCGCTCTCGGGCAATGGCTGAACGAAGGAAGGGGAAGGGCTCTGGCTGGCCGGGCGGGGGGGCGGAGCGGGCAGGTTGAGCTCGCGTGCCAGTCGTCGCTGATCCTTCCAGAGGCCGAACAGGCCCACTCCGATCACCAGCAAGACCACCGCCCAGAGCAGCGAAAACCGGCCAGCAGGCGGGGGTGGGGCGCCCGGCGCTCCGACCGGCGGGGTTGCCCTGCTTCTCGACGCAGCAGGCGGAAGCGGCGCGGTCGGAGGAGCGACGCCGGCCAGATCGGCCAGCATTTCGCGGGCGGATGCGTGGCGATCGGCCGGATCCGGCTCGGTGGCCCGCCGGACCATCCGCTCCATCGCCGTGGGCACCTGCGGGCGGTAGCCGCGAATCGAGAAAGGGGCCGTCTCGGTCAGGGGGTCGCGTCCCGTCAACAGGTGAAACAACAGGGTTCCGGTCGCGTAGAGGTCGGAACGAATCTCGGATCGGCCCACGTATTGCTCCGGAGCGGCAAAGCCCGGGCTACCCAGGGGCATCGTGTCCGGGTTGCCGGTCACGAAGCGCGAGGCCGAGAAGTCGATCAAGAAAACCCCGCGGGGGCCCAGGATCAGGTTGGCAGGCTTGACGTCGCGCACCACCACGGGGGGGGTCCGCTCGTGCAGGTGCTGCAGGGTGGTCAGGACTTCGCGGGCGATTTGCTCGGCCAGGTCGACGTCGATGGGCAGGGAGAGGTCGTCGAGGGACTCCCCTTCCACCCAGTCCACCACGATCAGCGAGGTGCCCTGATAGCTGGCGAGGAGGTGGGCTCGCGGCAATCCCGGTCCTGGATCCTTCAAGACGTGGTACTCGCGCTCGAACTGCTCGCGCTCAGCGCCAGGCTCATCTCGCATCAGCTTGAGGGCCACACCAGCCCCGCTGCGTCGGTCGCGGCCGCGGAAGACAATGGACTGGCCGCCTGTCTTGATCAGAGCGTCCACCTCGTAGTGGGAGGCGATCACGTCACCGGGCCGAGGAAGGTTCACGGGATTGCTTTCGAGCTTAGCCTGGATCCGGCCTCTGGCTCTCAGTCAGGACGACACTCGTCACCAAAGTTGGCTCAGTTGGACGTGTTGGTCAACAGGATGCCGTTGCTCGTGGCGGGTCCAGCCATGAGAACGTCGAGCAGGCCATCTCCGTTGAAGTCGCCAACCGCGATCCCGCGAATGATCTCGTTGGCCGCTCCGGGGAAAGACACGACCGGGGCGAAGCTGCCATCACCCTGCGACAGGAGGATACCCGCGTCTCCCGCGTTGTTGCCGGCATTGAAGCCAAACGCGGCGCCCGTCGCCACGTCAGGCAGGCCATCGAGGTTGAAGTCTCCGGTCTTGGTGCTGAAGACATCCGCCCCGATGACAGAATCGGCGTTCCCGAAGTTGCCCCCTCCCTGGTTGATGTAGAGTCTTCCGATATTGGGAGAGATGTAGCTGAGGAAGACGTCGATTCGGCCATCGGCATCGTAGTCGCCCACCGTAAGCGATTGAGACGTAGCGCCGGTGGGCCCGGGCAGTGTGACCAGACCCCCTGCGGCGAAGGCACCAGCGTTCTGGAACCA
>CAZWUN010000110.1:0-14167 GCA_964637145.1 uncultured Burkholderiales bacterium
CAGGGTGGCTTGAGTAGCATGGCGCGACTTCTTGGCCATCTGGAAAGTCAGCGAGCCACAGAGAGAGCGACTCTCTGTGGCTCGCGCACGGAATCAGTCCGTCTCAGGAGGTGGGGGCCAGGACTCGGACGACCTGCATTTTGTCGCCCTGGCGGATCTTGTCCACCACGTCCAGGCCCTCGACCACCCGGCCGAACACGGTGTGCTTGCCGTCGAGGTGGGGTTGGGGCGAGTGGCAGATGAAGAACTGGCTGCCGCCCGTATCGGGTCCGGCATGGGCCATGGAGAGACTGCCGCGCATGTGCTTGTGGGGGTTGCCTTTGGTCTCGCACTTGATCTTGTAGCCCGGACCCCCGGTGCCAGTGCCCTGCGGACAGCCCCCCTGAATCATGAAATTATCGATCACCCGGTGGAAGGTCAAGCCATCATAGAAATTCTTGGCGATCAGATCGAGGTAGTTCTTGACCGTGCCAGGGGCTTCTTGGTCGAAGAGCTCCAAAACCATGGTGCCTTTGTCGGTCACCATCTCAACACGCGGATTCGGCATCGAATGCGCCTCCTTTCTTGGACCTGGGCCGAGTTCGTGGCAGGGCCGGCAGTTCCTCGGATCTGGCCATGATTTGTTCAAGATTCGGTAACAACGGTAACACTCTGGATACAGACGGGCCGTGTCGACCCGGGTTGAGGAGGCCTACAATGAGGCTGAACCATCATGTCGGGAGCTCGAGGTGGAGTCAACCAGAACCAGCCATAAGAACCCCGCCCCCACGGTGGCCGGGCTGCCGGTGGAGATGCCAACCCACGCCCCGGACGAACTGGTGACCTTCAGCGTCAAGGTCAGGCGCAGCCAGAACGGCGGCCTGATCGCCAGCCAGCCCGGAGCCGCCAACGGTAACGGCACCTACCTGCCCGAGGACGAGGCGTAGCGGGTAGCTTACTCCCACGACTGCCAGCAAGGCCAGCAGGTGGGCCACCACCCAGGTCGTCAGGGCTCGGCTGAGCTCAGAGCTGGCCACTCGGTACCACTGCCAGAAGGCCATTCCGGCGGCCACAAAGCCCAGCGCCAGCATGAGCGTGCTCAGGTGCTCGGTGGCGCCGGCTAACTGCAGCGGCGTGAGAGTGAACTTGCGCACCAGGCAGGCTTGCAGAAATGCTGACCAGGTGGGGCCGTGCAACCAGGCCATCCAGGGAACCGGCAGCAACAATAGAGCCGGGCTGGCCACCACGCCCAGGCTGGGGCGAAACCTGGCTCGCCGAGCCACCAGCTCCAGACAACCCAGCCAGATCAGGCCGGCCACCAGAAAGGCCGCCATCCAGGCACTGGCCTGGGCGGCGGGGGAGAGGTGGATGCAGCCCGAGAGGTAGTAGAGCAGGGGTGCGAGCAGACTGACGGCCTCGGGAATTGGTAAGGCAGCGGTTCCAAAGAAGGTGAGGTTGTAGTAGAGCCCCAGCGAGAGCCCCAGTAGGGGATACAAGATCAGGCCCAAGGACAACTTTGTCAGCGCGGCTGCCTGCGCTCGAGGTCAGCGATGCGCTTGTCGCGTTTGTTGAGCTCCTGGTCGAGTTGGGCCACGCAGGCGTCGTTCTTGGCCATCTCTTGCTCGAGGCGCAACTGGCTCTGGGCCTGGACTTGCTCGAGAGCTGCCTGATGTTGGGCCTTTGTGCGCTCGAGGGCGGCCTGGTGCTCGGCGCGCAATCTCTCGAGCTCTTTCTGGCTGTCGGACTCCAGCCGGGTCAGTCCCTCCGAAAGCTCATCCTGCTCGGCTTCCAGCTGAAGCACCCGCTGGCGAGCCTGGTGCAACCCTTGCCGGGCTTCGGCTTCAGCCTGGCGCGAGGCGTTCAACTGCTCGCTGACCTCGACGAGTTGGTGGAGCTTACCCTCCAACTCGCTGGCTCGGGCGGCCTCCTGAGCGAGCTGCTGGCGGCTCTCCTCCAGCCTGGCTTCCAGGGCATAGACACGGTCGGTTTCCCGCTCCTGCACGGTCTGGCTTTCGGCCGTCAGCTCGGCTGCGCGAGCCTCCAGGCCGCGGATCAGGGCCTCCAGCTCGAAGCTGCGCTCCTCGGCCCGCAGGCGGGCCTCCAGGCTGGCCGCCCGCACCTGCTCCAGATCGCTTAGCCTGGCCCGTGCTTCACTCAGCTCGCGGCGAGCCTCGTCGAGGTCGCGCAAAGACTGGCCCATGGCTTGCTCGCGCTCCCCCTGCAGCCAGGCTTGAGCCTGGAGCTGGAGCTGGGCCAGGTTGGCTTTCTGCTCGGCCAATTCCCGCGTCAGCTCTCGACTGGACTCGGCTTCCGACTGCCAACGGGCCAGTTCTTCTTGCAGCGAGGCGATCTGCTGATCGCGCCGGGAGATCGAGAGCAGCAGCTCGCTCTCCAGTTCGGTCATCTGGCCGTTCTGAGAAAGCTGGCGGCGCAGGCGGTCAGTTTCTTGCCTCTGCAGGCCCAGCCGCAAGCGAGCCGCCCGCCCGTCATCTCGTGCTCGTCTTCTTGCCGGCGTCTTGCGGACCCCCATCGTGGGGGGGAAATTCCACCTGAGCCCGGTCAAGGACCTGCTGGCAGAAGGCGCAAACCGCGACCCCGTCGCACCTCGATCTGCTCTTCGCCTCCCTCGCGCAGCCTGGCTCGCAGGCGCTTGATCAGCCCGTCCACGGCTTCCTCGCTGACCCCTTCGAGCTCGGCCTCGGGCCAGACCCCGCTGACCACCTGTTCGCGGGTGACAAAGACACCCGGCCGGGTTTCAAGCAACTTGAGCAGAGTGAGCTGAGCGGCAGAAAGGGGAGGGACCAGCTGAACCCCGTTCACCCACACCTCCTCGCTCTGTGGGTCGATCCAGACCCCCTTGAGACGACCGATGCGGCGCCCTCCTCGGGTCTCGGACGGGTCATGGTAGCGAAGCGCCAGGGTTCCCCCCAGCACCAGCTCGTCTCCATCTTGGAGCCGAACCGGGTCGTGGCTCACGGCCCTGCCGTTCACGAAGGTGCCAAAGCGGCTGCCCAGGTCGTGGATGGCGTAGCCGCGGTCGGTCCGAGTCAGACGGGCGTGGCGGCGGGAAACCTGGGGATAGGAAAAGCGCAGGTCGGCAGGCGGCTCACGCCCGATCACGACCTCCTCGGCGCTCAGCAGGTGCCGCTGCTCCCCTTCCAGCAAAAAAGCGGACTCGCTCACGAGCCCGCCTTCGAGAACCTCTCTCTTGACCCTACTTGACGGTCGCCAGGCCCAGCGGCCGGTACTCCCCGAAGTCGGGAAAGATGCGTTGGATGGCCCGGCAGCCGAGGCGTCGCTCCAGCAGCTCGGCCAGTACCAGGCGATAGTCCACCGTGACCGGCAGGTCGGTGCAGCCGCTCAGGTCGGGCCACTCCCCGTACAGACCTCCTCGGATCCCGGGGCCCAGCACCAGCATGGCAGCGCCGCGCCCGTGCTCGGTACCCTGGCTGCCATTCTCGGGTAGCTGGCGACCGAACTCGCTCATGACAACGGTGGTGACGGACCGGTCCTGAAGATCGTCCTGGAAGGCTCGCAGACCGCCTGCCAGCTCGGCCAGCAACTCCCTGAGGGGCTCGGGCTGGTAGGCGTGGGTATCCCATCCATCCAGGTCCACCGTCACCACCCGGACGGATAGCTCGGGGCAACGAATCAGGCGGGCGGCCTGGCTGAGCTGCCACCCAAAGTCGGTCTCCGGGTATTCGACCTGAGAGCGGCCGGGGCGATCGGCTACCCGGCGCACCAGCTGCAACATTTTGAGGGCTTGCAGCGAGGGCGGATCCATCAGCCGAGCAGCCAACTCCTCTCGAGCCAGGCGGAAGTCCAGCTCATCCAGCTCATCCAACACCAGCGTGCGCTCAAAGCCCTGCAGGGCCTGACCGGGCCAGCCCAGGGCCACGGCGGGAAGTCCCTCGGGATCCCCGCACAGATCGCTCAGAGCCCGGGCCAGCCAACCCGTCGTGGCCGAGCGGCCGGGAATGCCTCCTTCCATCCAGGCCGTGGCCTGGAAGTGGCTGCGGGTATCGCTGACCAGACCCGCGCAGGGCACTACCGCCATCCGACCGGCCCGATACAGCTCGCTCAAAGGCGCCAGGGCAGGGTGCAGGCCCAGCGGCCCCTCCAGCTCGAGGGGACGCGGCACGGCCAGATTGGGCCGGGCCTGGCGATACGGGGCGTTGTCTCGAGGGACGAAGGCGGACAGGGAATCCCATCCCCCCCTCAGCCAGATCACGGCCAGGACCTCCTCGGATCCTCCCGGTTTGCCTAGCACCACTCGGGGCCGCAACGCGGCCAGGGCCAGAGCGGCCGATGAAGCTTGCAGAAAAGTACGACGGCGCACAAAGTGTTGTTCCTTTCTCAGCGCATCTGGAATTCGGCCCCCAGGGCCAGCAGGGACACCAGCTCGCGAGGGCTGCTCAACCCCTCGATCAGCTTCTGATGGTGAGAGCGGCGTCCCAGCAACCGCTCGGTCCAGTCTTGGCGGGGAGCCAGGTCCACCGACAGGCCTAGATCACCTTCCAGCAAGCCGCGCACCAGTTGCCAGCGCAGTAGGATCGAGCCGGTGTGCTGCCAGGCCTCGGCCCGGTCAGGATAGCCATCCGGGCTGGGACGGCCGAAGAGGGGTTGCCCCATCCGGTCGTAGAGGGCCAGGAAGTCTTCCGGAATCGTGTCGGTCTCGACCTCGAGAGCCCGCAGCAGGCTGACAGTGAACTCGAAGGGCCTCTTGCGCTTTCTTCCCCAGGTCCGGGCGAACTCGCTCGAGAGCAAGATGGCTCGCACCACCTGGCGCAACTGGTCGGCTTGCTTTCGCTGGCTCCAGAACGTCCTGGCAATGCGGCTCACCAGTTCGGGTGGCGGCTCATCAGCTACCAGACGGCGGCAGAGCTTCCAGGCCACGTGCCTGGCCGTGCCCGGATGGTCAGCCAGCAGGTCCAGCACCGCTTCCGGGTCGCGACCGTCGCGGGGCAGGTAGCGGCCGAGCACCAGCTTGTTGGAGCGATCGTGCCAGGAAGGCTGGAAGCCGAACCGGCCATCCTCCTCGTCCACCGCCCAGCCGGTGAAGCAGCGCGCCACCTCGAGCACGTCGTTGTCGACGTAGGCGACGGCCACTCCCTGGTCGTCCCGGGCAACCTTCCGCGGGTCGCGCGAGCCCTGGTAGTTTACGGTCCCAAGCGTGTGCAGCTCGAGCAACTCGCGGGCATAGTTCTGATTGGGACCTGATAGATCGTTGGAGCGATTGTCGAGGTAGATGGCCATCACCGGATGGGAGGCCACCGCCCCCAACATCTCTCGAAAGTTCCCCAGAAGGTGGGGGCGAATGGCGTCCCGATCGTAGGCCGGAAAGAGCGGCAGGATCTCCTCATGCTGGCCGTAGACGCTAAAGTGGTTGTGCCAGAAGTCGGCTAGCACCTCTTGCAGCTGGCGCTGGCTGTAGAGAGCCCGCAGGAAGGTCGCCTGCACAGTCTCGTGGTAGGGTAGCTCGAGCCAGGCCCACTCCTCGTCGCTCGGTTCGTCGCTGACCTCGTCCCAATGCTCTCGGTAGAGTTGCTGGAAGCTCTTGGTCTGGGTGGAGAGCCGGCTCAGTTTGCGCTCGCAGGCCTGGTCGTCGATCTGAGCGGGATGGAGCTGGCTTTCGACGAACTCGGGAAAGTCAAAGCTCTCCAGCTCACCCGGACGGGGTCCGAAAGCGGCGCGGTTGTGGGCGATGACCGCCAGCGGCGCCGATTGGCTGGCGGGGCTGCAATTGGACAGCATCACACCCCCGAGGGCGATGCCTGCCAGGCTGAACCATTCGCGTCGTGTATTCATTGCCGTGCCCCCAGCATACGGGGCCGAGGGCAGCCTGACTGGACGCTTAGGGGGCGCTCAGGGGGCGAAAGCCTGCAACTGGTTGCCGGCGACCGCGTAGAACCAGGTGCCGGCCGGCACCGGGGCGACCGAGCAGGCGCCTGCCAGGGCCAGCTTCCAGCTGATCAAGCCGCCCTTGAGACTCAGAGTCTCACCCTGGCGAGTGGTGACCAGCACCTGCTCGCCATCGGTCAGAACTCCCACCGGCTCGGTGGCGAGGTCGACCATCCAGGTTGGCTTTCCTCCGGCGGGCATCGAGTAGAGTGCCAACTGACCATCTTTGCAGGCCACTGCAGCCGCACCATTGGAGGTGGCCAGGCTCACAATCTCCGAATCGAGCTGGTCTTCAAAGTTCGGCTCGCCCGAGAGCAGGGGAAGACTGGCCAGCTCGCCGTCCAGACATCCGACCAGCACGGTATCCTCCGGCGTCAGTGCCAGGGCGCTGGGTGTCGAGGGCGCCTGCCAGCGCCAGACCACCTTCTCGCTGAAGGAGTCCACCGCCACCACCTGCTTCTCCAGAGCCACGAAGGCCCCGGCATTGCGAGCCACCGGCGGCAGCCGAACCGTCTGGCCCAGATCCAGCGTCCATAAGCGCTCTCCATCATTGGCCTGGATGCAGGCCAGGCCAGAGCCAGCGCTCACGTAGAGGCACCCGTCGTCGGCCAGGACGGCCCCCGGGCCGGGGGCGCTCAGCTCCACGCTCCAAACTTCCCGACCATCTAGCAGTTGGAGCGCTCGAATGGACTTGCCCTGCTGCATGATGGCCAGTGGAGGCTCGGTCCAACTGACCACGGCCTGCAGACCGCCCCCGGGGTGGCTCCACAGAGTCTTCCCCGAGTCGGCCTGGTGGGCTTCGGTCCTGTCTGCCAGACCGAGCAGCAGGGTACTCTGATGCACCAGCAGACTTTTGGCCCCGCTCGCCTCGACCTTCCAGCGCAGTCGCGGCTGGGCCAGGGTCTGGCTCAGCACAAAGCTGCGTGAGGCGTCACCGCCGGATTGCACCCAGTCCTCGGGAGATGCCGGGTGAGGACGCGGAGAGGGGAGGGAGCCGGCCGGAAAACTCCGGGGAGCCAGGACCCAGAGCCCCGTAGCCAGCAGGGCCAGACCCGCCGCCACCAGGGAAGGCCAGTAGTTGCGAGCTGCCGGCGGCCGGGGGGCGCCCAGAGCTTGCTTGACGGCCTGCAAGAAGGCCTGTCCGGTCGGATATCGATGAGACGGCTCGCGGGCCATGGCCTTGAGCAAAATCGGGTCGAGCGAGCAAGGGAGGTCGGGTTTTCGTTCGCTCAGCACCGGTCGAGGGGCGTGCAGGTGCTGTGAGATCAGCTCGGCCGGGGCGGCCGGAGGAAAGGGCGGCTCGCCCGTCAGCATCTCGAAGAACACCAGGGCAGCCGCGTAGAGATCGGCCCGGCCATCGACATCGTCCTCCCCGGCCATCTCGGGCGCCAGGTAGAGGGGGGTGCCAAAGAGCACCCCGGTGGATGTGATGCCTGGTTCGGAGAGCAAGAAAGCGAGTCCGAAGTCGACCAGGGTCACCCGGTCGTCACCGGAGAGCATCAAGTTGGCCGGCTTCACGTCCCGATGGATGACGCCCTGAGAGTGGGCGTAGTCGAGCGTCAACAGCACTTGCTCCAGAATGAGAACGGCCCGCTCGAGCGGGAGCGGGCCCTGGCGGAGAAGGTCTTCCAGGCTGCGGCCTTCGACCCATTCGATGGCCAGATAAGGGCGAGAATCGTGCTCGCCCATCTCGTACAGGGCGGCAATGTTGGGGTGCTTGAGCCGGGCCGCGGCCTGTGCTTCCCTGTGAAACCGGATGACGGCTTTGGGGTCGTTGAGTCGCTCGGGGCTGAGCAGCTTGATGGCGGCCTTGCGGCCCAGGCTCTCGTCCTCGCCGAGCAAGATGATCCCCATGCCCCCGGCACCCTCCTGGGAGAGGATGCGGAACCGGCCGATCCGCTGCGCCTGGCTCATGGACTGCTTGTAGTTTGCTGACCTGACGACTCACCCCTGCGGCAGGGAGAAACGGCTCCTCGAGGCGAAAACCCAGCCATGACCCTGGCCCGACCGGGCGCCACGAGCGCCCCCGAAAAAGAGAAGAAACGGGCCGAGCAGACTCGCTTCTTCGGTCGAGTCAAGGTTCGGGAATCCGACCTCATCATGTTCACCCGCCAGATGGCCGCCATGATGCGCACCGGGATTCCGATCACGCGCTGCCTCGAGACCCTGGCCGGGCAGGTGGACGACCCGCGCATGCGCGACGTGATCGACTTCATTTACAAGCGGGTCTCGGAGGGCCACATGATGAGCTCGGCCCTGGGGCAGGTGCCGCGCGTCTTCACCCACATGTACGTCAGCATGGTTCGCATCGGCGAAAGCACGGGCGCCCTGGCCGAGAACCTGGAGATGCTGGGCGGTTGGATGGAGCGCGACTACCAGCTCATGCGAAAAGTGAAATCGGCTCTCACCTATCCGATTTTCGTTCTGATCCTGGCCACTGTCTTGACCCTCGGTCTCTTCTACTCCATCTTGCCCGGGTTCGTGAAGATTTTTAACGAGATGCAAGTGGAGTTGCCTCTGATCACCAAGATTGTCATGATGATCACCGAGGCCGTGCGCAATCCGGGCGCCTGGATGGTGGGCCTGGGGGTAGGTGCGGCTCTCTACTTCTTTTTGCGCGATCAGGCGGCCACCGAGCGTGGTCGCATTCGTTTCTACCGGGCCGCCCTGTTCATTCCCGTGCTCGGGCAGATGCTGCGCCAGGCCGCCATGGCTCGGTTCTGCTCCTCGATGAACGCGCTTCTGGTGGTGGGAGTGGACCTGGTCCCGGCTCTGCGCCTGGCCGCCAATGCCAGCGGGAGCCCCCTCCTGGCCCAGGACTCGACCCCCATGAGCAATGCCCTGCAAGAAGGGTCCCTGCTCTCGGAATACCTGGAGGCCCGACGCGATCTCTATCCTGCCTCGGTCATCCAGATGGTCAGCGCCGGCGAGGAGGCCTCCAACCTGGATGCCATGTTCGCTCGCCTGGGCCAGTTCTACAACGAGGAAGTCAACTATCTCATCGAAGGCTTCAGCGCCGTGCTCGAACCGGTGATGCTGGCCGGGGTTGCGATCGTGGTGGGCACGATCGTGCTGAGCATCTTCCTGCCCCTCTACGGGTTCCTGAACAAGCTGGGAGCCTGAGCAAAAAGTACTACTTGCCCAGGTAGATCTTTTTTGTTACAATTTTGTTAATGGGGTAACTAGACGCGGCTTTTCCCTTATCGAGCTCATGGTGGCGGCCTCCATCGTCATCCTGGTGATGGCCCTTTCGCTGCTGAACCTGAGGGGGGCCACCGGCAAGGCCAACGCTCGCGGTCTGGCCAGCGTCATCGCCGACCAGATGCGCCTGGCTCGCCAGGAAGCCATGGCCAACCAGGTTCCGGTGGCTGTCTGCTTCCCCAGTCAGGGTCGCACCCGACCTCACAGTCAGGGCTTTTACGTGACCAGCGGCAACGAGCTGCCCCGTATGTCCCGGGTGGTCAACTTCAAGGACGAGTTTCCTCGCGCCGTGGCCTTCATCGGCACCTGGCCCGAGAGCTCGGGAACGCTGACCTGCGGCCCCACGCTACCTGGAACCAAGACCGGAAAGATCAACCTGACCAGCTGGCTGAACGCCACCATGCAAGACGATTACTGCTTCGTCTTCACTCCTGAGGGCGGCGTGGTCACCAACGGGCTGCCCTACTTCCAGGGCGCTTATCACGTACTGGTGGCAGCCGGTGTCGAGTTCGGCTCGGGCTCTCAACCTCCGGGAGTCCCCCCGGTCAGCCCGCCGGCTTACTTTACCCCCACCGCCCTGGGGGAGACCTACACCGTCAGCGTCAGCTCCTCGGGCGCCATCAGTCTGGAGCAGGGCGTGACCGGCGGGAATCCCAGCCTGGTCGCCGGGCCGACCATCAGCACATCGGTGGCCCCGGCTTCCCTGCCGCCCTTCGACCCGGGCACCACCGCTCAGCCGGTGGTGGCTGACCTGCAGGTTTACCCCAAGGTCGACCCCAGCATTCTCCCTCCCAACGTGGACGTGATGGTGCCCCAGGACGGTCACGTGACCCTGGTGGTCACGGCCAACGATCCGTCGGGGCAGCAACTCTTCTTACAGTGGAGTTGCCCGGACGGCACCTTCTCCTACCCCGGAGAAGAGAAGATGCAGTGGAACTCGGCACGGCAGGCCTGGGTGAGCTACTGGCAGTGGCGCCCTCCCGACCCGGTTGCCCCGGGACAGCAGTTTACTCTGATGTGCTCGGTGCGCAACCTGGCCGGCCAGGTGGCCGTGCCCGCCATCCCCACCTCGTTCAACGTCGGGATCAGCCCGCCCGGCGTCATCTGTTATCAGCGCCAGGCCACCACGACGACAACAAATGGTTACACGGGTGGCTATGACATCATGGTGATGGACCCCGACGGCGGGGAAGCTCGGGCCGTCATCCAGCGCAACAGCTTCGTTCCGGCCCCCTCGGTCTCGCGCGACGGCAACAAGATCACCTGGTGCGAGGTGGGCGCCAACGGCTACCCTTCCGGCCTCTATGTGGCCAACATCGATGGAAGCGATCCTCGCCACGTCTACAACGATTTTGGCATCCTGCCCATCTTCTCGCCCCTGGGCGACAAACTGGCCTTCATCGGCCTGAGGAACAGCGACTTCACCATGTCGGTGATCGATACCGATGGCGCCAACCGGGTCGACCTGGATGTGGTGGCCGTTGGAGGGTATGGCTGGGACAATTCAAGCTGGTCTCCGGACGGGACAAAACTCGTCTATCAGAGTCAGTTTGCAGGAAAGAACGGGATCTGGGTGGCTCCCGTCAACAGCGCCCAGGGCTCTCCCCAGCAAATTCTTGCCAGCTCTTCCAGCTATAGCTACGGGGGCACCACGAACGCTTACACCGATGTCAACAACCCGTCCTGGTGCCCCGACTCCACCAATGATGCCATATTGTATCAGAAGGCCGGACAATTGCTGCGGATGACCAGCAGCGGCACCCAGGTGCCTTTCCCGCAGGCCCTCAACGGATACCAGGCCTCCTTCTCGCCGGATGGCTCCGAAATTTTGCTCGGGAACCAGCACTTGTATCGGATCAACTCGCTCGGCACCGGCGGGCTGAAGCAAATTACCAACTCCAAAGAGTATGTCAACTACCCCTCCTGGGGTCCCTGAGCAGGAGTCTTGCGAAACCGGGCTTTTACCCTGGTCGAGGCGCTCATCTCGATCTTCTTGATCATCGCGTCCTTCCTGATCGTAGCCACGCTGTTTCACACGGGCCTTCGTTACGTGCACCGGATCGAAGCGCGCAACCTGGCCGTCTTGCTCGCTGAGCGCCGCATCGAGGAGATGCGGACGCACGCCCGCAACCGTGCCGGAACCCAGTATGGGTTCGCTGACTTCAGCGCGTTCACGGCCGGGGCCGCGACCGATCCGGACTTTCCTGGCTATCAGGTGTCAGCTGCCGTCAGTGACCTGACCGTTTTCTCTCCTTCGGAGGGCTACGAGCCCACCAGCGTTACGCGCACTCTGTCTCGCTCGATGAAACAGGCCAAAGTGACGGTGACCTGGGACCAGGGCACCAGCAGCCTGAGTCTGATCACCCTGATCGGAGAGCCGGCTGCCAGCGCCAATCCAACGCGCCGTTTTCGCAACAACAACCCGATCGTGGTGACGCCCACCGCGCCGCCCATCCCGGCCCTGGTGACCCGCGACCAGGATGTGCCGTTCCGAGTGGTCGCCTACGACCAGTTCGATCAGCCGATCGAGGACCTCTTCTTCCAGTGGTACATCCAGCCCGGCAACGGGAATGCCACCACCTTCCAGAGCACCGACGGCCAGACCGCCACCATGCGCAATGTGGTCAACATTCCGGCTCAACCCCCGGCCTACTCGGGGGGGCAGGTGGTCGTGGTCGCCAGGGCGGTGTTCCGGGGTCAGGAAGCCTTCGGGTACTCTGCGCCCATGGCGCTCCAGCCATGATCTTTCGCAGAGCGCCAGGCGTCAGTTTGCTCGAGGCCCTGATCACGCTGGGGCTGGTGGGGATGCTGCTGGGCCTTTGTGGCTCACTTCTGGTGGGCTACTTCCGGGTGCTGAAGTTCTCTTCCGCCAAGGACAACAGCTGGCTGGCCGCCCAGGTCGGCATCCAGCGGTCCGTGGGCGAGCTGCGCGAGACCGTGGCCGTCATCACGCCGTCGTCGGGAGGAACCGCCACCGAGCTTCGCTTTCGAAAGCTCGATCCGGGCGCCACCGATCCCGACAGCTCCGCATGGCTGCCCAAGCCGATCCCCAGCCCGGTGCCGGTGGCCTTCGATCCCTATCCGCCCGCCCTGCTGCTCGAAGTCTGCTACCGCAGCCTGGGCGACGGGCGACTCATTCGCGAGGTGGGGCCCGCCGGGTCAGCTCCCACCAGCACCGAGTCGCTTTGCGAGGGGGTCAGCGGCTTTCGGTGCGACTCCCTGGCGGATGGGTCCTACCTGCTGGTGGTCTCGGTGCAGGAAGAGAAACTGGTGCGCACGCTCACCTCGCGCGCCCTGCCTGAGGTCCCGTGAGAAGCCGCCGCCCGGGTTTCATCATGATCGCAGCCCTTTTGATCACGGTCATCCTGGTTGTGGCTGGAATGGCCTATCTGGGCTCGCGGGTGGCCCAGTACCGGGGTGCCGCCAAAGGGCTCGAGGCGGCCCAGGCTCGGGCCCTGACTCGTGCTGGAATCGAGGATGCGCGGGTCAAGCTGGAGAAAGACTTTCGCTTTCCGCCCCAGTCCTCTTATGACCAGACGATCTTCACCTACTCAGAGGACGTCAAGGACGGAGGCACCGTGATCGGCAGCTACACCGTCTCCATCGATGAAACCCACCGAAACTCACCATTCTTCGTGCTGCGCATCAGCTCGGTCGGCGTGGTGGGGAATCGGACCAGTCCCAGCGCTCAGGCAACCATCCGGGCCGACATGGATACGTCCACGGCCGATCCCAACCGGGTGTTTCGGTTTCTGCGCTGGGAAGAATCCACCAATCTCTAGGAGGTCGTATGTCCAACAAGCTGCTCGTTCTGGCCTGTGTGACGATGTTGACGCTGGGTTGCTCGAAACCGCCGGCCGGGGAGCCTCAAAAGACCGGCACACAGCCCGCCACCTCAACGGCTGCCACGCCCGAAGCGGCTGTCCAGCCCGGGGCCGTAGCCCCCGGGGCAGGCTCGAGCAGCAGTGGGAGCGGACCGAGCTCAGCCGCAGCCGCACGCCCGCCGGCGGGCGCCCCGGACGCCAGATTCAACTTCTCGGCTCCTGAGGCCGGAGCGGCTCCCTCTTCGCGCAGCCCGGCTCGCGCGGCCGCTCCCAGGCCGGTAGCGGCTCCCGTTCCCAGCTATCCCAACGCGGGCGTGCTCAACGACCCGTTCACAGGCAAGCCCATGGCGCGTCAGGTGACCAAAGAGGGCACGGTGCTCGAGAGCGGCGTGGACGAGAAGGGCAAACCCTTTACGCGAGTGGTCCGCTAAGGCGCTACTTTGCTGGCCTCGGCCATGGAGCGCACCAGGGCCCCTTCGCCCTCCTGGCTGGCGGCCTCGATGGTCCTGGCCAGCACCTGGTTCAGTCGTTGCTCGGTCTGAAGTTGCTTCGTCATGACCTTCTCCCTGGCCAGGCCCAACCCCATTTCGCCGGCCGCTCCCAGGAAAAGTGGATAAAAACCCGAGACCAGCGCCCCCGCTGACCAGACTGCGGCCATTCCAAGCCGCACCAGACGGCTCGTACTCCTCTTCCCCTGGAGCTGGCCGAGCATCATGTCTGACGTTTCCTTGAGGGAGTGCAGGTTGAAATGTGGTGCCTGCTCGGCGGGAATCTGCCGATGTCGGGCGATGGCAGCAGCCAGCAGCTCCATGTCCGAGCCTGACTCGGGTTGTCCCACCAGCGACTGGATCCCTTCGAGGGCGTCGAAGCGCGTGTTCTCGCCGGCCGCCCGAATCTGCCCGAAGACACGGAATGGATCGATCTGATCGATTTTGGTGGCCACTCCAACCCGCAGCAGCGCCAGCTCGGCTTCGGGCAGGATCGGCTGGCCGTCCTCCCCGAGCAGCAACTCGGGTCGATTGTTCGCCAGAGCGACCTTGACTTGCTCGCAGGCTTCATGACCGTGCTGCGCGTAACCTTTGGTGAATACCAGGGCGTTGGCAAGAAACGCGCCAGTGGCCAGATCCTTGCGACTCTGCTCGGTGGCAAGAGTTTCGATCGGAGCGCCCCCCGTGTGCACGGCCTTGATGTATTCGAACAGGCACTGACGGCCGTGGACCGGGTCGACGCCGTGAGCCTCGAGCTTGTCCTTGACCCAGTCG
>CAZWUN010000111.1:0-1592 GCA_964637145.1 uncultured Burkholderiales bacterium
TGCCGACGAGTCCTTTCTGGAGGAGGGCCGAAACCAGCCACCGATGCCGCACCCCAAAGATCTCTTCTCTTGAGTTATCTGCTCGACACAAACGCGGTGATTGCGCTCTTGAGGCAGAAGCCACACCCGGTCGGTGAGCGGCTTCGGCGAGAGCTGAGAGCGCGAGAAGTGATCTCGGTGGGTTCCATCGTGCTTTTCGAGCTTTGCTACGGAATTGCGCGCAGCCAGCGCCCCGACAAGAACGCGAGATCTTTGCGGGACTTTCTCGCCGGCCCGATCCAGGTGCTGGACTTCAACCCGGAAGACGCCGCTCGAGCCGGCGAACTTCGGGCCCACCTGGAAATCCGAGGCACCCCCATCGGGCCGTACGACCTCCTGATCGCGGCCCAGGCTCTTAGAACCCAGGCCACGCTTGTGACGGCCAATTTCACCGAGTTCGCGCGTGTGCCGGGACTGGGCTGGGAGGACTGGAGTCTCCCGGCCTGAGGCAGGAAATCTTCCATCTTCAGCGCAACCGACCACGCCACGCTGCGACCACATTTTTGCGTGGGCGCCGGGAGAGATTTTGCAGAAGGCCCTGATCGAACTGGGGGTATCTGAACGACTGGCCGGCCTGGCCCGGCAGGGGGAGGAGGCCACCGAGTCGGTCCGTGCCGAGGTGCGTCGCGCCGCCGGCGCCAACCAGCTCAAAGTGCTGGCGGCCCTGCAGGCTGAGGGCCTCTCCGAGGGGCACTTCTATGGCACCACGGGTTACGGCTTTCACGACTCGGGCCGCGAGCTGCTCGATCGGGCCCTGGCTCGCATCTTTCGGGCCGAAGCCGCCCGCCTGCGCCTGCAGATCGTCTCGGGAACCCATGCCATCTCGGCGGCGCTTTTCGGGGCACTGCTGCCCGGCCATGAGCTGGTCAGCCTGACCGGTCCACCCTACGATACCCTCCAGCCCGTCGTGGGGCCCGGCCCGGGCTCGCTGCACGAGCTGGGGGTGAGCTACCGCGAGCTGGCCCTGCTTCCCGATGGCTCCATCGATCTGGAAGCGGTGGAGAGCTTCATGCGGGCGAGCACCCGCGTGGTGTTTCTGCAGCGCTCTCGAGGCTACACCTGGCGGCGCTCCCTGACGGTGGCCGAGCTGGGTGAGTGCATCACGCGCCTGCGCCGGGTGGCTCCTCGGGCGGTGGTGCTGGTGGATAACTGCTATGGGGAGCTGGTCGAGCCCATCGAGCCGATCGAGGTGGGCGCCGACCTGGTGGCTGGCTCGCTGATCAAGAACCTGGGCGGCTCTCTGGCACCAACCGGGGGCTACCTGGCAGGCGCCAGCGAGTGGGTAGAGCGGGCGACGGTGCGCCTGACCGCTCCCGGCATCGGGCCCGAAGAGGGCCCCACGCTGGGCATGAATCGCACCCTGGCGCAGGGGCTCTTTCTGGCACCCCTGATCGTGGGTCAGGCCCTGGAAGGCGCGGTCTGGGCAGCCTGGATGCTCGAGCAGGAGGGCCTCGAGGCCTGGCCCCGCTGGAATGACCCGCGCACCGACCTGATCCAGGCCGTGCGGCTGGGCAGCATCGAGGCTCAGAAGGCTTTCTGTCGGGGCGTGCAGG
>CAZWUN010000111.1:1602-14064 GCA_964637145.1 uncultured Burkholderiales bacterium
GAGCGGTGGACCATCGGGCCACCCCCGAGCCGGTCATGAACCCGGGTTACCGCGATCCGATCCTGATGGCCGGGGGCACCTTCATCCAGGGGTCGTCCATCGAGCTCAGCGCCGATGGGCCCCTGCGCGAGCCCTATGCCTGCTACCTGCAGGGAGGGGTGAGTTTTGCCCAGGTTCAGCTCGGGGTGCTGCGGGCTCTGGAGGCACTGGCTGCTCTGCCAGCGGCTCAGCCGGGTCTACGCAAGCCCTGAGGCTACTCCCAGTTGGGGCCAGTGGCCGGCATGAACTGCTGGGGAACCCTGATTCCGTTGGCGACGGAGCCGGGTCGTCATCGCAGCCACGGCCCCGCACCTTTCACAGCTTTTTCCGCCCGCACGGCTAACCTGACAGGCGAGATGATCTCCGCGCTGAGCAACTTCCGCTCGAGGATAGAGCGGCGCCCGCGCACGGCCCCGCAAAGAGCCAGCGAGCCTCGCGAGACCGTGCAGATCTCGGACCTGCCTGCCGTTGGCTGGAAGGTCTGGCGGGCCGTGACCCTGGCCACCGCCCTGGCGCTGGCCACTGCCTGCTCCCCTTCGCCCCCGGCGCTGGCCAGCCAGAACACGGTCAGGGTGCTCACCCTCAACGTCTGGCACGACTCCAAGGAGGGCGTGGACCAGGTGGCCGAGCTGATCCGAACGTCAGGAGCCGACATCGTGGGCCTGCAAGAGTCCAGCAAGAACACGCCCGCGCTGGCCGAGAAGCTGAGTTTCAACCACCTGCAGCAGGGAGAGACGACCGCTATTCTGAGCCGCTTTCCCATCCAGAAGGCCACGCCCGGCAAGCACGCGGTGGTGGTCGAGCTGCCTTCGGGCAAACTCCTGGGAGTGGGCAACCTGCACCTCAACCACCAGCCCTACCAGCCTTACCAGCTACTGGGGATCCCCTACGGCGATCACCCGTTCATTCAAACCGAGGCGCAGGCACAAGAGCAGGCCGAGCTGGCCCGGGGGCCGGAGATCCGGGCCGCCCTGCAGGACCTCAAAGCGCTGGAAGGCCTCCCGAGAGTGCTGACGGGAGACTTCAACGAGCCCTCTCACCTGGACTGGACCGAGAGAGCGGCCCGGGCCGCACTCCACCCCATCAAGGTGGATTGGCCCACCAGTCGGGCCGCCGAGCAGGCTGGCTGGCAGGATTCCTTCCGGGTCCTCAATCCCGACGAGGTGGCCCGGCCCGGATGGACATGGACCCCCACGACCCGGCCCGATGACCCGGCCGACCATCACGACCGGCTCGACTTCGTGCTCTACCAGGGCCTCAAGCCGCTGACGGTGGACATCGTGGCCGAGCGGCCCGAGAACGGCACCATCGTGCTTCAGCCTTACCCCACCGACCATCGGGGCGTGCTGACCACATTTCAGCTCGAGCCCTGAGCGTTGCCCAGAACCGAGGAACAGGACTCCTGATGCGCTGTGTGGCCAGGTCCAGTTGGGATCCGCTCGAACCTGCGACCAGTCGCACGGCCCGGCCACCTTTGTGCGCAGAACGATGGTTTTACGCCGCCGGCGGATTCTCCAGATCGGTCAGGCGCTTCTCCATGGCGAGCACAATCTGCGTGAGCTCCGAAATGCTCTCACGAGTCTCGACGCCCTGGACGCGATAGGCAGCTTCCTGCTCCATCAGCGCGAGGCGCACCTGGTCGAAGGCCTTCTCGATGATCTCACGCTGCGTCGCGATGACAGGCTCGGTATGAGCTAGCCCACGATCCACTCGCTGCTCTAACCGCTCCAGACGCTTCTTCAGATCATCCATCGAGTTTCAGTTTCGCTGCCCGGCGATAGCCGCCTCTTGGAGCAGGCACTGCTGGCCTTTGACATCGACGCGACGTCGGGCGCTCAGCCGGGTCACGCGACCTGATCCCTGCTCGCGGAGCTGAATCGCATTCCCCGACGACTTTGCCGAACTCATTTCGGAGCGTTGCCCAGGGCCGAGGACCTGGCGATCAGCTCCTGGGTCAGGGCGAAGAGGGCCGGATCGGTCGCCTTGAGCGCCTTCGGGTCCTCGTAGAAGTGGGCCACTCCCTCGGCGATGTATTCGCGGGGGCTGGCCTGGGCGTAGGTGCTGACGGTGGTGCCCTGGCGGGCGGCCTGGTAAGCCTCCATCAGGCGCGGTTCGAAGCCGGCATAGAAGGTCGGGTCGGCCTTCTGCACCCCGCCCTCGATAGCGTGCCCCAGCTCGTGGATGGGAGTGTCCGAGCCCACCCGCGAGTCGCGCACCAGGATGCGGTGGCGGTCCTCGAAATACTGCCCGTTCAGAACGCTGCCCTCACCCGTCTTGGGGTCGACCACCGGGGCCGCGGTGCTCGCTCCATCGCCCCA
This sequence comes from uncultured Burkholderiales bacterium, assembly GCA_964637145.1. GTDB lineage: Bacteria > Vulcanimicrobiota > Xenobia > Xenobiales > QWHO01 > QWHO01. The sequence goes on from CAZWUN010000111.1 coordinate 3,960, forward strand.
GTTGGCCAGCGAGAGCTTGTCATGCATCCCCAGGCGACCTCGTTCAACGTAGTGGAGGTCGGGCACCACGATGTTGTGGGCCCGGTGATCGATCGGGATCTGGGTGGGGTCGGCCAGGGCCGCGTCCAGATAGCCCTGCAACCGCTCGCGGTCCTCGGGTTTGGCGGCCGCAACCCGCGCCTTCAGGCCCTCCAGCCCCTGCTGGCGGGCGACCTCGAGCCGCTCGCCGTTGAGGCCCACCATCAACTGCTCGAACTCCTTCAGGCGCTCGGGGGTGTTGGCTCCGTGGATGTCGGCCATGGCGGCGGTGGGCAGGGGACTCTCCACCACCTGGGTGGCCATCATGGCCAGATCGTTGTTGCTGGCCTCCTTGGCCGAGAGGGGAGGCATCAGAGGGCGGGCGGGGATGCCCGCGCTCTCCATCCCCTGACTCAGCTCGTAGGTCCGCTGCCCCTGCAGCCTGGCCAGTTGCAGGTCGAGCTCCTGCCGCTTGGGATCGTCGGCCGCCAGTCCCTGCATCTTGCTCGTGATCTCGGCCATCTGGGGCCCGAACTTCTGGTCGAGCCGGGCGTCGATGGCGTTAATGCCGGCCTGGTGCTCGGGGAGCTTGCTCTGCAATCCGGCCAGGTCCACCTCGCGCAGCACGCCCATCTGGTAAAGGTCCTCTCCCGGACTGACGACGCCCACCTTGAGACCCTGCTGTTGCAGGAAGCGCAGCGTGCCCTGATCCACCACGCCCAGCGAATTGCGCAGGGCTTCGGCCTCTTGCGCGGTAGGGGCGCCCGGGCCGGTGGTCTCGAGCATCCCATTGACGAGCTGGTCGCGCTCGCGCTGGTCGGCCACCTGTGCTCTCGGGTTTTTGGGAGCCTCCTGGGCCGCGGGCTCGGAGAGCTGGACCACGTCGTTGAGGGTTTCTTGCGTGGTCGAGGTCGCAGAGGAGCCACCCGCGCGGTTGGCCGCCGCCGAGGGGGCCGTGGCCGGCGCCGGGGGCGGGCTCGATCCGTTCGTAGAGCGAACCGATGAGACCGAAGAGGTCGCGAGATTGTCTTGCATGGCTTCCTCTGATTCTGTGCTCTGAGTGGTTTTGCTTGTCGCTCGGGGCGCCTCGGCGCGGGCTACTGCCAAACCTTCATCCCTCACTTTAACCGGGTGACATTGCCATTTTGTTACGAAGTTTCGGCTGCTCTTGCCAGCCCTCGGGCTGGCGCGCTCCAGGAATCGGCGGAATCGTCGGGGAAGGCCTCTCTTGCCGATGAAAGAGGAACCCTGGCCAGACGACGACCCGCGCCACCCGGACTCGGTACCCATGCAGGAGTTTCTCGACGAGCTGCGCGAGCGTTTTCAAAGGGTCGACATGGTGTACGACCCGATCAACCTGGTGGTGACGCTCGACCCTGAGTTCGTGCTTGGTATGCTCGAGCGCGTGCCCCAGACGGTGCCCACCCCCAACGAGGACGACTTCGGGATCGAGCCGCTCCGCCTCAGCCTGGGGCGCGGCCTGGCACGCGTCATCAATGAGCTGCCAGAGTGGTATCCCGAACTGCAACGCCACAGCCGTCTCAAGCTCGGCCTGGAGTTGCCGAGCCTCTTCTTGTGGTGCGATCCCGGCCTGCCTCCCATGGCCTGGACCATCGACCTCCACGAAGAGGTCACCGCTCGCGGACAGGCCGGCTCCGACCTCTTGCTGGCCAGGGGAAGCGAAGAGGCGCTGCGCGACCTGGAGAGCTTGGCCGTCGAGCGCAGCCAGCTCGGTCTGTGGATTCGGCCCGAGCAAGAGTCGAAAGCCATCGAGCTCGGTTGCGAGGTGGTCGACCTGGTGATCGTGGCCATCCTGGTCCAGCTCAACCAGGTGCTGCTGCGACGCTCCGGCGATCTGTTGAGCCTCGAGCAAGTGAAGCGCAAGGTTGAGCGGGTGCGCCGCACCGACCCGCTGGTGGTGGAAGAGCTCGTCCCGGCCAGGCTGAGCTGGTCGGCACTGCAGGAGGTGCTGCAAGCCCTTTTGAGCGAGCTCGTGCCGATCCGAGACATGCGGCGAATCCTGGAGGTGTTGCTGCGCAACCTGAGACACGGAAACCGGGTGGACACCCTCACCGAGCACGCGCGCCGCGAGCTCTCGCGCAGCATCTGCCGGCGGCTGACCCGGCAGGGTCGGCTGAGCGTTTTGGCCCTGCACCCCGACCTCGAGAGCCGGGTTTTCGACTCGAGCCAGGCCACCGACCAGGGCCGGTTTCCCCTGCCCAATCTCCCCCTGTACGAGCACCTGGTTCAACGCCTGGGAGAGGCCCTGACGCTCTTCCGCTCGCCGGACGCTCCCCAGGTCCTGATGACCTCACCCCACGTCCGAGCGCTGGTGCGCTCCATCATCGAGCGCAGCCTTCCCGCCCTGGCCGTGCTGTCGTGGAACGAAGTGCCCCCGGGAGTCAAAGTGACCGAGCTGGGAGTGGTCGGTCCCTGAGGTCGGCGGTCCTACAACGTTTTTCGGCGTGATCGGAGCAGCTTCTGGATCTCCATGACGGCCAGCAGCACCCAGGAGGCACAGACAGCCCCGGCCGCCACCGATAGCTCCAAGGGCATCGTGTGCAAAAATCGTTGACCCAGAGGAAGAACCATGGCCCCCAGGTGGAGGCCCAGAGCAACCAGGGAGCCTCCCATCAGGACCGGATTTCTCCAGGGAGGGATGGCGAAAGCCGAGCGCGTTTCGGAGCGGCAGTTGCCGATGTGGACGATCTCGAGCATGACGAAGAGGAACAAGAGGAGATTGCGAGCCGCCTCGACCTCCCAGCCGTGGGAGAGGGCCCAGGTGAAGGCTGCCATTCCAAGACCGGCCATCACGAGGGCTGAGAGGACCACCCGCTCGATCATGAGCCGGTCGAAGATTCTCTCGGAAGGGGGGCGTGGGGGACGGCGCAGCTCGTCTCCTTCGCCTGGCTCGAAGGCCAGGGCGACGTCCTGGATGCCGTTGGTAACCAGATTCAACCACAACAGCTGGGAGGGCAGCAACGGAACCGGAAGGCCCACCATGAAAGCCCCGATCACCATGACGACCTCGGCGGCTCCGGTCGAGATCAGGAGAAAGATGACCTTGCGCACGTTGTTGTAGGCGATGCGCCCTTCGCGAATGCCGCAGACCAGGGTGGCGAAGTTGTCGTCGGACACGACCAGGCTCGCTGCTTCCCGGGCCACGTCCGTGCCCGACCCCATGGCTACGCCGATATTGGCAGCTCGCAGGGCCGGAGCATCGTTCACGCCATCGCCGGTGACGGCCACGAAATGCCCCTCTTCCTGGGCCGCCTTCACGATCTCGAGCTTCTGGTGCGGGGCCGTGCGGGCGAACACCCGCGCCTGCTTCACCGCTTGAGCGGGGTCGGTGAGCTCGGTTCCGGTGACCACCTGCTCGGCCCGCTCGACGAGCCCCAACTGCCTGGAAATGGCCAGAGCCGTGACAGGATGATCTCCGGTCACCATGATCACGCGCACGCCGGCCTCGCGACAGGCGCTGATGGCGGCCGGGACTTCGGGTCGGAGGGGGTCGATCATGCCCACCAGGGCCACCGGTGTGAGGCGGGGCAGGGGAAACGGCTCGGGGGTCGGGTCCAACTCGACGTGGTCGAGCTCGGCGTCGGCCAGCAACAGCACACGCAGGCCCGATCGCCCCATCTCTTCGGCGCAGGCCAGCCAGGCGGACGAGTCGACCTCCCCGGACAGGTCCAGCACCACCTCGGGAGCTCCTTTGACCAGCACCAGCAGGCGCGAGCTCTGGCGGTGCACCGAGGCCGAATACTTGAGCTCGGGCTCGAACGGGATGCGGTAGACTTCGGGCAGCTCTTCACGGACCTGCTCCGAGCTCAACCCGAGCTTCTCGCCCAGGACCAGCAGGGCTACATCGGTCGGGTCGCCCGAGCCCACCCACTCCCCCTCCTTCAGGTTGAGCCCCCCCTCGTTGCAGAGCAAAGCGATGCGGGCCAGCCGGCTGGCCAGATCCGCCTCGGGGCTGGGGTCGATCTCACCTTGGGGCACAAATCCCACTCCCCCGACGCCGTAGGGCGCTCTTCCCGGGAGGCGCAGCTCGGTGACGGTGAGCTGGTTCATGGTCAGCGTTCCCGTTTTGTCGCTGGCCACGAGGGTGCAACTGCCCAGCCCCTCCACCGACTGGAGTCGGCGCACGATCACCCCCTGACGGGCCATCCGGACCGCCGCAACCGAGAGAGCCGCCGTCAGGGCGATGGGCAGGCCCTCGGGGATGGCCGAGACAGCCAGGGCCACAGCGAAGAAGAAGGTGTCCAACAGGCTGTGGCCGTGCACGGTCATGCCCAGGATGGCGACCAGGACCACGACCACCCCGGTGGCGGCGGCCACCAGGCGCGTGAACCTCTCCATGCGGACCTGCAGGGGAGAGAGCCCGGCAGCCAGCTCGGTGACGTCGCGCGCCAGCCGTCCCACGGCCGTTCCCAGTCCGATGCTGTCCACCACTCCGCGGGCCCGCCCGCGCACGACCATACTGGCGGCGTAAGCCAGCACCCGGTCTCCGGTCCCCAGGGCTTCCTTGCCGACCGGAATCGACTCGCCGGTCAGGAAAGACTCGTTGACCTCCAGGCCGTGGCACCACTCCAGGCGAATATCGGCCGGCACCCGGTCGCCGCTCTCGAGCAAGACCACGTCACCGGGCACGAGCTCCTCGGCGTCGATGTCGCAGGTCTGCCCCTCGCGGATCACCCGGGCCCGCACGCGCAAGAGCTTCTGCAGGGCTGCCGCGCCGCGCTCGGCTCTCCATTCCTGGTAGCTACCCAGAGCCGCGTTGATGATCAGGATGGCCAGGATCATCAGGGCCTCGTCCAGTCCCCCGATGGCCAGCGAGAGAGCTCCGGCCACCGCCAGCACCACCGCCAGCGGGCTCTGGAACTGGTGCAGAATCAACCTTCCGATGGAGGGCCCGGGCGTGCGGGGCAGGCGGTTGGGACCGTGTTTGGCCTGAAGGGCGGCCACCTCGGCCAGGCTCAAGCCCTGCAGGTTCGCGGTGGGTGCTTTCAATCCAGGAGCCCGCTCGAGCCGCGAATCGCGAGGACCGGGCAGTGCGAGGTGCGGGCCACGTCTCGGGCTACGCTGCCGAGGAAAAAGCTGGCGACAGCCCCTCGCCCCCGGCTACCGATGAGGATCAGCCCGGCCTCCTTCTCTCGGGCCTGCTGCACGATGACCCGGGCGGGCGAGCCGTGGCCCACCAGACACTCGACCTCAATTTGTGGACCGCCCAGAGATGCTGCCTGCTCCCGAAGATAGCCTTGCTGGCTGCGCTCAGCTACCTCCCAGGGGGTGTGGTGCTCGAGAGGGAGATCGAGCGCCGAGAACAGCACCGCCCGCGCCCCGGCCCGTCGCAGCAGCCCGGGCAGGGCACCCAGGGCTCGCTGGGAGGGCTCCGAGCCGTCCAGGGCCACCAGAACGCACGAATACCCGCTCCAGGCACGGGCCGCGGCCGCGTCGAGCTCGCTCTGCTCGCTTCGAGTGACCAGCACCGGGCACGGTGAGCAGGTCAGCACATGCTCGGTGACGCTCCCGAGGATGAGACGCTGCAGGCCGCTTCGACCGTGTGTGCCCATGGCCACCAGATCCGGATTCTCCTCGCGGGCACAGGCGATCAGGGCCGGCCCCGGATCACCGGTCAGGAGTCGGGTGCGCACCTGGAAGCCGGCCTCGCTCAGCAGCTTCTGGGCGCCCTGCAGGTACTCGCTGCCCTGGCGGTGGAGGTCGTCGTTGTAGCGGGCCACCATGGAGGCACCCTCGAAAGCCTCCTGCACCACGGACACGAGCAAGAGCTCGGCCGATCGGTGGGCAGCCAGATTGGCCGCCTGGGTGAGGGCTGCCAGGGCAAGTGGCGAGCCGTCCAGAGGAATCAAGAATTTCAAGCGGGATCTCCTTTTCGCAAGCGGGGAGCGCGGTTGCACGAACCGGCATCATTTTGCCTTTGCTTACAGGAGTCGTTGTCCTGCCATTGCCAGAGGCTGCATGGTCAGCCCCGCCGGCGCAGCCTGACTCCCCCCACGATGACGGCGTTGCTCTGAAGCGAGACCGGTCCGCCGGGCTCGTCCTTCTCGCCGGTCCAATCGAGCTGGGCGCGGGCGTGCTCGAAGTCGAAGGTGTGCACCCGCGAGCGCATTCCCCCCACCTCGTCGCGGTCGCGCTCCTGGGTGACGAAGACCACCGTGTTGGCGTCCTGACTGAGCTGAGGGTTGAGAGAGCGGACCGGTTCCAGGGGGCTGCCTTCGGGTCGGTCCACCACCAGCTGCTGTCCCTCCGGGCCGCGCAGCTCGATCTGGCCATCGGATTGCCAGCCGATCCACTCCCCGTTGCCCGAGAAGGTGGGGGCGAGTCCCGTGCCCAGGTGCTCCAGGTCCTGATCGACCCAACCCTGGAAAACGGCCAGCATGCCGGCGGCGACGCCGGGCGAGAGATTGGAAGCCGCGGTGGCGAAGGCTACCCGCCTGCCATCGCGAGAGATGGTGGGATCGAGGCAACGGCCATCGGCCCCTTCCCCCTCGCCATTGCGGCTGATCTGCCGGGTCTGGCCGCTGGCTCGCTCGTGCAGGTAAATCTGCGGATGGTAGAGTTCGCGGCCCCACTCAGTGGGTGGCTTCACGGCCGGGTCCAGAGACTGGCCCATGTAGCCGAAAACCACCCGACTGCCATCTCCTGACAGAGCGAGCTGCTCCACCATCCCCGTCGCGGGTCCGCTGACCACCTCCACCCGGCCCGTGGACAGATCCTTCACCATCGCCTTCTGATTGCAATTTGTGGGCTCGTCGGTCAGGTTGTTGGCGGTGGAGATGAAGGCCAGCACCTTGCCGTCGGCCGAGAGCTGGGGAGCATAGGAGGCGAGGTTGCCCTGGGTGCCGTCCTGGGCGCAGCTGACCAGCCGGGTCTGACCGCTCAGCCGGTCGTAGAGGAAGACATCGCTGGTGTTGTTGGTGTCGCCCTCGACCAGGTTGGAGGCGCTGGAGGTGAAGGCCACCAGACGGCCATCGGCGGACATGGTCACTCCGCTCGAGGAGCCGTTGCTTCCCCGGGTGATCACCTGGAGATCGCCGGTGAGCCGGTCTTTGAGAAAGACGTCGTAGGGGGGAGTGGTCACCCGACCCCCCTGCCACTCCTGCTTGCGAGCCTGAGCCACGAAGGCCACGAAGCGGCCGTCGTCGGAGAGGCAGGCCTGGGTGGCCAGACCCTCCACCGGCACCGACTCCAGCTTGCGACCGGCGGGGGCATCCCCCGTCAGCATGCGGGCGGCGCGCTGAAAGCTCGGTTGGTTGGCCTGGATGGACATGGCTCCATCTTAAAGGGCGAGCCTGAAAGAACCCTGAGTCGCTAAGCCTTGAGCCGGTAACCGACTCCGGGCTCGGTCTGGATGAAGCGTGAACGGGTGGGATCGCGCTCGAGCTTGGCGCGCAGGTTGCAGATGTTGGCCCGCACCAGGTGGTTGTCTTCTTCGTAGCCCCGCCCCCAGACCTCGCGCAGCAGCATCCGGTGGGTGAGCACCTTGCCGGCATGCACGATCAAGGTCTTGAGGAGGTCATACTCGGTCGGGGTCAGGCGCACCGAGACCCCGTCCACGCTAACGAGGCGCCGAGCCAGGTCCACCTCCAGCCCTTCCGAGCGAAAGACCGGCTCGGGCGAATCACCCAGGCGTGACCGCAGCACCACTCGCATGCGGGCCATCAGTTCGCCCACCCCGAAGGGCTTGGTCAAGTAGTCGTTGGCACCCGCGTCCAGAGCCTCGATCTTGTCCTTCTCGCTGCCCCGCACCGAAACCACGATGATGGGCACTTGCGACCACTCGCGCAGGCGGCGCGTGACCTCGACCCCGTCCAGGTCGGGCAGGCTCAGGTCCAGCAGGATCACCTCGGGACGCTCCAGGGCCGCCAACTCCAGCGCCTGCTCCCCGGTGGAGGCCTCGATCACTTTGTAGCCGTGGGCCCCCAGCGAGGTGCGTAGAAAGCGCAGGATGGCCTTCTCGTCGTCCACCACCAGCACCCGGGTCATGGCAGCCGGACTTCCACCCTCGTGCGGCCATCCTGGTGCTGCATGCGGATGCGCCCCCCGTGCGAGTGGACGATGGCCTGACAGATGGAGAGGCCCAGTCCCGAGCCACCCGTGGGGCCGTGATAGAAGGCTTCGAAGACCCGCTCGAGGTCCTCCGGGGGGGGACCTTGATCCTCCACCGAGAGCTCCAACTCGCCCGCCACCTGCCGGGCTCGCAGGCTCAGGGGGGTGCCGGGAGTGGAATACTTGAGCGCGTTGTCGAGCAGGTTGACCAGCACCTGATGGATCAGCACGAAGTCGAGCGACCAGGACTCCACCTCGAGGTCCACCTGGACCGGTCGGTCGAGGCGAGCCGCCTCCCTGGCCGAGGCGACCAGATCGCTGAGCTGGCAGACCTCCAGCCGCACTGGACGGGCGCCTCCCTCCAGGCGGGTCAGATCCAGCAGGTTGGTCACCAGCCGATTGAGTCGCTCGGCCTCGGCGCAGGCGTTGTCGGTCAGCTCCAGGCGGGCGCTCTCGTCAAGCAGATCGCGGTCTTCGCGCAGGCTGCGCAGAGCGCCCGAGATCGAGGCCAGAGGCGTCTTCAGGTCGTGGGATACCGAGTTCAGCAGAGCATTCTGCAGCTTCTCCTTGGCCTTGAGCAGCTCGTGTCGGCCCGCCTCCCGGGCCAGTTGCACCCGCTCCAGGGCCAGAGCCGTCTGGCCGGCGAAGGTCTCCAGCAGCCGTCGCTGCTCGCGCGACAGAGACTCGACCTCGACCGCCAGCACCCCCTGCTGGCCCAGCGGCAGATAGAGGGCGCGCGCTTCCGAGTGGGTGCCGGTGTGCTGCCCGGCGGGTCGGCCCTGGGCCAGAGCCCAGTCGGCAGCCCGCTGCTCTACCCCTCGAAGAGACCCGGGCAGGGGAGTGAAGGTCCCCCCGAAGACGCGCTCCCCATGGCGCTTGAGGATGGCCACCACCGACTCGATGTCGGAGGCGGCCACCAGGTCCTGGCTCAGCTCGCAGGCCGCTACCGTGGCCGTCTCGCGCCGCCGGGCGGCCTGCACCTGGGAGCGAGCCCGATGGGCCAGGGTGCTGACCACCAGGGCAACGGCCACCAGCGCGGCCAGGTTCAGGGGGGTGAAGGGAGCCAGCAATAGGCTCAAGGCGGCCGCCAGCAGGGCCGGTCCCCGCCCCCAGTAGACGGCGGAGGTCAGCACCGCCATCAGGCAGAGCAAGACCGACTCGGCCCGCTCCGCCCCCGCTCCCGGCCAGGTCAGGGCGAAAGCCAGCGCCACCAGGACGGCGGCACCCAGGTAGGGGTGCAGGCCTCGCCGGGGAGCTTCTCCGATCAGGTGCAGGTCGATGTCGCCGCTCTTCTTGAGCAATCGCTCGCCCAGCCCGCCTGATTTGCTGGCCAGAATGCGGGTCACCTGGTGGGAGCGGGCATAGTCCAGCACCGCTTCGCCCACGTCCTGGCCCGAAATGGTCACGCTGCGGGCGCCCAGCTCCTCGGCCTGGTGCAGAGTCTGACTGACCGCTCGGCGCTGCTCGGGGGTGTGCCAGGGAGTCTCCACGTAGAGAACGGTCCAGTCGGCGTGCAGGCCGGCCGTCATCCGCCGACCCAGACCCAGCAGGCGGCGGTTCTCGCTGTGGGGGCCGACGCACACCAGGATGCTTTCGGCGGCCACCGGCAGCTCCACCCGCGAGGCCAGAGCCTCGCGCTGGCCGGCCAGCTCGGCCGCCTTGCGCAGGGCCAGCTCGCGCATGGCCAACAGGTTGCCGCCTTCCTCCAGGCGCAGCCGCAACTCGGGGGGGGATAAATCCACCAACTCGACGTGGTGGGCGAGATCCAGAATGCGGTCGGGCACCGTCTCGCGCACGGTGATCCCCGAGAGGCGAGCGACCAGATCGTTCAGGCTCTCGATGCGCTGCACGTCCAGGGTGGCATAGACGTCGATGCCGGCCGAAAGCAGCTCTTCCACGTCTTGATAGCGCTTGCGATGCCGCGCTCCGGGCTCGTTGGCCCGGGCCAGATCGCTCACCAGAACCAGCTCGGGACGGCGCTGCAGCAGACCGTCCAGATCGTCCTCCAGCGCCTCCA
>CAZWUN010000112.1:0-14060 GCA_964637145.1 uncultured Burkholderiales bacterium
TCAACAGGCTGATCATCTTGTCGGACACGATGAAGTCGTCGGCCTTGGTCACCTCGGCCAACTCGCGGTTGCGCACGTCGAGCATCTCGCTGACGATGGAGAGGTCGATGTTGGTGAGCTCGGAGATGTTGCGAAGGTGGAGCAGGGTCACCAGAGTCTGAGCGTCGGCCTCTTGCAGGTCGACGTGGTCCTTATAGCACAGCAGGAGGATGTGGTCATAACTGGCCACGTCCAGCGAGTCGAGCACCCGTCGGTCCGTCGTATCCGCGTGCAGATACTCCAGGCTGGTGTTCTTGAGGGTGACCTCGCCGACGGCCTCGGCTACGTCGTGGGTTGAGACGATTTTGAGGAAGGACCCGGGCTGCACGTACTGATCGAGCTCGCGCACCAGGATGCGGGCTCGCTCGTTCCAGCCCAACAACAGGGAGCGCTCCGGAGCGGCCTCGGTCTCCGACCTGGCGACCACCGCACTCATATCCAGGCGGGGATTGCTCGTTCCCAGGCGCAGGGTGCTGTCGTCCTCAGCGATGGCGATGAGCCGGTCGCCGACTGCGATGACGGTATCCATGGGCGGGTTCACTTTGACGCGGCCGTCTGCGAACTGCAGCCCGAAAACGGTGCATTCAGGGTAGGCAAACAGAGCTTCGCCAAACTTCTTGCCCGCCAGGGAGGGCTCTTCGCGCATGTAGATTTCGGCTCCCTCGAAGTCCATCAGCTCGGTGTAAACCACGGACAGGCCAGACTGCCGACAGGTCTGCACCATCACCCGGGCGATGAGATCGTCAGCGAGCAGCAGCTCGACTTCGTCCTTTCCCACCATGCGCACCACCTCGAGGTTGCGCTCGTCCTTGATCTCAGCCACGATGTGATAGGGCTCGGGTCGTCGGTCGGGATTGTTGGTCACGGCCAGGATGGTCTTGATGGTCTGCGAGTCGGCGTTGCCCTCCTCGGGCGAGAGCACGATGATGGACTTGGACTGGTAAGGATTGACGATGTCCAGGTCGACGAGGTTGTTGGGGTTGCCGGAGCGGCAGATGACCCGGCTGCGGCGCAGGTTGCCGACCTCGGAGCGAATCTCGTCCTCCATCTCGACCTTGTCCTTGTCGGCCAGCACCACCACACAGGGGTTCCTCTCGCTCTCTTGAGCCACGGCCAGCTCGCTGATGATGGTGAAGATCTTGGAGTTCCAGCCCAGAATCAAAGTGTGGCCATCCTCGATCACGAACGAGCGGCCCTTGCGCAGCTCGTCGAGCTTGCTCTCCAGGCCACTCGAGAGGATACCGATCAGGGTGCTGACGATGAAGATGCCGCCCACCGTGACGGCAGCCATCACCAGGCGAAGGGGCCAGCCCTGATCGCCAGCCAGGGTGCCGGCGTCGATGGCGTGCATGGTGCCCTGCCAGAGTTCCTCGATGAAGCCGGTGTCGTTGATGCCCAGCACCGTGACCACCAGCGCCGCCACGATCACCATCACCAGCGAGACCAGTCCCAGCCAGCCGATCATGGCCACCGGGCCGCGCGCCATGGTGTTGTCGAAGAAGTAGCGGAATCGATCGGTGGAGGTAATTTTACGCATGCCTGGGGGCGGTTCGCTCGGCCGACAGGAAATCCCGCCTCGGGGAGGTCGGCCGTCCTGGTGGGGGCGAAGGAGCGTCCATGCCCTGGGACCCGCACTGCTACGCCCTATTTCAGGCCGAGAGAGAGGCGCCGTTCACGGATCTGCTGGCTCTCCTGCGCCCGGTTCCGGGCATGAGGGCCATAGATCTGGGATGCGGGCCGGGGGTCTTGACCGCTCGCCTCTTCGAGGCCCTGCCGGAGGCCAGGCTGACGGGGCTGGACTCCTCCCCCGAGATGCTGGAAAAGGCTCGCCCGCTCGAGCGTCCCGGGCTGAACTTTCGGTCAGGCCGGGTGGAGGAACTGGCGGGCTCTTATGACCTGATCTTCTCCCACGCCGCCCTGCAGTGGGTGGACGACCACGAGAGACTCTTCCCTCGTCTCTTCCGCCATCTGGCGCCGGGCGGGCAGCTGGCCGTGCAGATGCCCTCTAACCACGACCATCCGAGCCACCTGGCCATCCTGGAAACGGCCGGCGAGGAGCCCTTCGTGAGCGCGCTGGGGGGCTGGTCGCGCCGCTCGCCGGTCCTGCCCCTGCGGCGTTACGCCGAGCTTCTGCACGCCTGCGGGGCGGTCGAGCAGGTGGTGCTGGAGAAGATCTACCCACACCTTCTGCCCGACCCGGACTCCATGGTGGAGTGGGTGCGAGGAACCGCCCTGGTGCCCTACCTCGAGCGGCTCGAGCCCGACTTGCGCGAAGCGTTTCTGGAGCGCTGCCGGGTCAGCCTGGCGGCGCAGTTCCAGGAACGACCGGTGTTCTACGGATTCAACCGGATTCTGATCTGGGGCTGCAAGGGTCTCAGCTGATCAGCCTGGCGCCGTCGAGTCGTCCCGATGCTTTCTCAAAGGGCGATACTCCGTCGTATCGTCTCCATGTCGTGGGGAAGGCCCACGGCGTAACTGCGCAAAGCCCCAAACCACGATCCAGGAGCAGGTCGGTCCGGGCGCAAGAGCCAGACGACCTCACCTTCGAGTGTCACTCTCTCGACCCGAAGCGTATCGCCTGGTCCGACCAGCATTTCGTTGCAGAGTGCCAAAGGCAAGGTTGCCTGCCTCTTGGCGGTCAGTCGAATTCTACCCATCAACCCTCCTTACCCTCCGATTATGAGTAAGGCAAACCGCCGAGTCAACCGTTCCAGGCAGGAATCCGGGCCTCGATCGCTGATCTCTTCTCATGAGACTCAGCGCAATGGTCCTGATCGTGCTCCTCCTGCTCCCCGCCTCAGCCGAGCCCGGGGTGGCGGTGATTCTCGACTCGCGCCACCCCGGCCAGTCCGAGCTTTCATCGCGCGCCAAGCGTTTTCTCTACATCCTGATCCGCCAGAACAAGCTGGCCGACTACCAGTTCAGCCTCAAGACGGTGGATCTGGCCACCTCCGAGGGACGGCGCTTCCAGCGTGAGTTCCAGCTCGCCGGCCGCGATCTTCCCGCCCTGGGTTACTACCGGCGCCAGGGCAACCGCATCGACATGCGCAACCTGCTGCGCGCTTACAAGGATCCCCTGGCCACAGCCGAGACAGCCTTCCGGTGCATTCAGGTGGACGAGCCCAACCTGATCGCCAGCACCACCGTCTGGACCGGCGCCAGCCTGGCCACCGACCCTCCCGGAGCCCGAGTGCTGGAGGGCGAGACCGAGTTGGGGGTCACCCCCTGCCAGGTCAGTCTGGCCCCCGGTCGTCGCCAGCTGAGCCTGCTTCATCCTGACTGCGCCAGCGAATCGCTGGTGCTGAACCTGAAGGCCGGTGACCACCTCGAGCGCTCGCTGCAGCTGACCTACAGCCAGGCCGAGCTGAGCTTCGAGTCGGCCGGTCCTCCCCTCGAGCTGGTGCTCAACGGCCAGGGCGTGGGGACAACGCCGCTGACCCTGCCGGTCCAAGCAGGCCAGCACCGCCTGGAGGCTTCGGGGCCGGGAGTCTTCCCTCTCGAGGTCGAGCTACGAGCCGAGCCCCAGACCCGCACCCAGGCCATCCTGCGGCCGATTCCCCGGCAGGTGCGAGTCGGCCTGGCCGAGATCGATGCCGATGGCTACCTGATCGGTCCCTCCTACGACCTGCTGCCCATCCCCAGCGGGGATGGAGTCGAGTTCGACGACTCCGAGCTGGCCCAACGCCTGGGGGTGCGCATGGACGAGGCCGACCTGCGCCTGGTCGACCCTGAAGCGCCCTGGGACTGCGCTGTCAAGCTGGACGTGGATGCCTGGGAGACCTATGTAACCGTCCAGCTGACCATCCTCGACCGGGCCGGCGAGACCCTGCAAACCCTGTCGGCCCAGCGCGGCATGCCCTGGTTTACGTTCAACGCCCAGAGCGCGGCCCGCAAGCGCGCCCTGGAGATGATCGACGAGCTGACGGGCGGCGCCAACAGCTGGATCTCTGCCAACGTGCAGCCCACCCCGCTCACTGCCGAGGAGCAGGCTCAGAGCCTGGAGCTGCGTGCCCTGGGCCCCCTGCCGTAACTTGAAGCGGCGCGGGAGCTTTCCTGTCCTTGCAGGGCAAAACAACCTCAGACAGAATTGCCAGATCAAGATCAGGCAAATCTGGAGTTGGCAGTGTCGGACACGTTTGTCGACCGTCAGACAGAACTGGCGACCTTGCGAGGTTGGCTGGAGAGTATTGGGGCCGCACTGGCTGTAATCTACGGCCGGAGGAGGGTCGGGAAGACCCGTTTGCTGCGTGAGGCGGCCAGGGTTCTGGGGGGCTCCTTTTTCGTGGCCGATCTCGGGAGTGAGACCGAGCAACTGCGAATGGCGACCGAGCGCCTTTTCCTGGCCACGAGTGACCCGCTGCTGACGACCTCTCTGGCGAACTGGGAGTCCATATTCCGCTACGCGATGACGCGCGACCTGATCTTCGTCCTGGATGAGTTTCCCTACCTGTGCGCCTCGAACCCGGCCCTCCCATCGATTCTCTCGCGCATCTGGGACGAGCACCACGGCACCAGTCGGGCCAAACTGTTGCTCTCAGGCTCCTCGATCGGATTCATGGAGGGAGAGATCCTGGGCGGGAAGAGCCCTCTCTACGGGCGTCGCACGGGGCAGATCCGCGTCGAACCCATGAGTGTCTGGGATGCCTCCGGCTTCTTCGCGGGACAGGATGCCCAGGAAATCTTCTCCGCTTATGGAGTGCTGGGCGGCATGCCGGCCTATTTGCGTCTTTTCGGTCACGGAGGACTCGAGGAAGTGCTCCGGACTCAGGCACTGTCCAGAACCGGGTTTCTCTATGACGAGGCTCGTTTCATGCTGATGCAAGAGCTGCGCGAGCCGCGTCTCTACCTGGCGGTGCTCCGAGCCATCGCAGGAGGACGCACCAGTTACAACGAGATCGCGCAGGCCGTCGGCCTCGAGAGTCGCGCTCTTGCAAGCTATCTCCAGTCGCTCGGTGAGCTCGGGCTCCTCGAGCGTGAGGTCCCTGTCACGGAAACGATGCCTCACAAGAGTCGCAAGGGCCGCTACCGGATCACGGACAACTTCTTCCGCTTTGCCATGCGTTTCATCGAACCCAATCGGACAGAGCTCGAAGCTGGAAGGCAGGCGCACGTGCTCGCCCGGGTTCAGGCCGAGTTGGACGACTTCATCGCTCGAGCGTTCGAGGATGCGTGTCTGGACTGGGTGAGGGCCGGGGGCCTGGACTTCACCGGACGAGTGGGACGCTGGTGGTCTTCGGTTGGGGAGGTCGATGTTTGCGGACTTGGAGATGGGAGGGTTCTCCTGGGCGAATGCAAGTGGAGCCGGAGAAAAGTCGGCTCCGACATCCTGCGCGAGTTGGAGCGCAAGGCCCGGTGGTTCGAAGGCCAGCCGACTTTCGCGCTGTTCTCGCGAGCCGGGTTTACGGCCGAAGTTCTCCGCGAGGCAAAAAAGCGTAACGACTTGAAACTGGTGACGGTCGAAGATGTGGTCTTCGGTCCCTCCCGGTGAGCTCTATATATTCGCTCATCACGTACAATGCGGATAAGAAGCCGTCCCGGAACTTGCATTGATATAGCTTGCAGGCTATACTTCTTTTGATGCATAGTGATGGGAGGGTGGATGGACAGGTCGAAGGCCGAGCGTCTGTCGGAGTTCTTCAGGCGGCTTCTCGAACGTCCACCGTCCTCAACCGCTGAGGAGGCGAGACAATTGTTGGAGTCAACGCTGAACGAAGTTGAAGATGAAGCGTCGGGAGCCGCCCGAGACCCGGGCTCGTGGCAACGTGACGGCCGGATGTACCCACCACAGGACGACAGCAAGCGAACGGTTGCTGGTCATCCCGCGGTTACTCGTTTTCGTAGTCGACTTCACAACATTTTCATTAGCGCAAACGGTGCTATCGAAATCAGGGACGTCAGGGACGAGTCCGGTTTGTTGGCGGATCCAGTCCAGTCAGGACGTCTGCTCTTCGCCAAGATGGGGCGCGACCAGAGAGGGGTGTGGGACAAGTAATGGCAACCAGATCGAACCCTATTCAAGGCCTTGAGCTGAAATTGCAAAAGCGCTTCCCGAAGGTGCGCACCATCCTGGACGCGCCTGAGACGCCCAACTCGCGTTGGTGGCTCGACGCCCAACTTGGGAAACACCTCGTTTCCGTAGAGTGGAGGCCTGGCCGCGGCTTTGGTGTGTCCGCTGGTGACCACGGCTTTGGCGAAGGCCCAGATGAGGTTTATGAGGACCCTGACTTAGCAGCCAAGCGGGTGATTGAGCTTCTCGAGACTGGCGGAAGCACAGAACCACCAAACGATGTTTTGCTAGCCCGGCTGAGGGATGTCCGAAGAAAGACTCAAGTGCAGCTTGCTGAGACACTAGGAATCTCACAGGCCACGGTTTCCAAGATCGAGAGACAATCGGACATGTACATCAGCACACTGCGAAGCTATATCGACGCTCTGGGCGGTAGACTTGAGATCAGCGCAATCTTTCCAGAAGGAGCGGTGAGAGTGTCGTTGTCAGAAGCCCCTGAGCCCAGACCAAAGCGAAGCTCTGCGCCAGTCAAGACAGGGAAACGGCGCCCAAAGACACTTGGGGCCTAGTAGTGATGCTCATCTTGGATGCACCCATCGTTCCTGGAGAACAAGCTGCTGGAATCTGTCTCGGCACCGAAATTGGCGGAGTGCTAGCTTCTATTGGCCCTCATTTCGTTGAAGAATTAGGCTACGGTACCGTGAGGTACAGCACGACAAGCGTTAGTTTCTGGGTAAAGAATGGGGCTATCGATCAGATCGGCGTCTGCGAAGGCTACCAAGGAAAATTGTTCGACACAGTGGGTATTGGATCTCGGCTGGCGGACGTCGAGGCAACATTGGGTCGTGTTGTTGAAGACGACGAAGATAATCTTGTTGTGCTGGAAGTCCCAGGCGTTGTCTTTGAAGTGTGCAGCGACGATCTCGAGAGAATAGGAGAAATGTTTGTGTACCGGCCTGAGCAATGACTGTCGCTCAGGCCGGGTTGAGTTCCAAACGACATCGTCATCAACCGCCATTAGTGTACTCCACACATGAACTTTACGAGAGTTTTTTTCACCATGGTGGGGCATGGTGACCCATGGTGAGAAGGCTTATTTCATGCGGGTTTTTCGTGGCATGGGGTGGTGGGCTGGATCGGGGGGTCGCGGCGATTTGGTCCCCCGGGGGTCCCCACAGATTATCAGGTGTACCAGCGACACTACGGGCTTTGTGCAAGGTCATTTCTGCTGAACTCTGAACTCACCTCTACGTGTTTGCTGAGATCTGTCGCGCCGTAGAAGAGTCGCCCCGTTGTACTGACCCGTGGCGCCTTGTCAGTCCGGGCGATTGAGCCGAGCCTCCAGCGCCTGGATAGACTTGAGGACGTCCGCAAATGAAGGGGCGGTGCCAAAGATCATGCCGGACATCAACCGGTAGTCCCGTTCTAGACGGGTGAGCATCTCTGGCGTGGGCACGAGCGCGAATGTGCCCCGAGTTGCGGACGCCAGATCGAAATCCGGGCGGTTGAAGAACATCCGCGCGTGTTGGACACAGTCATCGCCCAGGGCAACGTCTTCTGCAGCGGCACCTATCTCCGACTCGACCAGCCGATGAAGATCGTAATAGTGTCGGGAGATCCG
The DNA here is from genome assembly GCA_964637145.1 of uncultured Burkholderiales bacterium. GTDB lineage: Bacteria > Vulcanimicrobiota > Xenobia > Xenobiales > QWHO01 > QWHO01. The sequence continues at coordinate 7,668 of CAZWUN010000112.1, forward strand.
CTTACCTTCTTGGCGAAGCTCGCCCCGGATGTCGAACCACCTGCGCGTCCCGTGAGCAATGACGATCTTGTCCCAGAAGGTCCGTCTGGGATCGACGGTAACCACACCCGGGATTGTAAGGTCCGTGTCCGCCAGGTCCTGAGCCACGTATGGTGTCAAGACTCTGGGCTCATTTGGCTCGAGTGCGGACTTGGCCCCGGATTCGATGCGAACGAGCGGACGGACATACTCATCGATGCCTTCGATGACGCTCCGGTACTGAAGCAATAGGCTCTGATTGCCTTCGTCCTCTGGGTCGGAAACTACAACGACCGGCGGACTGCCCGTTTCGCTGGCGAGGTGAGCCGTGGTCGTCGCCAGAGTTTCTCGAAGAGGGCCGACGATGTACGAGCTGCAAGCTTCACTGATTGCCTCGAGTCGGGCTCTGCGTTTCTTGCCACTCAGACTTTCCAGTTCGGCAACGGAGCTGGGTTGTCCAATATCCTGCCGAAAGACAGTTACATCGACATCTTCAGAGAAGCGCGCGATGAGCCCATAGGCCTTAGAGAGCGAGGTACCGCCTTTGAAGAGCAGCCTTGGGCCACCCGGCGGAAGCCCGTTGAAGAGTAGATCGAGGGTGAGGCAGACCCAGAAGTCTTTCTCGACATTACGTTCACTGGTCCCTAACCGTCTTGCGGCCTGAGCAAAGAGTCCCCGCAGCTCGTCCGGGCTGGCCGAGAGGACCTGGTTGAAACCCGGGTTGATCGGCATCAGGAAAGCAGCTCTCTGACGAACGACTGCATCCAAATCGGCATGGCGTGAAGGCCACTCTTCAGGTCTGCCGCCAGGTTTCCGGATTCATCACGCGCTAGGAGGTTCCGGAGCACCTGCACAACTTTGTCGCGATCGGTCTCCAGCGTGTCGTGGACCCAGTGCAGAGCCTGGACAACTCGCATGCCTGGACGACCGGCCCAGTAGAGGCGACTGGGGGATGCCTGTTTGAAGCGAATCTCCTGAGCGCCGAGCCTGATCGATTTCAGGCGGGCGTCGGTGAGAACCACGATCTGGGCTGGAACCGCCGTCGTGAGGCCAAGGTCATTGGCAGCGGTCATTCCGTCTACGAGGAGTCGCGCCTGGTCCCGCCGGGCTACGGCATCGATCACGGCGCTCGTCTGCGGAGGGCTAGGCTTGCCGGTCAGTTGGTTAGGAGCAGGGAGATCATAGAGTCCCCGTTCGATGCGACGCACTACGCCCTCTGCAACGAGTCGCTGCAAGGCTTTGTCCACGGCATCTCGGCTGCCCAAATCGAGAAAGTCGACGGCAGTCCAGACCTTTCGTGGCCGGGATTCTAGGCGTTGTAGGATGTCGTGCTTGACCATGATCTGTCCGAAATATGTGGTATTTTTCGGACACAAGGCCGCTCATCCTCCCGGGTCTCGGACGAGGAAAGCAAAGTCGAAGCGCGGAAACAGGGGCCGTGGCACGCGCTAACCAGGCTTTGCTGGCTCAAGAAGGAACGTTGGATGAAGAGATAGCCCTAGAAAGGCGCCGACTTGCGGCGCTCGACCACGAACGCGCTGCAACTCTGCTACGGATCGCTGCCTTAGAAGCAAGGTCGACTGCATCCTCCCCAAAGGAAGCCTCGGTTCTCACAAAGCCAGCCAGAATCCATCTGTTCCGCTCTCTCTTTCGGGGACGAGACAATGTTCTTGCGAAGCGCTGGGAGAGTAAGAAGTCTGGCAAGAGCGGTTACTCGCCGGCCTGCTCGAACGAGTGGGTGAGTGGCGTCTGCGAAAAGCCCCGCATAGCTTGCGCCGAGTGCAGCCGACAGGCTTTCGTCGGAATGACCGACGATGTGGTACTTGGCCACCTCCAAGGCCGCCATACAATAGGTTTATACCCGCTTCTGCAGGACGATACGTGCTGGTTCCTTGCAGTGGACTTCGACGGGCTGGGTTGGCAGGAAGATGCGGCAGCGTTTCTTCAGACCGCAAGGCAGAATGGGGCAACTCCGGCATTAGAGCGCTCGCGCTCTGGCAACGGAGCCCACGTCTGGTTCTTCTTTGCAAGCCCGGTGTCGGCCACTGTAGCACGGAAAATGGGGTGCTACCTGCTGACCCGGACGATGGACAGGCACTACAGAATCAAGATGTCTTCCTACGATCGACTCTTTCCTAACCAGGACACGATGCCCAAAGGTGGCTTTGGAAACTTGATCGCGTTGCCGCTACAGCGCGAGCCCAGATATCTCGGAAACTCGGTCTTTTTAGACGAGAATTTCGAACCGCATGAGGACCAATGGACGTTTCTCCAATCGATCGGGCGAATGTCAGTGGAAGCGGTATCTGAACTTGCTAGCGAAGGCGAACGACGAAGGCTCATTGTTGGCGCCCGGCTGGAGGAGGAGGACTTGGACCAGCTCGCCCCATGGGAGCGCCCTCCATCTGGTCCCAAGAAAGACACGCCCCTCCCTCTTCCCCTTCCCAAAGTTGTAAAGGCAGTACTGTGCCAGCGTTTGTTCGTGGAGACCAAAGGACTCTCTTCGCGATTCCTGGCCCGGTTGAAGCAGATGGCAGCCTTTCAAAACCCCGAGTTCTACAAACTTCAAAGTCTTCGTCTATCAACGGCCCTGACGCCAAGGGTGATCTCATGCTCGGAGGAGTTTGAAGAGCACTTGGCCGTTCCCCGAGGGTGCTTGGTCGAATTGCAGGAGAAACTGGACCAGGCCTGCGTGCCGCTAGAACTGATCGACAAACGCTCCGCTGGCGAGCAATTCGAGTTCTCGTTCAATGGTGAGCTCAAGGATGAACAACGAGTTGCTCTTCAATCGCTGGCTAGCGAGGACATTGGAATCCTCGTGGCCCCGCCAGGCTTTGGTAAGACCGTGCTAGGAGCTGCACTGATCGCTCAACGCCGTTGCAGCACACTTGTGTTGGTGCACCGGCAGCCTCTGGTAGAGCAGTGGGTCCAGCAGCTTGCTCACTTTCTCGGCCTGAAGCCGAAGGACATCGGACAGATCGGTGGTGGCCGACGTCGCCCAAATGGTCGCCTCGACGTGGTTATGATCCAGAGCTTGGTACGTGGCGCCCAGTTCCAGGATTTGGTGGAGAATTACGGACAGATCATCGTTGACGAGTGTCACCATATTCCCGCGGTTTCTTTCGAGAAGGTCGTCGCAACGGCCAAGGCACGGTACGTAACAGGCCTGACTGCTACGCCTCGGCGCAAGGACGGGCATCACCCCATTCTTGAGATGCAACTTGGGCCTGTCAGGTTCAGAGTTGACTCCAAACGACAGGCAGCCCAGCGTCCATTTGGTCACCGCTTGGTTGTTCGGCACACTCAACTGAAGTCTGAGCCAGGCTTGGCAATTCAGGAACTCTATGCGAGGGTTGTCCAGGATGAGGGTCGCAATGAGCTTATCGTTCGGGATGTGTTGGCCTCGGTCCAGACTGGTCGATCACCGATCGTGCTGACCCAACGTCGCGCCCACCTCGAAGACCTGACAAGACGGCTCACAGATCGGGTGCCTCACCTATTTGTCTTGCATGGGGGCATGTCCCGAAAGCGCAGGCAGGGAACACTCGAGCAAATTGCCGCCTGCTCCGGCGAAGGCAGGTTGGTCCTGGCGACCGGCCCATTTGTAGGGGAAGGGTTCGATGATGCTCGTCTGGACACGCTTTTCCTGACCATGCCGATCGCCTGGAAGGGGACGCTGATCCAGTATGCGGGCCGCCTCCATCGTCTCCACCCAGACAAGCGCGAGGTGCATATCTACGACTACGTCGACTCAGGCATTCACGTCTTCAAGAAGATGTTCCAGAAGCGGATGCTGGGCTACCAGTCCATCGGCTATTCCTCGGGTGGGGTCGACCAGTTGGAACTCTCCTGATGGAACTGCCACTACTCGCTCTCTGCATGTCTGTCCGCTCTGGCTCCATCACCCGGCTCCCTGTAAATTCCCGATCTGTTGCATTATTGAGCATGGGAACGTGCGGTTCAATCTGGTCTCGTGTCACCAGGGAGATGGCGCGGCTTCCTTGATACCAGTCGGACACCGACCGGGGGACACACCTGAGATTACTGCTTGACATCACCCATAACAGGTCGTCACAAACCGCCCTTAGTGTACTCGAAACATGAACTTTACGAGAGAGCATGTCGATCTTAGAACTGCATGTGCCGATCTCGTTTGGAACTCAACCTGCGACAGTCATTGCCCAGGCTGGCGGGCAGACCACCCACATTTTCCGGCCGATATGCTGTGTTCGGACGAATTGCCCCATACCAGCTGTTGCCCAACGTGTACAAGCTTTGACTTTAAGGAAACGGTAAGAAGTCAAAGCCAACGCGGATGGCGCAGGACGCTTTATTGACTTAATGTCCACCATTGCATACACTAACCTTTATAACGTTCGTGAGGGTGGACATTAAATGAAGCCGAGACCCCTGCCCATACCCGTAAAGAGAGCGCTGGCGAAGCTTGGCGGAGACCTGCGCGACGCCCGTCGTCGCCGCCGCATCCCGACCGCGCTCCTGGCCGAAAGGGCATATATCAGCCGAACGACCCTGAACAAGGTCGAAAAGGGGGACCCGAACGTGTCCCTTGGTATCTACGCCTCCGTTCTCTTCACCCTGGGCCTGGTGGAGCGCCTGGGTGAGCTGGCCGACGTCCGTAGCGATCAGATCGGGCTCGACCTCGAGGACGAGCTGCTGCCGCAACGCGTCCGATTGCCGCGAGGCCTTTGATGAATCGCGAGGTCCTGGTCCACGTCGAGCTGGGAGGTGAGCCTCGATTCGTGGGCCGGCTCTGGTCGCGGATACGGAAGGGCCGTGAGGGCGCCAGCTTCGAGTATGCCCCGGACTGGCTCTCCAGTCCGCATCGGTTTGCTCTCGAGCCCGCTCTCTCGCTCGGCGCCGGTGTGTTCCATACGGCCCAGGACCGGGCCATCTTCGGAAGCCTGGGCGATTCCGCTCCCGATCGGTGGGGACGCCTCCTTATGCGACGGGCTGAGCGACAGCGGGCGCAGCAGGCCAGACAATCGCCGCGCACCCTCTTCGAGCTGGATTTTCTTCTGATGGTCGATGACGAAACGCGGCAGGGGGCATTGCGTTTCAAAGAGGAGGCGGATGGCCCGTTCTTGCGCCCAGCGGAGCAAGGGCGGATTCCACCCCTCGTGGAGCTCCCCCGATTACTGTCGGCCACGGAGCGATTTCTCGCCCAGGAGGACTCGGCCGCGGACCTCGCCTTACTCTTGGCGCCTGGCTCGTCCCTGGGAGGGGCGAGGCCAAAGGCCTCGGTGATAGATACGGATGGGCAGCTTTCCCTGGCGAAGTTTCCCTCCTACCAGGACGATCTGCCGATCGTCGAATGGGAATCGATTGCGCTTCGGCTGGCCCAGGAGGCCGGGATCGTCGTCCCGGAGTGGCGTCGACACGAGGTCGCCGGGAAGACCGTCCTTCTGCTGAGGCGCTTCGACCGGGCCCGTGGCATCCGCATTCCCTACCTGTCGGCAATGAGCATATTGGGTCGTCGAGATTCCGAGCCCGGACACTACCTCGAGCTCGCGGACGCCATTCAACAGTACGGCGCGCGTCCTGAAGAAGACCTCCGAGCTCTGTGGCGCCGAATCGTGTTCAACGTGCTCATCTCGAACACCGATGATCATCTGCGGAACCACGGTTTTTTGTATCAGGGTGCCGCCGGATGGGCCCTGTCGCCGGCCTTCGATCTCAACCCCGTCCCGACCGATATCAAGCCGCGAGTTCTCTCGACCGCGATCACACCCGACGATCCGACCGCCTCCGTGGAGCTGGCAATGGGGGTTGCGGAGTATTTTAGACTCTCGCCCCGGCAGGCCAGGGATATCGCCCGGGATGTGGGACAAGCCGTGAGGGGCTGGCGTACCGCCGCTTCAGCCTGCGGGCTGGCCAGCTCCGACATGGATAGAATGAAAAGTGCTTTCGAACATCAGGACCTCCGAGCAGTGACGCAGTCGAGGAAGTAGTTCCTCAGCGCATTCTCGAGGTAAACTGGTGCACTTGCGAGCAGAATCCTGACGCCTTGATTCGGGTTGCGCAGCAGCATGGGCTGGCCATGTCGGGCGTGCTCGAGATCTTGGTGCTGGCCAAGCTGGGTGGGCACCTGGCTGCCGCCGGACCGGTCCTGGACCGGATGCAGGCCGAGAGGTTCGGAATTCCGGCAGCCCTCTACGATGACGTTCTGGAGCAGGCTGGGGAACTTTGGCCTGGCCCGGACTGGAGCCGCCGCCGCTGGCCGGGTGCGCGAGCCGCAGAACGGACTCCAGGACGTAGCCGTCCGAGCCGCCCGGCCACAAGCAGACCAGGCTGGCCATCAGTCTAGTGCAGCGTCCGGCAAGTTAGTCCCTACCTTTTAGGGCTTTCTGATATCAA
>CAZWUN010000113.1:0-14037 GCA_964637145.1 uncultured Burkholderiales bacterium
CCTCTGACCGAGGCCGCGGACGTGCCCAAAATCATGGAGTACATGACCGGCTTCAGCTGCGAGATGCCCTCCAAGTCAGCCGAGCGCTACGCCATCAACCTTCGCAAGGTCAAGAGCGCGGACGTGTTCCAACTGGCCGAGGTGGTCAAGGACCTGATGGACCTTTCCCGCGTCAAGAAGCTCTCCCCCAAGGAACTGGCGATGCTCAAGCAAGCGCGCGGCATTCTCTCCTCGGAGATGAGCCAGGTGCTGGGCAAGAGCGCCGAGGAGATGGAGCTCTCCATCGACAACGCCTGCCGCGTCGAGGAGCTCGTTTCCGCCTGAAGAACCCTGTATGAGGTCGCTAAAGCACCCGTCAGGGTGCTTTTTCGTTTGTCAGGACCTGCCTCAGAGCCCTCATGCAGAGCTCGTTTTCTTCCGGGAGGCCAACGGTGATCCTGAGACAGTCAGCCATGCTGTATTGAGTCAGCGGCCGAACGATGAGTCCCCGCTCGAGCAGCTTCTGGAAAACGTGCTGAACGGCTTCGGGCGAAGAGAGTTGCACCAGCACGAAATTGGCCACCGAGGGGACATAGAACAGACCCATGCTCTCGAGCTCACCATAAAGGTAGTCCAGTCCGCTGTGAGTCAGCTCGACCGTACGCCTGAGAAACTCTGCGTCCCCCAGGGCCGCAATCCCGGCTCGCTGACCGAGCACGGCCGGCTCGAAGGGCAGCTTGACCTTCCACAGATGGCGGATCAGGTGGTCGTGACCGAACCCGTAGCCAACCCGGAAGCCCGCCAGGCCGTAGGCTTTGGAGAAGGTGCGCAAAGTGATCACGTTGTCGTGGCGGTAATCCATCGAATCGGGAAAATCGAGGCGGTGACTGGCAAACTCGTAGTAAGCCTCGTCCAGGATGACCAGCACTCGCTCGGGCACCCGGCTCATAAAGCTGTCAAACTCATCGCGGGTGAAGATGGTGCCGGTCGGGTTGTTGGGGTTGCAAAGATAGATGAGCTTGGTGCGAGGGGTAATCTGGTCGGCCATCGATTCCAGGTCGAAGCGATAGTCCTTGAGCGGCACCAGGATGGGCTCGATGCCGCGGGTGCGGCAGAGCACGGTGAACCCCATGAAGGTCCCGCGGGCGGTGATCACCTCGTCGGCACCGTGCAGAAAGGCTCGCACGATGCAGGCCATGATCCCTTCCGACCCGTTTCCCACGATGACGTTCTCGGTTGAGAGCCGGTAGCGCTCGGCCAGAATGCCGCGCAGGTCGCGAGCGGCCGCATCGGGATAGCGAGAGACCTGGGACAGAGCCTCCTGGACCGCTGCCAGCGCCAACGGGGAAGCACCCAGCGGGTTTTCGTTGGAGGCAAGCTTGATCACCCGCTCGAGACCGTATTCCCTCTGCACCTCGGCGATCGGCTTGCCAGCCTGATAAGGGACGAGGCTCTCCAGAAAGTCAGGAACCAGAGCAGAAAATCGAGAAGTCATCGCGCCGCGGCCGGTTGGCGGAAGAAGTTGGGATTTCCTGCCGACTTGACAGGAGAATGAGGCTCTCTGAGAGTACAAGAACAACAAGCCCCGCCTCTGGCGGTTTCCGGGGGTTTTGTGGACGAACAGGAAAGCTCAACCGATAGCAGTCAGAACAAGCGGCGCAGCTTCAACGAACTGCTCAGGGTCGACGAAGAGGAGTCGGAAGCCGTGGACTCGGCTCCCGTGGCCGTGGCTGCGCCCGAGGCTCCCGAGCCGGCTTACCCTCCCATGCCTTCAGAGGAAGGCTTGCGCCCTGGACTGGAGCGGAAGTCTCTGCCTGCCGGGCGATCGGGACCGGCTGACCGGCACGTCGAGCTGGTTCCCATTGCCGCCAAGGGCAAGAAGCGCAGTGCGAGCCCGACCGGGCCGATCGTCATCACCATCGTGCTGCTGCTGGCCGGAGCGCTGGCCTTCTGGGTGGGGGCTCGAAGCGGGGGGGGAAGCGACCTGCCCTCGGCCGGGCTGACCGAGCCCACTCCAGCTCCGGTGGACACGACTCCGTCCGAGGAGCCCCCCTCTCCCGATGCCACACCGGCGGCCAGCCCCGAGCCGACTCCCTCGTTGGCCGCCTCGCCGGATGCCTCGCCAGCCGAGCCGATCGCCGCCACTCCTGACGCCACGCCGACCGAGCCGGTTGCAGCCACTCCAGACGCAACGCCAACGCCGGACGTCAAGCCGACCAGGCCGGTGGCCGCTACCCCAACGCCCGACACGGTGGCTGTCCTGCCAGCCCCGGCCGCAGGCGTGCTGTCCCTCAGCGTCAAGAGCAACGTCAAAGACTCGGAGATTCTGCTCTACCGGGGCAAGGAGCGCCTCAAGGGTAAGACTTCGGTGTCCCCCACCTCGACCGGCACCTACACCCTCAAGGTGACCGCTCCGGGCTACAAGCCCTACGTCAAGGAGGTCAAGGTCACCGGCAAGCACAACCTGGCGGTCTACCTCAAACCCGAACCAGCGCCGGTCTACCAGGCGCCCAGCTATGATCCCGGCCCCAGCTACTATGACCCGGGACCGAGCTACTACCCCTCCGGAGGCGGAGGAGGGGGCGGCGGAGGCGGGGGCTACGAGATCCCGGCCGGCGGCCTCTAATTCAGCACGGAACGCTCAACCAGTCAGGGTCGGTCTCCCGGCAGTCCGAGCATGCGGCGGATGGTCGGCTCGAGCGACCAGACCGGATCCTGACCTCGCTCTTCCTGGGCGATGAACCCGTCCACGTTGATCAGCATCACCAGGGGCTCGTCCCCCTTGGCGCCATAAAGGCCGTAGACACGCCCGTCGTCGTAGAGTTGGGCGAAATTCGAGGGACGCGAGAGCAGAGCCGAATGGGCTTGCTTAGCCCGAGCCGGATCGCCGTGAATGGCCGCCCCCTGGATCTCGTAGCGATCGCACAGACCGGCCAGGTCGTCGAGCAGCTTGTCGTTGCCCGTCCCTGACTTCCAGAACAGCAGCACGATAGGGGTCTTGTGCAGATGCTGGATGACCCGATAGCGCTTGTTGTAGCGGTCCTTGAGGATGAAGTCGGGGGCCGCCGTCAGGCCCTGGGTCAGCTCGGAGATCGGCTGCGTGCTGGCCTCGAGGCTGCCCACCGCCCCCTGAACCCGGGTCAGGCTGCCCTCGGGGAGGTCGACCTGCAGAACCTGATCCTTCTTGTCGGCTCCCCGCACCACCAGCTTGTGCTTGCCGGCGCTGGCAAAGGCCGCGGCGGGGGTAGAGCCAAGCGGGCGACCATCCAGGCTGACCCGGGCCCCGGGCGGGTCGCTGAAGACCCAGAGGGCCGGGCGGCTATCGCGCGCCGTGGCCAGGGCCAGGTCCTTGGAAACGTCGCCCTCGCCCATCTGGGTGCGCACGGCCGCCACCCAGAGCGAGAGAATGCCATAATCGGGACGCTGCACCAGGGCCTCGCGCAGCTGCACCACGGCCGGCTCGAACTGGCCGGCCTGGAGCAACAGGCGAGTCAGATTCATGCGCAGGTCGACGTAGGGCAGATCCCCCGCATCTTTCAGGGCTGTTTTCAGCTGGGCCATGGCCGGCTCGAGCTTGCCGGCCTGGGCCAGGGTCAGGGCGTAGTAGTTGCGGAAGACGCTCTCTCGGGGCAGCTTCTTGAGCGCCACCTGGTAGCTCTGGCTGGCGGCCGCCAGATCGCCTTTGGCGGCCAGATCAAAGCCGGAGAGAAAGCGGGCGGTACCCGACTCGGGCACCCGACGGGCCACCTCGCGCCAGTTGGCCACGCCCTGCTCCTCGTCCCCCCGCAAGAACTGGACCTTGCCCATCAGGAAGTAGACGTTGGCAGCCTCCGGATGGTTCGGATAGCTCGAGAGGATGGCCCGCAGGCGCCCGAACGCCTCGGTGAACTGCAGATCGCGACAATCCTGATTTGCCTGCTCGGTAACGGCCAGAATCAGGTTGTGCTGGGCGGAGGGATTGCCCGGGTTGAGCTGGAGGGCTTGCCGGAAAGTGTAGACCGCCTTCTCGTGATCGCCCGCCATGAAGTAGGCGAACCCCAGCGCGTTGAAGCCATCGATCTTCTCGGGATAGCTGCGGGTCAGCAGCTCAAAGATACGAATGGCGGTCGGGTAATCCTTGCGCTTGAGGGCCTCGTCGCCGGCCTTCTTCTCCCTGGCCCAGTCGGGGGCCGCCCAGGCAGACAGCCCCAGCAGCAAAACCAGGATCAGGCAAGCCAGTGGTCTCATCAAATCCTCCCCGGATCGGGTTTCTCGAACCTTGAAGGACTTGCGCCACCGGCTGGCCAGGTCCTTCAGGCCCCGGCGGTAGGAGCGGGCATTCCCAGCACGACGCTGTCGATGAAGTTCTTGATGACGCCCTGGACGGTGGTCTCCTTGACCGAGGCATCGATGCGCTCGTACAGCCCCGGCGTGGCCGCATAGACGTGCCTGTACTTGCGCATGCGCAGCATGAAGTCTTCTCGGCTGAGCTCTGGATGAAACTGCAGCCCGTAGAAGGGCAGAGTGGGATGACGCAGGGCCTGCCAGGCGCACTTCTGGCTGGTGGCCAGCCGAACGAAGGGACCGGGCACCTCCATCACCACGTCGTGGTGACCCTGCTGGGCCCCAAAGCGAGGGGGAATCTGGTGGAAGAGGACGTCCCCCTGGCCTTCAGGGGTCAACTCCACCTCGTGGGTGCCGGTTTCTCCGTCCTCGGGTCGCTTTTCGACCCGTCCCCCGATGGCGGCGGCCATCAGGTGAAACCCGTAGCACAGGCCCAGACTGGGGACCTGGCGGTCGAGCAGCAGGCGCGTAAAGTCCTCCAGGGGGGGGTACCAATCCGGGCGGTCGGTGGAAACGGCGAAGTCCCCCGTACCCCCGATCACCACCGCGTCGTAGCCGGAGAGGAGACCTTCATGGGGCGAATGCTCCAGGACATTGTGGATCTGGACCTGCTCGGGCTTGAGGTGACCGGCCGACAACAAACACGAACGCTCGTGCTCGCGCATCTCGGGGTCAAGTCGGGCTTCCAGCAACAAAAAGCGGAGATGTTCTCTTTGACGCATAACGACTGATTTTAATCCTCCGGGCCGGGGCTGTAAAGAGCGTCAGGAGACCCCGTTGTCGGCCGGGGCCACCACCTCGAAGAGGTCCACCGGCGCCCGGCGACCCTTGACCTGGGTGCTGCCCAGGCTGCGCGTGACGAAGTGCCCCCGCACGGCCGCCTCGGTCCATTCGGTGATGACGACCTGCACGTCGAACTCGCGGGTCAACTTCTCGATGCGGGCGGCCAGGTTGGTGGCGTCGCCCACGGCCGCGAACTCGCGACAGCCGGTGAAACCCACGTCGCCCACCATGACCTCGCCGGTATTGATGCCGACCCCGATGCGCATGAGGGGCACCGACTCGACCTGGTAGCGGGCGTTGAGATCTTCCAGCACTTTGTGCATCTCCAGCCCCGCCCGCACGGCCTGGCGAGGAGCCTGCTCGTCCGGGCCCTCGGCCCCGAACACGGCCATCAGGGCATCGCCGAGATAGGTCATCAAGACGCCGCCGTGGGCCAGGATCACCTTGCCCATGGCCCGGTAAAAGTCGTTGAGCTGGGCGATGGTCTCCTCCAGCGGTCGACCCTCGGCCAGGGTGGAGTAGTTCCAGATGTCCGAGAACAAGATGGTGGCCTCGCGGGGGATGAGTGCCCGGGTGCGAGCGGCGGCCCGGCAGGAGCGAAAGCGCAGCACCTGCTGGCCGAGCTGGATCAGGTCGCCGTCCACCAGCGCCCGCAATCCTTCGATGGACTCGCCGTTGACGAAGGTGGGGCCGCTCTTGCTCTCGGGCCGGAGATAGAAGGCCCCGCCCACGTTCTCGATGGTGGCGTGCTGACGCGACACGGTCGGGTCTTCGAGCTCGATCCGGTTGCGTCGAGTGCCCGCCCGCCCGATGGTGATCGGCTCGCTCCCCAGCCCCCACTGGCGGTCGCGATAGGGGTCGGTGTAGCCCTCCATGAACGAGACCTGATCTTGTAGCTCGACGAGTCGCAGTCGAAACCCGCCCAGTTCGACCTCATCCTGGGGGTTGAGCTGGCGGAAAGTGGTCACCTTGCCCGCCACCAGGGCCGGCAAGGCCGTGTTGACGTTTGTAAAGAAGACCTGTCCGTCGCGGAAATGGAGGAGGGCCTGACGATTGGCGATGCCCTCGCCGTCGAGGACGATGTCGTTCTCCTTGGCCCCGGGAGCGCCCACGTTCATCTGGGCGAAGCTCAGGGGCACGCGACGCTCGTTGCCCTGCGGATCGACAATGAGAAAATCAAGGCCGGAACGAACCCATTCCCGGCCCTGGCGCCCCCTGGTCTCCGTCCTTACGGTCGACTCGTCGGGTCTGCCCATCAGTTTGCCGCTACCACAGGAGGCGATCTTCTCTCCCTCAGAGGGGGCACCCTCTAGAAACGCGGTCGGAAAACCCCCTTGACGCGGTCTTTCGACTGCCCGACTCCGTCCGGCGCGGAGTAACGACAGCGGTAGCGCGAACTCAAAGGTCCTCCGGGTCGATTCCCAACTCGCGCAGCTTCCGCTCGGCGGTCTCTCGACGCAACCGCTCCTCGTGACAACTCCGCTCGGCTTGCTCGGCCCGCTCACGCTCTTGCTCGGCCCGCTCTCGCTCTTGCTCGGCTCGATTCCGCTCTTGCTCGGCTCGATTCCGCTCTTGCTCCGTCTCGAGCTCGCCCCGGGCGGCCCGTTCAGGACCCGTCTCGAGAAGTCGCCCGTGCCCATCGATCCAGCGGAGCCAGTCGGCCCGGATCCCGTCATAGACCCCCGACCAGATGGTCAAGCCGAGGCCCAACTCGGGGAACTGCCGGTCGACCTTCTCCACGTAACTGGCCCCGCTCAGTTGAAAGATTCGCAGCGGACGCTGACCGAGATGCCTTTGAGGATCATAGATGACATAGTAGGGGACCTTGATCTGGGCGTAGATCGCATACTTCTCGGTCTCCTCGCCGCCCTGGCGATTGGAGACGATCTCGATGACCACCTCGGGCGGCTTGCCAAACAGCCACATGAAGTAGCTGCGCCGATTCTTCTCCATGAAATCTTCGGGGACTTCCACTCCCACGCTCAGGAAAACATCCGGGACGATGGCCTCCTTGACGGCATAGAAGATGCCCACATCGGAAGCGCTCAAGAAGGGACGACCTTCGGGCCATGAGACTCGCAGGGCTTCGGTGAGAATATCCATCTGCTTGTCCTGGTAAAAGTTATCCACGGGCACGTCGTCCTCGGTCACGAGATGGGACACGTCGGGCTCGAGATCGCTCAGATCCGTCGCGGCTGGCTCAGCCATGGCTTACCTCCTGTCAACGAGCATTATAGCATCCGCAAGCAAAAAGCCCGGCGGTGAAGCCGGGCCCTGGCTGGACCGAGTGTGACTCGCGCGGACTCAGCGCGACTGGTTCACCTGACGCTTCCTCAGGTCAAAACCGTTCGGCCACCAGTCCCACATCTTCATCTGCTTGCCATTGATCGTGACCGAGCCGACCATCTTGGTGTGCTTCAGACCGATCTCCTTGATGCCCATCGTCTGCACCGGGGTGACTTCGGACGCCACGGCGACCGCGTCACCGTTCTTGTCCTGCCACACCGCCAGACCCTCCAGCTCCTGGCCGGAAATCTTGAAGTCGCCGTTCTTGTCCAGGGTGGCCAGCTGGTGGAAGCCGCTGTCAAAGCCGGTGGCGGTGCCGAACAGGCAGGTGCCGTCGATGCTTCCGTCCGCTTTGGGCATCACCAGCAGGCCGTCGTTGGCGCCGACCCACTCCAGCTCGACCGGGAAGCCGTTGCCGTAGAAGTCGAACACGGCCCGGCGAGCGGTGGACTCTTTCGTCATCGGGTGGGGCAGCCACTGGCCATTGGAGGCCTCGAGCTTGCCGTCGCCGTCCAGGTCGAGCACCAGCGGGCTGACGCAGACGGTGGAGTTGCGCTCGTAGTAGCTGACGTTGGCTTCGAAGTTATTGGTCACCTGGATGGACTGACCGTCGGAGCCGAAGACCACGGGGCTGTCCGGGTCGCCCACGACGACGGGGCCGACCTCGTTCGTGACGATAGAGTTCAGAACATAATTGCGGGTGCCCTGGAGAGTCGAGGCGCCGACGCTGACGCTGACCACGGTGCGCCCAGAAACGTTCGTCAAGTCGTTGTAAAGGTTTCCTGCGGCATCAAGGCCTTCCGGGGTACCCAGAACCCACTCCACGTTCGTCTGGCCGATGTTGATCCAGGAGTCTCCAATATTCTTGGCCCTCGAGTCCACTGTCGGGTCGAGTTGAATCGCCTGCCGCAAGCCATCCGTAATGTGGTCCGTCAGATACAAGAACGAATTGACCTCGTCATACCCACCTGTAACAGTCTGTGTCCCGTAGTGGGCCTCAGTGTTCCGCTGGAAGGTGCGTGTGGTCGTGGCATCGGTCCCGGCGTTCTCATCGCTGACGGCAGCCACCGACGGCAAAGCGAGCAGCAAGGCCATTCCACCAGTAACCAGAGAAAGTCTTTTGAACATGGTCGCACCTCCTGAAGTCTGTTCCCAGTCTAGCATTCGTTGCTCCGCCCAGCAAGCTTTGTTAAACACTCTTAACCGACACCCTCAGGTGGTCCCGACGCGATTCTTCTGATAGATTCTAGTGGGTGGTGAGCGACACTCTGATTGCTTGCGGAGGAACTATGGGTCATAAAGCAGGGCGCCCACCCCGGAGTGGGGTGGGATTAGCGAACACTCTGGTCGTCATCACCATCATTGTGACGCTGGCTTTCACCGTAGCCAGCGTCAGTTTCTCCCATCTATCCGTGAGCACCCGACTCAGCAATGCCGAGGTTGCTCGAAATCGCGCTGAGTCTGTCGTGGCAATGGCGATCGACCGTGTGATCACAGACCGCGAGGCCTCGAATCCCGACTTTAACGGACAGGTGAATCTCCCGATCCCGGCCGGGGACCCACCTGGGTCCGGGATTGCCTGCTTTGACGAACTCCAGGCACAAGCTCAACAAATCCCGTTCTCAACGAACAACATCAGCGCTGATGTCTCAAAAATTGGCGACCTGAACCGGGTCGTGCCGGCCCACGGAGTCCACGTCATCGGGATTGGCATCTGCAACGGCGTAGAACGTCGAATCGAGACGATCGTCTTGATACCCAAGTTTCCATTCTCAATCGCCTCGTCAGGTCGTGTCACCAGCAACGGGGGCTTGAAGGTGGTTTCCCTGGACGACCTGTCGTTGCTGGCTGGGGGTGGACTCGCCAACGTCCCCCCCGATCAGCTCAATCCCGGCGATATCGCAAGCAACTCCAATGATGTCGCTCAGGCAATGAGACTCTACGGGCCAGATATTCACATCACAGGTGATGCCCGCGCTGTGGGAGGAATCGACTGGGATAGCAGCACCGTTGTGGTGGATGGGTCTGTCCTCCCGAACAGCGACAAGACTTACTTGCCCAAGCTCAATATCCCTGACTACGATCCGGCAGGGAAGCCCGGACTCGTGACGGTGAGCGGGAATCAGAGCAACCTGATCGTAAATAACTGGACCCGAAGCAGTGGAGACCTGTTCGTCTCAGGCGGGCTGACTCTCGACTCCGGTGTCCTCTACGTGGACGGAAATCTATCCGTCAATGGGGGAATAGAGGGCACGGGAGCGATCATCGCTACCGGCACAGTAGAGGTCTTTGGCGGAGGCGTACAGGCCAGCGACAATATGGCGGCTGTGCTCGCGGGCCAGGGCCTTAAGATTCAGGCAAATCAAGCCGACCAGGCCCAATTCAAGGGACTGATCTACACCGAGGGCGACCTCACTGCCGACTGGGTGACCCTGGGAGGAGCTGCTGTCGCCAATGCCGGCGGGGCGGGCAGCGAGGTCCAGCTCAACAATGTCGACATGGCGTACAATCAGGCGGCCACCGAGATCACGATTCAGGTTGGCGCGAATGCCGGCGGCGGGGGAAGCGGCGGGAGTGGAGGAAGCGGCGGCAGCTTCCCGACCGCACCCGGAGCGTGGGCCGGGCCGAATCCAGGTCCAAGCTTCACTTATAGTCCTCAGATGCCAGCCGCTCCCGACAACGTGCAGGTTGAGCTGCGCCCATCGATGGCAACGCCCCCTCCACCCGGGACCTTCTACAGCGCGGGCCCGCCGGCGGCTTATTCGATACCCCCTGGGGCAACTCTGGCTCCCCTGATGCAATGGGAAGTATCGGTTGGAGGCGGTCCGTTTGGTCCACCACGAGCATACAGTGACCTTCAAAGCGAGATCACCAGCCAGATGCAGACTTACCTGGGTGCGAATTGGAGTCCGGCCGACACGACCCAGATCGAGACCCAGTTCTTTACAGGGATCACACTGCCCCCGCCGTTTCCGAGCACTCCTGGAAGCATCACCCAGTATGTCTCCAATTCACTCCAGGGAGCCTACTCGGCCACGGCGGGAATCCCCCTACCGGACATGAACGCCTTCATTGCCGCAAATCCCCCGCCCGCTACCTGGGGGACGGCCCCGCCCCCCCCGCCCCCCGTAGCGGTGGAGGAATTCACGATCAGCCTGAACGACAGTCTCTTCGCCGACCTGCGCGACAAGATGAAAGTGCTCTACTGGGGCGACCAGTGGTAACACCCGTCCGGGGGATGACCCTGATGGAGACGATCGCCTCCTGCTTCGTGCTCTGCCTGGTCATGCTGGCCGTGTTCAACCTCTTCCCCTCGTCGATGTATGCCCTCAAGCGCGGCGAGTGCCAGATCATCGCCGAGCAAGAGGCCCAGACGTGGGTCGAGATCTATCGGGCCGAGCCCTTCGATACCCTGCCGGTAGGTGGGCCCACCAACCTGGCCACCCGCACCGTCAACGCGGTCGTGTATCGACCCGAGTTGACCATCTTCGACGTCCCAGGGACCCGAGCCGACCTCGTCAAAGGGGTGCGGGTCCGGGTCAGTTGGACCTTCCAAAGCGTGACCCGGGCGGTGCAGAGGGAAGTGTGGGTCAGCAAGCTCAAGCCCTGAAAATCCACAGTCGACGCGGCATGTCCGTGGTCGAGATGATGGTGGCATGCATCGTGGTCGCTCTGCTCGGCCTGATGACCATCAACTTCCTTTTCCCGGCCATGGCCATGTCGGCCCAGGGCTCGATCCGAGCCGAGATGCAGCAGCGGGGGGCCATCGCCATCAACCGCATGGTCAATGACCTCGAGCAGACCTCCATCGGCGGGGTGGGCTTCCTGCCTCCCAACGCGACCGACCCGGCTGGAATCGGCATCGTGCGGCTACTCTCGAGCTCGGATGCCTCGCAGGTCTGGGAGACGGGGGCTGTCTGCTACTTCTACTATCCATCTCAACGCAGGTTGACGCGCGAGACCTACCCACCTGATCCTCCAGCCCTGGGCCTGCCCTTCAACTCCAGTCGTCCGCTGCGCATCTCTCCCGCCGATCTGCTCCAGATCGCCAACCAGTCGAACGGAACCGAAATGACTCTGGCCAGCGACGTGGAAGCATTCACCGTGACCAACCCGGGCCGCTCCCTGATCGAGATCCGGCTGACTTTGCAGCAAACGGTCCCCCATTCTCAGAAGTTGGAGACTCTCGAGCTTCGTCGGGCGGTAACCGTGCGGAACGACAGTTGAGAATCCTGATCGTTTTGCTGTTGCTGCTGGCCGGCCCGGTCATGGGCGAGACGGTCAAAGTGCATTTCAAGACCTCCCCCAAGAATGTGAAGGTCTTCTTGCGGGTCGCTCCCGAGAGCCAGCCTCAGTATCTGGGAACCAGCGGCGATCAGCCTGTCGAGCTCGACCTCGACCGCCTCCGGGGCCAGCCAAACTACACACTGATCTTTCGGGCTGACGGCTATCTCGATCAGTGGGTCTATGTGCACGATCCGAGTTTCGCGCAGGGCGGGATGGCACAGTCACTGGCGCGCAGGCAGTGGGACAGCCTTCGCCAGGGGGTCTGGCCTCCAGCCGAGGAAGGGCCGCAGGTGGAGCTGAAACCCGACCTCGAGATGAGCCTGGATTTTCGAACCTACCCCCCGGGGGCGGCCGTCTACCTGAGCAACGTTTCGAGCCCCAAAGCTGAAGGAAAGGTCATCGGATTATCCGGCCAACGCATCATTCTTCGAGACTCCAATTTCTGGCATCCAGAAACATCGTCATTCAAAGACCCTGTGATCGAGTTTCGCACAGAGACGACCGAAAATGGCAAACCCAGGATCTTCGTGGAACATTACCGCAGCTCAAGCTCCATGCCAGCTACGGGCGTATTGACCACCGGCAGGTTTCCGGCCGAAGGCGACCATCTGCTCGCTCCAAAGTCCTGGTGGGCGCCCTACTATTGGTATGCAAAGCTCCACCCCATCCAACTGGCCATCGGCATCCCCCTGCTGCTGGCCGCGCTGGGGGGAGCCACCGTCTATGAGCTCAGACGGCGCAAGGTCATGCGTTACTTGCGCGCCCGCGAGGCTCGCCTGGCCGACCTGGAGAAGATGGCCCTGAACAGGGAAGACAAGTGGATCGGCACGCTGTTGGGCAACTGGCGCGTCATGAGCAAGCTGGGCGCCGGTGGCATGGCCGTGGTTTACAAAGCGATCAGCGATGACGACCTGCTGCTCGGCGACGAAGCCCCCGCCGTGGCCATCAAGCTGATGAACCTGGACCTTTCCGAGAACGACGAGTTCCGCAAGCGCTTCCAGCGGGAGATCCAGGTCAGCCGCAAGCTGAGCGACCCGGCCATCGTGAGGGTGGTGGACTTCGGAGACAAGGACGGCCACCTCTACCTCGCGATGGAGCTGGTCGAGGGGGTCCCACTGCGAGATTACGTTCGTCCCAACTTCCCCATCGGCGAGGCCCTGCACTACTTCGAGCAGATGCTGCGCGGTCTGGCCCACGCCCACAAGGAAGGTGTCGTCCACCGCGACATCAAGCCCGACAACATCATGGTCACCAAAGACGGGCGCATCAAGATCATGGACTTCGGCCTGGCCCGCGACCAGGCGGTCAACACCCAGATCACCCAGTCGGGCTCGGTGCTGGGCACGCCAGCTTACGTCTCCCCCGAGCAGATCACGGGCGGGGGCATGAACAAGAGCTCGGATCAGTATTCGCTGGGGATCACTTTCTACGAGATCCTGACCGGTCGGCGTCCCTTTGCCAACGAGGACTCGGTGGCCTTGCTCTTCAGCCACCTGAGCGAGAAGGTCGTGTCCATGCGCGAGTGGCGCCCTGAAATCCCGGCCTCGATCGACGAAGTGGTGTTGCGGATGCTGGCCAAGGACCCCTCCGAGCGCTATCCCAATCTGGAGGAATGCCTGGAAGCACTCCAAAAAGCCGCTCAGGATCGCACCGAGAGCGCTCTCGATTCGGCAATCACCCCGCAGGAGAAGCCCAAGAGCTACAACACCAACGTCGCTAGCTGAACGAGTTCAAAACCTGCATCATCGGCAGCATGGTGGCCACCACGATGACGCCCACGATGGCTCCCATCACCAGCATCACCAGGGGCTCGAGCAGAGCGGTCAGAGTCTCCAGCGTGTGGTCGAGCTGGCCCTCGTAGATGGCGGCCACCCGGCTCACCATGGCCTCGAGGCCACCGGATTCCTCGCCCACGGCTACCATCTGCAGGAAGAGCGAGGGAAAATAGCCGCTCGCGTCCAGGCTGGCCTGCATCGAGCAACCGTCGCGCAGGGCCGTGACGCTGTGGGAGATGTCCTCTTCCAGACAGGGGTCCATGGTGGACTCGGCGGCCAGCTGCAGGGCGGCCACCGGAGCAACCCCCACCGCGACCTGAATGCTCCAGGCCCGGGCAAAGCGGCTCAAGCCCAGCGCCCGCACCAGCTTGCCCAGGCCGGGGGATTCCAGAGCCCAGCGCTGGAGGGCCAGGCGCCACTCTGGTTTGGTCCAGATTTTCCGGACCAGGAAGAAGCCCCCCACCAGCACGGCCGCCAGCACCAGGTAGAACGACGGCGTGCGCATCCACATGGCAGTTCCCAGCACCACCTTGCTGATCAGCGGAAGCTCCGAGCCCGAGGATTGGATGACCTGGAAGATGCCCCCCAGCATGTAGGGCGGCAG
>CAZWUN010000114.1:0-14012 GCA_964637145.1 uncultured Burkholderiales bacterium
GATAGCCACGATCTTCAGCCCTCGCTGGAGCTGGTGGCGCTCGTAGAGCACCTCCACCATCTGGCGCCGGTCCTTGGGGCCGCCCAGTTGATAGATGACCTGGGACCAGCCTCGCATTCCCTGCAGGATGATCCCGATGCCTCCCCCCATCGCCAGGAGAGCAAGCAGGCCCGCCTGCAGGGGGGTGAGGATTTGCCAGAGCTGGCTCAGGCTGCCGAAGAGCACCTCCACCAGCAAAATGGAGCCGGCCGTAAAGAGCAGGAGGCCCAGCCAGCAGACCAGGAGCCAGCGCTTGACGCGCAGGCCGGGCACGAGCCACATGAAGACGTTCTTCATCGGGCCGCCAGATGCTCTGCCTGGGCCACGTCACGGTGTTGTACGTTGACGCTATACCCCGAGCGACGCAGGCGCTCACCCAGTTGCTCGGACATGGCGGTGGATCGGTGTCGACCGCCGGTGCAGCCGACCGCCACGGTCAGGTTTTGCTTGCCTTCCTCGAGGAAGGATGGCAGCACCGACTCCAGCAGGGCCTGCGCCTTGTCCAGGAAGTCCTGGGCCTCGGGCCGCTTGATCACATAGTCGCGCACCGGCTCGTCCAGCCCCGACATGGGTGAAAGGTCGGGCACATAGAAGGGATTGGGTAAAAAGCGCACGTCCAGTACCATGTCGGCGTCCAGAGGCAGGCCATACTTGAAACCAAAGCTCTGCACATGCACGGCGATCCGCATGCTGGCCTCGCGGCTGTCCACGAACTTGCGGCTGGCCCGCATCAGCTGGTTAGGGGAAAGCTTGGAAGTATTGAGGATGTTCTGGGCCATGTCGCGCAGCTCAGCCAGGGCCTCGCGCTCCTTCTTGATACCCTCGAGGATGCCCCCACCGGGAGCCAGCGGGTGGCGCCGGCGGCTCTCCGAGTAACGCCGCACCAGGACCCGATCATCGGCCTCCAGAAACAGGATACGGGGGGCGAAGCCCAGCGAGGTAAGCTCCTCCAGCGAGCGACGCAGCTCCGGGAAGAAGCGCCGGCCGCGCACGTCGATCACCAGGGCCATCTGGTTCACGCTGGAGGCGGCGCAGAGCTGGGCGAACTTGGGGATCAGAGCGGGCGGCAAATTGTCCACGCAAAAAAAACCAAGGTCTTCAAAGCACTTCATGGTCAGGCTCTTGCCCGCACCTGAAAGCCCGGTAATAATTACGAAATCCGCCTCGGCCATGGGAACTGGTTCTCTCTCGAGCGCTCAGGAGCCTGCGCTCACAGCCTCCTCTTCAGGATGCAGGTGGGCATACAACGTGGCCGCAAGACGCTCGCCGATCCCGCTCACCCGGGCCAGCTCCTCCACGGGGGCCTCTTGCAGCTTCTTGAGCGAGCCAAAATAGCGCAACAAAGCTTCCCGGCGCTCCTTGCCGATACCCGGAGCGCTTTCCAAACTGCTGCGCGTGAAGGCCTGGCCGCGCAGCTTGCGGTGGTAGGTGATGGCGAAGCGATGGGCCTCGTCGCGCAGGTGGGTGACCACGGCCAGGCCATCGGTGCCCCGGGCCAGCACGATGGGGTCGCTCTGGCCGGGCACGAAGAGCCACTCGTTCTCCTTGGCCAGGGCACAAAGTTGCACCGTTCCCAGCAGCTCCAACTGCTCCAGCACGGCCCGGGCAACTCCCAGCTGGCCCTTTCCCCCGTCCACGACCAACAGGTCCGGTAGCTCGCCGAACTTGGGGTCGCCGGCCAGGAAAGCGTTGAAGCGGCGGGTGAGCACTTCGCCCATCATCCAGAAGTCGTCAGGCGTGTCCTTGGTCTTGATCTTGAAGCGGCGATAGCGATCGCGACGCGGCACCCCGTGCTCGAAAGCGACCAGAGAGCCGACCGCCTGCTTGCCCTGCATGTTGGAAATGTCCACGCACTCGATGCGCCAGGGCACCTCCTCCAGGGCCAGCGCCTCGCGCAGCTCCTCCAAGCCCTGGCGGCGGCGCTCGAAGCGCGAGGGCGTGAGCGCCTCGCGCAACACGGCCTGGCGGCCATTCTCGCTGCAAAGCTCCATCAATCGCTTCTTGTCCCCTCGCTGGGGCACGCGCAGCTCGACCGGACGACCGCGCAATTGGCTGAGCCATTCAGCCAGGAGCTCGGGCTCATCGGGGAGATGGCTGGTGAGAATGCGGCGCGGTAGAGAGCCCGCCACCTGGTAGTATTGCTTGATCACGGCCGCCATCTGGGCCGACTCGTCCTGCTCGCCATGGGTTTCGAGCATCACGTGATGCTGACCAACCAGCTTGCCCTCGCGTACCTGCATAATCTGCACTCCCACCTCGGAGCGATGGGCCACCAGGGCCAGGTAGTCCTCGTCCTCAGGCTCGGAGAGAACCACCCGCTGCTTTTCGCTGACTCGCTCCAGGTCGGCCAGCATGTTGCGCAGCCGGGCTGCCTGCTCGAACTGTAGAGCCCGGGCCTGCTCGGCCATCTCCTGGCGCAGCGTGCCCACCAACCGATCGGTGTGCCCCTCGAGAAACTCCAGGGCCAGCTCCACCTGCCGGCCATACTCCTCGACCGTTACGAAGCGGGTGCAGGGCGCCGTGCAGAGCTCGATATGGTAATCCAGGCAGGGCCGCTCGATCTCCCTCGTCATGGGAATCTTGCAGGTGCGAATGCGGAAGACGTTCTGCAAGATCTTCATCGTGCGCCGCAGCGCCCCGGCATCCGGAAAGGGCCCGAAGTAGCGGTTCTTGTTGTTGCGCCGAGTGCGCACGAGCTTGAGGCGGGGGTAGACTTCGGAGGTGGTCACCTCCAGCAGCGGATAGCGCTTGTCATCACGGTACTTGACGTTGAAGTAGGGGCGGTGCTGCTTGATCAGATTGCACTCGAGCACCAGCGCTTCCATGGGACTGGCCACCACGAAGGTCTCCAGGCCGGCCACCCGCCGCACCATGGCCCGAATGCGAGGGGTCAGGTCCTGACCTGGCTGGAAGTAGGAGCGGACCCGACTCTTGAGCGAGCTGGCCTTGCCCACGTAGAGCACGCGCTGCTGCTTGTCGCGCATCAGGTAGACCCCGGGCCTGTCCGGGAGACTGCGCAGGGAGACCTCCAGGGGGCTCATAGCTTGACCAGGCGTTTTTCCAGCTGACGGGTTGCGGCCCGCAGCATGGGATCGTCCTCCCCCGGAGCGATTTCGGTATCTTCCAGCTTGATATCGGGCGCGATGCCTTTGTGGTGGATGTCGCGCCCCTCGGGCGTGAGATAGTGGGCCACGGTGAACTTGACCGCGCCCCCATCCTCAAGCTCCAGCAACTTCTGCACGCTGGCCTTGCCGTAGCTGGTCTCGCCCATCAGGGTCGCCACGTGGTGGTCTTGCAGACAGCCTGCCGTGATCTCCGAGGCCGAGGCCGAGAAGCGGTTGATCAGCACCACCATCGGCAGAGGCTCCAGGTCGCGACCGTTAGAGGTGTAGCTCTCGTTGCGCGAGGTCCGGCTGTTGACCACGCTGACGATCAGCTCCCCTTTGTCGAGGAAGTGCGAGCAGACCGATTCGGCGGCGGTCACGTAACCGCCGCCATTATTGCGAAGGTCCAAGATCAGCGCTTTGGCGCCTTTCTCGCGCAGCTCGTCCAGCTCCTGGGCAAACTCCTGGTCGGTCTCGTCGCCAAACATGCGAAGGCGCAGGTAGCCGATGTCCTTGGCCAGCATCTTGGAGTTGACACTGCTGACGTGGATGGTGGCCCGCTTGAGCCGATGGGTCTGCGGCTTGCCTCCTGGACGCTGCACCGTGACGACGACTTCGGTGCCCTTCGGCCCCCGGATCAGGTTGGCGGCGTCCTCTACGCTCATACTCTTGGTGGAGCGGTCGCCAATCTTGACGATCAGGTCGCCGGGGCGGAAGCCCGCCTTCTCGGCCGGGCTCCCCTCGATCGGCTCGGTGACGGTGAGCCGGTTGTCGTGACGGGGATCGGCCTCGATGTAGATGCCGATGCCCCCGAAGTTGCCGCCAGCCATCTCGGACTCAAACTCGGCGTTCTCCTTGGGAGTCATCACGTCGCAGTATGGATCGTCCAGGCTTTCGATCATGCCCCGCAGGGCGGCATAGGTCAGTTCTTCCCGACTCAATTTACCCTGCGAGCGCAGCATGCACTCCTCGAAGATGCCATCAAAGCTCTTCAATAGCTCTTCGCGGCGGGTCCCGACCAACGCCGGGAAGTCCTTGAGAGAGACTTTCTCATCTTCCAGGGCGGTTCGCATCCCCTTGACCCCACCCTTGAGCAGGGCCAGCGGGGTCAGGGGCTTGACGTATTCGCCCTCCAGGGCTTCGAGCAGCTGGGCTACGTGACCCTGAGGCCCCGGCGTGGCCGGGTGGAGCCGGTAGTAGGCGGCCTGGAAAAGCCAGGCCGACCCACCCACAGCCAGGATCAGGATCAGCGCTACCCAGCCGGCCCGATAAGGACGCATGGGCTACTGGCCCAGCATGGTGGAAATGTCGAACAGGATGGTCTTCTCGGCACCAGACGGATCTTTCACGCGCACTTCCTCGAGCAGGAAGCCGTCCTGGTTGCGAACCTTGCGGTCGAGAATCTGGTAGGACTCGAGATAGTGCATCTGCTCGGCGACGCTGGAGACTCGGATGGCGTCTGGGAAGACCTTTCCACTTGTGGAAGCGGTCTCGGGTAGCTCTGCGAGCGCGATCTCGACGGCTTTCTTGAACTGCACGTCCTCAGGCGTGCCAATCTTGTCTCCCTGCATCTCGACCTTGACGTCGGGCTCGACGCCCTTCTTGTGCAGGTCCTTGCCAGCGGGGGTGAGGTAATGGGCGGTCGTCACCTTGATGGCCGAGCCGTCCGGCAGAGGGTAGATCTTCTGGACGCTGCCCTTGCCGAAGGTCTTCATTCCAACCAGCTTGCCGGCCTGAAGATCCTGGATTGCGCCGGCCGTGATCTCCGAGGCGCTGGCCGAATACTCGTTGACCAGGATGACCAGAGGCACCGTGCTGCGCATGTTAGGACGCGAGTCGTAGCGAGTCTCGCCGGCAGCGCGCTCGTTGACGGTGACCACCCGGCTGCCGGTGGGCAGGAACTTTGAGCACACATCCACTGCCGTGCCGATGTAACCGCCGCCGTTGTTGCGGATATCGAGCACGAAGGCCTCGGCCCCCTGGGCTTCCAGCTCACGCATGGTCGCCTCGAGCTCCTGGTTGGTCTTCTCGCCAAACAGGCGCAGCTTGACGTAACCGATCTTGTGACCCTTCTCCTCAACCAGATTTCCGCGCACGGTGGCCACCTGGATGATCTCACGCTTCAGCTTGACATCGAACGGGTCGCCCGCGTTTTTGCGTCGGATGGTCAGGGTAACCTCCGACCCCGGCTTGCCGCGCAAGTGGGACTGAGCCTGATCGACCGTGAAGCCCTTGGTGGACTTGCCGTCGATCTTGACGATGACGTCACGCGGCTTGAGGCCGGCCCGGGACGCGGGAGTGTCCTCGATGGGCTCGACCACGGTCAGCCATTTCTCGTTCTTCTCGTCCAACTCGATGTAGATCCCCAGACCCCCGAAGTTTCCCCCGCTCATCTGCTCTTTCAGCTTCTGATACTCAGAAGGGCTGAGGAAGACCGTGTAAGGATCGTCGAGCACCTTCAGCATGGAAACGGTAGCCGTGTAGGTGAGCCACTGATCCTTCATCAACTCGGGGTGGAGGGCAGCCATCTGCACAAACTGGTTGGTGAAGGCCGTGTACGCCTCTTCGGTCGAGAGGTTGGCCTCCACGTGCTTGAGGTCGGCGTTGTCGATCTTCTTCTCGGTCAGGGCCGCTTTGAGGCCGTCAATGGTGCTGTTGACGAGCTTGGGAGCGGTCGTCTCGTAGATGAATTCGCGCTGGACCAGGCCCATCAACTCGGTAACCATGGAGGCGCCGGCTTTGGCCTTGTCGGAGGGGCCGGCCGCCAGGGCCGGCATCAGGCTGGCCAGCAGCAACACGAGGACCATGGCTGAGCGGAGCCGCGAGGGGATTGTGGTGGTAGCTATCAAGTCGTACTTCACCCTTCTTTCCTGGACTTACCGATCCTTAGACGCAGAAACTTGCTGAATTGTTTCGCCGAAAACCCTGTTGGCTCCCGCTGCCTAACGCTTGCCGGTGATCAGTCCGAGTCCCTCGGGCGACACGCCCGGTCGGTCCGACAGCGCCGCCCGCGCCAGGGCCAACGCGCAACACGGTCATCGGGGCCAGGTTCGCAGACCTGCGAGGGAGTCCTCGCAAGCAACCCGAAGGGACGGCCCATGAACGACTTCGAGCGGCGCGTGGCCGAATCGCGCGAGATGCGCCTGCTGGACCTACCTGGCTACTCCGAATGGTCGCGCTCGCACCGGGACGAATATCCCGAGGCGCTGGCCTACCTTGACGGCCTGACCGCCCTGATCCATCCCGACGAAGCAGCCGGGCCCCACGACCGTTTGTTTGAGGAGCTTTACCAGGAAGTGCTGGCGGATTTCGGCCTGGACGTTGGAGAAGAAGCCAGCTTTGACCTGGACGACCTCGAGTAAGAAGTTGAGCGTTCTTTAGCCTGAGACGACCGATGTCAGGCTCTCGAGATCACAACCATACTGGCTGAAGATCACCTGTCCGATGCCAAAGCGCTGGGCTAGCTCGGCCAACCGCTCGCGCACCTGTGCCAGGCTTCCAAAGAGAAAGAGCGGGCTGCGGGCCGCCTGCTCGGGTGTGAAGCCTCGGCCCAGGGCAGCCACCTCCTGGGCTGCTTGCGTGTCAGGCCCGACCGCAGCGTAGTAAACTGGCAGGCTCAACCTCAGCTGGTGGAAGCGCTCACCGGCCTCCTCGCGCACCCACTCCACCTGTTCGGCCAGACGCTCGTCGGTGTAGAGGTCGAACCTGGGTCCCAGACGGGCATTGAAGTTGATCCCATCCGCCTGACGCGCAGCCAGCGAGAGCAAGCGGCGTCCGCCCCCGCCCAGCATCAAAACCGGCGGCGCCACACTGGGAGAGCAGGTGAATTCGCTGACCTGGTAGTGCTCCCCTGAGAAGCTGAAGCTCTGGCCCGACCAGGCCCGTTTGAGGATGGTCACCGACTCCTCCAGCCGACTCAAGCGCAGGTGGGGAGGGTCCAGGGCCAGGCCCGAGGCCCGATAATCCTCCTCGTTCCAGCCTGTCCCCAGGCCGCACACCATGCGCCCCCCCGAGAGAAGCTGCAGAGTGGCCAGATCGCGAGCCAACAAAAGCGGATGGCGAAAATCATTGGCGTAGACCAGACTGCCCAGACGAAGACGACTGGAGAGCTGGGCTGCGGTGGCCAGGGTGGGGCCGACCGCCAGCGGCGTTCCCATGAAATGATCAGGCCAGTAGACGGCCTCGAAACCGGACTGCTCGGCCCACGACAGGGTCGAGCGCAGCTCCTGGAGAGTGCTCACCCGGGAAGCTTGGAGCCCGAATCGCATGGGTCCCCGCTTTGCACCCCAAGAAGATATTGTCCTCCTAACACTTGACAGGACATCTTATGCTCCTGTAGAGTATATCCATAAAGTGTAAAGGAGACACCCGATAGATGTACAGCTGGGATGACTCGATGGAAGATTGGGCCCGACCCGGGGCCTACCGCTTCGACTCGGCCCGCTCCGGAGCCCGCGCCCGCGAAGCACGGGAAGCCGCGGCCGCCGGCCCCCGGACCTACGGAGTCCACCGTCCCGATGAGGCTCTGACCAGCCCGGCCAAGAGCCTGCAATCAAATTCCAAGAATCCCTTGATCGTGGCCGTTGACGTGACCGGCTCGATGGCCCACTGGCCGGCCGAAATCTTCGACCGCCTGCCGTTGCTCTACAACACCCTCTCGCAATATCGCCCCGATCTCGAGATCTGCTTTGCGGCCATCGGTGACGCTCACTGCGACCGCTGGCCCCTCCAGGTGACCAGTTTCTCGCGGGGCTTCAATCTGGAAAGCCAGCTCAAGGCCATCTACGGCGAAGGCGGAGGGGGCGACGAGCCGGAAAGCTACGAGCTCTTCGCCTGGTGGGTCAACCACCACGTTACCCTGGCCCCCACCGAGGAGAAACCCTTCTTGATCGTGTTCGGGGACGCGCCCATGCATCCCAAGGTCAAGAAGGCTCAAGTTCGCGACGTGATCGGCGACCGTCCCGCCCAGGACAGCGATGCGCTGGCCGAGTGGAGAGCCCTGGCCACCCGCTACAACGCCTGGTTCCTGCGCCGACCCGGCCGCCCGGGCGACCATGTGGACCAACAGTGGAGTCAGGCCGTGGGAGAGCAGCACATTCTCCACATCGACGATGAGAAGCGCGCGGTGGACTATGCGATGGGCCTGATGGCTCGTCACTGGGGATGCTACGCCGACTTCCAGGCCAACCTGGCGGCCCGCCAGTCGAGCGGCACCGTGGCGCGGGTCGATCGCGGCCTGGAGGCGGCCCTCACCCGTCGCCGGGGTCGCACGACGCGCCGGGCGGGGTGAGCATGATCGGCGCCATCGTGACGGTTCCTCCCTACGCCACCTTCCTCGAGGAGGTGGCCGCCCACCCCCTGGTTCAGGGTCTGCGGCTCAACACCGTGATGCCTGTCCAGGGCGACCTGCGGCCCGTCCTGCGGCGGCTGGCAAATTGCGGCAAGCCGATCTGGGTGGATCTCAAGGCCCGACAGCTCCGGGTGGTGGGCGCGGCCATCCCCCCCTTCACCGAGGTTCGGGTCAGCCACCGGGTGCAGTTCACCGCTCCGGCCACGGCCTTCTTCTCGGATGGGCGGGAGATGGCCCGGGTGGTGGCTGCCGAGGGCGACCGTCTGATCCTCGAGGATGGCCCTCGCCGACTGATCGGGCCGGGTGAGTCGGTCAACCTGGTAGCCCCCGACCTGACCGTGGAGGGAACTTTGACCGATACCGATCGGGCATACCTCGAAGCGATGCGCGAGCTGGGAATGAGTCAGATCATGCTGAGCTTCACCGAGCGACCTGAGGATGTGGCCGAGGTGCGCCGTCACCTGCCCGGAGCCGAGGTGGTGTGCAAGATCGAATCCCAGCGCGGACTTGAGTTCGCACGCCGCCACGGCGCGAGGCACGGGCGATTGATGGCCGCTCGAGGCGATCTCTACGTGGAGGTGGTTCGTCCCCATCGGGTGCTGGGAGCCCTGCGCCAGGTACTGCAGGCCGACCCGCGGGCCATCGTGGCCAGCCGGCTGTTCGGCTCACTGGCTCGCTGCGAGGTCCCGGAGGCGGCCGACCTGGGGGACGCGGCGCACCTCCTGCTACTGGGCTATCGCACCTTCATGCTGGGAGACGAAGTCTGTCTGCGCGGCCACACGGTGCTCTCGGCCCTGAACCTCCTGCAGGCCGTGAGCGGAGAGGTGCTGGCGGCATGAACATCTGCCTGGCGCAAATCGACAGCCGCATCGGCGACCTGGCTGGCAACCTGGAGCGCATCCTGGCGGCCCACCGCCGGGCCGAGCGCCTCCAGGCCGACCTGGTGATCTATCCTGAGCTGGTGCTGACCGGCTACCCCCCGCGCGACTTGCTCTTCGAGCCCGACTTTCTGCCCGCCGTCGAGCGCACCCTGGAGCTGCTGAAAGAGGCCACCAGTGAGGGCCCGCCGCTGGTGGTGGGGACGCCCATGCGCTGCGAGCAAGGCCTCTACAACGCCGCCGTGGTACTGCATCAGGGGGGGCAGGTCGCGGTGCAGGCCAAGCGCCTCCTGCCCGGCCAGGATGTCTTCCACGAAAGTCGCTGGTTCGTGCCCGGCCAGCGGGCTGAGGTTCTGAGCCTGCCCGGGCTTCCGCCCTTCGAGCTGCGCATCTGCGAGGACCTCTGGGGCGAGTTACCCACCACCGACTCCAAGCTGGTGATCGCAATCAACGCCTCGCCCTATCGACAGGACATCCTCCCCCGGCGCCTGGATGCGGCTCGCCGGACGGGCAAGAGTGTCTACTACTGCAACGCGGTAGGCGCCCAGGATGAGCTGATCTTCGACGGCGGAAGCTTTGCCCTGGACCGAGCCGGCAACCTGCTGGGCGCCCTGGCACGCTTCGAGGAGGATGTCGACTTCCCCGTGGCTCCCTTCCAGGCGCTGAGCCCCATTGAAGAGCTGCGGCGCGCCCTGGTGCTGGGCATCCAAGGGTTCTTTGCCAAGAACGGGGTGCGACAGGCCGTCCTGGGTCTCTCCGGAGGCATCGATTCGGCGCTGGTCGCTTGCCTGGCAGCCGAGGCACTGGGGCCAGGTCGGGTCCGAGCCCTGGCCCTCCCCTCGCGCCACACCGACCCTCGTTCCACCGAGAGCGCGGCCGAGCTTGCCGCGCAGCTGGGAATCGAGTTCGAAGTGGTTCCTCTGGAGCCCCTCTACGAGCCGGCAAGGCAGCTGCTCGAAGTGACCGGGACCTCGGCCGAGAACCTGCAGGCCCGCCTGCGCATGGTGGCCTTGATGGCCCGGGTCAACCAGGGCTCCGGGTTGCTGCTCAACACCAGCAACAAGACCGAGCTCACCCTCGGTTACGGCACTCTGTACGGAGACCTGTGCGGCACTCTGGGCCCCCTCAACGACCTGACCAAGCCTCAGGTCTATCAACTGGCCCGGCTCTACCCCCAGATCCCCGAGTTCATTCTCTCCCGACCCCCCAGCGCCGAGCTGCGCGAAGGCCAGGTCGACCCCTTTGATTACCCCAGCCTGGCTCCTCAACTCGAAGAGCTGGTGCAGAAGCAGGCCTGGTCGCCCGAGCTGGCCCGCTCGGAGCACAAACGCCGCCAGGGGCCCATCGGGTTGAAGGTCAGCGAGAAGGCTTTCGGCACCGGTAGATTCATACCGGTGACCGCAAGAATGATTTACCCGCCGGCCGATTTTTGCTACCATAAGGGGCGTACGGGGGCTGCTTTGGAAAGGAGCCGAGATGGACAACCAGGGGCCCCCTCCCTGCATTCTGCTGGTGGACGATCAACCGATGAACCGGCGAATGCTTCAGAGCGCCCTGAGCGCCCTGGGCTATGCGGTGGTCACCGCCAGCAACGGCCGGGAAGCCGTGGAGGCCTTTCAGGTGTCGCGCTATGATGCCGTCCTGATGGATTGCCAGATGCCCATCATGGACGGCCTGGAGGCGACTCTGCTCATTCGTGCTTTCGAGAACGGCTCTCGAAGAACGCCCATCATCGGTTACACCTGCCTGTGCAATCGCGACGAATGCCTGGCCGCCGGCATGGACGCCCACGTGCAGAAGACGGCCTCGCTCGACCCGGTCAAGAACGAATTGCTGCGCTGGGCCCCCCTGGGGACCTGAGAGGCCCGCGCCCGCTGGCCCTCGAACTCGGCTCCGATGGATTCTGCTGCCGGGGGAACTCAAGCCCCTCACCGAGCCAGACTGTTGGTGGCCAGCATGCTCTCCACCTTCGCCATCATCCGTGTGATGATGTGGCTCTCACCCGATGCCGACTTCAACCTGGCCGGTTACAACATCCACCACCTCTACACCGGACTGCTGCTGGTCGTGGGCGGGGGGGTGCCTCTGATCCTCTGGAGCCACCGCTCCCGGGCCACGGACCTGGCCTGCCTGACCTTCGGATGCGGATTGTCACTGGCGCTGGACGAGTGGGTCTACCTGATCGTCACGGACGGGTCCAACGCCGCCTACCTGCTGCCGGTCTCGTTCTGGGGTGGGGCCCTCCTGGTATCGCTGGCCTGTCTCTATACCGCTGCGTTGGCCAACCTTCGGCGAACCCGCTAAGCCACATGGCGCCATCTTCCTGAGAGAGGGGGCCCAACCGTTGCGTGAGTGTCTCCATGACTCCGAGGGGAGACCGGCCCCGGGCTTGCGAATGCAGCCCCATGCGCAAGGTCTTTCTCTACCTGTCTCTGACAATCGCCCTGCTAGCGCCCGCCGGGGCCCAGGCAAGCTGGGATGAGATGGAGGCCAAGCACTCGCCCCTGGAAGTGAGCGAGATGCTCACATCTCTGGCCTTCATCAGCCTGAGATTGGGTAGCTTTCAGGCCGCCGAGGAGCTGATCGCCGTCAACGAGAAGCGTTTGGCCCGCACCGGCGTGCCCGAAGGGTGGGATCTTCTGCGCGGCGAGCTGGCTCTGGCCCCCCTGATCGAGGCGCTGGGGCGGGGGCGATTCGACAAGGTTCTGACCGACGCCCCGAGGGCCATCCAGCGAGCCCGCAAAGCCGGTCGAGCCGACCGCGAGCTGAGTTTGACCCTGATCTTGCTGCAAGCCGCGCGCACCTCGGGCCGCCCCAGGGTCCTGCAAGAGCACCTGCCCCGAGCCCTGGAGCTGGCTCGGGCCAACACCACCGCCACCGGCCGACTGACTCTCTTCTTGATCGAGACCATGGACGCCGAACGACGTTTCCGACTCAAGCTCCCTTCGAGCGCCGAGCTGAACGCCGCCCACGAGCAGGCCTGGAGCAGCATGCGGGGGCTGGTCGTCGACCAGGATTTCTTGCGCAACTCCCTCATCGAGGCGCGCCTGTTGCCCGAGGCGGTCATTTTCTGGTGGGAGTATGCCCTGGCCCTCAACGGGGTGGAGAGTGCCATCTCCTGGTTCGAGCCCGACCTGGGCCAGTTGCAGAAGACGTTCCTGTATGATCAACCGGACAAACCGCCGGTGGAGTTCCTTCGCGAGCTGCACCTGCAGGGCGCGGTGGCTGTCATGGAGTCGGGCCTGAACGGCCTGGAGCTTCTCTGCCGAGCCAGCCCCGAGGCCGGACCCGAATTGCGCAAGCAGTATTCCCTGTTGGCCGGGCAGATCGACGGGATGTACGACGAGCTGAGCACGCTGGAGACCGGCCTGAAGAAGAACCTGCCCCTGCTCTCTGAATTCACCTTCCTCAAGGGCGACCTGGCCTTCATGAAGGGTCGCGTTCACCAGCTGATCGCGCGCCAGCTCGTGCACGAACTCGAAGATGGCCAGACCGACCCCGAGCATTTGGCCGAGAGCCAGCGCCAGATGGCCATAGCTTCTCAAGCCATGGAGCTTTCCGAGAATCGGGCCCTCAAGCTCGAGCTGGACTTCGACCGCCTGGCAGCTTTGACCACCACCCGTCCCCAGGGCTGGCTGGGCCAGGCTCAAAGCTTGCTCCAGAACATGCTGCCCACCCTGGAGAACATCGGTTATCGCCCCGGGCTGGTGCGCGCTCTGACCCTCAAGGGGAAGCTGCTGGCCGACCAGAAGCGTACTCCTGAAGCCATCGCCACACTCGAAAAAGCGGTAGGACTGGTGGAGTCCTATATCGTCGAGGTGGGGGGAGGGCCCGAAACAGCCCAGCGCCTGCGCAGCGACGCCCGCGACCTCTACGAGCTCTTGACCCGCTTGCAGCTCGAGTCGGGACGGGGTGAGGAGGCGGCCGACACGCTCGACCGCTATCGCCAGCTCAACTCGGCCTCACAGTTCGGCATGCAAGATCTGACCCCGCGCTCCAGGGAAACCGAGGCCCTGGTGCTGCGGGCCACTGAAGCCCAGACCCATTTCCAGGCCACGGAGGCCGCCAGCCTCAATTACTCCAGCTCGAGCGTTTCGCACCTGGCCGAAACCAAGCAAGACTACTACCGCGTGCTCCAGGAGATCCAGGACCAGGATCAAGCTTACGGTCGCCTCCAGGTCCGACCCAAAACTTTCTCGAAGGTACAAAAGTCGCTCCCCGAAGGCACCATCCTCGTGCAGCTGTTCCCATCCGAGAGCCATCTCTATCTGTTTGTGGCCACCCGCGACGCCCTCAAGGTGCGGCGAGTGGATGTCAAGAGCGAAGAATTGACCAGCCTGATCTCCCAGTTCCGCCAGCAGGTGAGCGCCTTCTCGCGCAGCGCCGATGGCAAAACGCCCTTCAAGCTGGAGGACGACCCCACTCTGACCGCCTGCCTCAAGGCTCTCTCAAGCTACTTCCTTGACCCTCTAGCCGAAGACCTGAAGGGAAAAAAGGTGGTCGCCTTCGTGCCCACCGGGACTCTCAGCTATTTTCCCTTCCAGGCCCTGCCCTATGGCCAGGGCTACCTGGTCCAGAGCATGGAAGTGGTGACCCTGGTCAAGGCCAGCGACCTGGACCAGCTGCACCAGGCTCCCGGTG
>CAZWUN010000115.1:0-13933 GCA_964637145.1 uncultured Burkholderiales bacterium
CACGATCGATGGCCGCGATCTCGATCTTAGCGTCGTCCAGGGCGCGCTTACAGGGAGCGGCGCAGCGGTCGAGCAGATCGTGGGTCAGCTCTTCGAACTTGGAGCGGCTGAGGGTCACGTCCAGGTGCTTGGGCCCAGAGGCGTCGGCGGTGATGAAGGGCAAATTGATGTTGGTCTGGGACACCTGGCTGAGCTCGATTTTGGCCTTCTCGGCCGCGTCGCGCAGGCGCTGGGAGGCCATCTTGTCGGCCATCAGGTCGATACCGTTCTCCTTCTGGAACTGCTCGGCCACATATTCCATGACCCGGTGGTCCCAGTCGTCGCCGCCCAGGTGGGTATCTCCAGCGGTGGCCTTCACTTCGAAGACACCTTCTGAGATCTCCAGAACGGAAACGTCGAAGGTACCGCCGCCAAGGTCGAAAACGACCACGGTCAGTGATTCGCCCTGCTTGTCCAGGCCATAGGCCAGGGCGGCCGCGGTGGGCTCGTTGATGATGCGCAACACGTCCAGACCGGCGATGGTGCCGGCATTCTTGGTGGCCTGGCGCTGGGAGTCATTGAAGTAGGCGGGAACCGTGATGACCGCCTGCTTGACCTGCTCGCCCAGATACTGCTCGGCGTCGTGCTTGAGCTTCTGCAAGATCATGGCCGAGATTTCCTCGGGCGAATATTTCTTCTCGTCGATTTCGACTCGGAAGTCGGTCCCCATATGGCGTTTGATCGACCGGATGGTGCGGTCGGGGTTGCTGACGGCCTGTCGCTTGGCCAGCTCGCCCACCAGGCGCTCGCCCGACTTGCTGAATCCCACCACCGAGGGCGTCGTGCGGCTTCCCTCGGCGTTGGCGATGACGGTGGGCTTACCACCCTCCATGATGGCCACCACCGAGTTGGTTGTGCCCAGGTCGATTCCTACCACTTTAGCCATTGGGTCAAGCCTCCGTTGTCGCTTGGGGTTGATTGTTGCTGGCCACCTTGACCAGACTTGGCCGCAGCACACGGTCAGCCATGCGATAACCTCGCTGCAATTCGGCCACGATGGCCTGATCGGGCACGTCGTCGCGCTCTTCGAGCATCATGGCCTCATGCAGGTTGGGATCAAACAGAACGCCTTCGGTCTGGATCGGCTCCACGCCGTGATTTTGCAGGAGCTTGTGATACTCGCGGGTCACCATCTCCATGCCCTGGGTCAGGCTCTCGATGGAGGGATTTGCCTGGGCGGCCGCCAGACCGCGTTCGAAGCTGTCCAGGATGGTGAGCAGCTGGCGGAAGAGCTCTTCCTTGAGGTGCTGCAGCCGGCGCTTCTGCTCTTCTTCCTGGCGCCGCCGGAAGTTCTCAAAGTCCGCTGCCACCCGTCGCACCTGCTCCTTGAGCTCTACGATCTCGGCGTCACGGGTGCGCAGCAACTCCGACAACTCGGCCACTCCCGAGCTGGAATCGGCTTCCTCGACGGCTTCGGGTTCTTCGAGCTGGACTTCTTCCTGACTCAAGTCCGCTGGCACCTCGTCTTCTCATACTGTTGAGCGTTTCCGTAATGATCGTCCTGCTGCCCGTCGGCGCGGCTGCCTGCAAAAACCTTCATCACGGAACCTAAAAATGGCGTAGCACGGCCATCTGGTAGCTTAGCGGCAGGCGCGTGTGAGTTGAGTTTGCGAACTGTTAGAAAAGTGTTAGAGCTTGCGCCACCTGCAGATGGTATAGCACGCCAGCAGTTTTGGCAGGATGCGGTTCAGCAGCGACTCGAGCTGCATGGCGGGGCCGGCATAGTATTTCTTGAGACCGATGGGAAGCCGCAGAACCATGGAGTTCAGCACCACGATGTAGGCCACGTTGCCGATGTAGCGCTCGATTTCGAACGTGAATCGGTGCTGGTTAGCCCTCTTGAGGAGTTGGACGTCGATGGCAGCCTCGTTGGCCTCGAACAGAGGGTCGAAGCGATACCAGAGCTGGCGCAAGACATCCGGCAGCGAGCCAGCGTGGGGCTCTGTGAAGCAGAAATAGCCCCCTGGACGCAGTAACCGATACACCTCGTCGATGGCCGCGAGCACGTTGGGGTGCAGGTGATGCAGGCCCCCGACCACGGCGATCAGGTCAAAACTGGCATCGCTCAGGCCGCTCTCGAGCATGGAGCCGCACACCGCCTGGCAGTCGGGCAGTTTCTCCTGATACATGGCGATCTGGGTGGGAGAGATGTCCAGCCCCGTGACCCGGGCACCACTGCGTTGGAGATAGTCCGATAGCGAGCCGCTGCCGCTCATCGCGTCCAGGGCTCGCATGCCCTTGAGGTCGAGCCCGGCGAAGAGAGGCGCGTGCAGGAACCGGTCGCGATACTCGCGGCTGGTGGGGTCAGAGTAGTGCACCTCATAGGCTGCACCGATCTGTTCGTAATGCGCCCGTTGGGCGGCTTCGTGGCTCACGGTCGGGGCTTTCGCACGGCAAATGAAAAACCCTCGGTCTTTTTGACCGAGGGTCTGTGGCAGGAAGGCCCCTCTGGGAGCTGGGGCTTACCACCCTCCCCGCCGCGTCCACCCGGGCCTGCTTTGATTCAGCCTTGCAGGCCTTCGGGTGGCCGGTTGCTCCCGGGCTCAACCTCGATGTCTGCATACTACCCTGGGGCCGGTTGGAAAGGATTTCAGTGGTGTTAACGAGTGGACAGAATTTTTACCCGCTCGATCACCATCTGGCCGTTCTCCCAGCGCACCACTCCTGTGTAGGGCTGGCCATGGGGGTCGAAGAGGTCCTTCTCGCTCACGGGTTTGCCCGGGTCGGTGTAGAGGATGCGCCCGGCCGCAATCAGGTGCTTGAGGCTGTCCTTCACCCGCTCGGCACTCTCTTCTTCCTGGAGCAGGGATGCGCTCTTGTCCACCAGGTTGTCCACCACGGCACCCTCGAATTGGCGGAACTCGGGACCCTGGAGCAGGACACGCTGGGGACGGGTGCTCTCCTCCTCGCTCTGGTAGAGGCGCGAATCGGCCAGCGCAAAAGAGGGAGTCTCGGCATCCTCGCGTCCGTTCAGAATGCGGCGGTCGGTGTAGACCCGGGTGATCAGCTCGGAACGGGCGCCGTTATTGTATTGACGGTCGGCCGCCACCAGCGCCCGGGCCATGTCTCGATAGGTGTGGTCACCCCGCGGGGCCGTCTTCATCAGGCCCCCGTAAAGGTTGAGGGCCTCGGTGGAGGCCGCCCGGATGGCCTGGAAAGGCTCCATCCCCTGCTCGCGGTTGGAGTTGACCATGCCCTTGAGGATGTCGTAGAAGGCCCCCGTCCAGAGTCGCGAGTAGCTGTGCACGGCCCTTCCGAGCTGGTCAGGACCGCCCTTTTCGGGCAGCGTGCTCGGGTCTTGCCAGACGAATCGGTTGATGGCCGTGCGGGTGTAGTTGCCTCCGGTCACGTTCTTGCCAGTGGTGTTGTTGATGGCCGTGCCCAGCTCTTCACCCAGGTTGGAGGCCATGTTAGGAATGGACAGGTCGCCGCCGGTCTGCTCCACGACTCGTTGCAGACAGCGATCGTCTTGCAGGCAGACCAGCATGGCCAGCACGTCGCCGAACGACTCGTGGAAGCCGCCCGGATCGGGTGACCAGGCTCCCAGGTAGCCGGGACGCAAGCCGTCCAGGATGGCGTGTCCGGCCTCATGGGCGGCGACTTCGCCCGATCCGCCCGAATAGACCACCTGGCGCGTAACCGGGTCGGTCTCGTGGAAGAAGTTCAGGCTCTTGCCCTGGCGACTGTAGAAGGCGTTGAGGTCGCGGCCCGCGTCCGCGTTGATGCGCAACTGCGTGCCGTTGAAGGCCCAGCGGATGGGCTCGCCCAGAGCTCCTTCGAAGATCTTGATGGTCTTGGCCACGCTCGAGAAGGCCAGGGCGCCCACAAAGCCTTGCTCGCCGGGGGCGAAGACGTACTTGCCGTCTTTAGGGGGATTGGCGCCGTTGAGCTTGGCCTTCTCCACCGTGGGGCCCGCCCCCACCCCGCCGATGACCGTGGTGCCCGCGTCCAGAACGCTGCGATCTTGAGGATTGTAACTGAACTCGATGTCTCCCGTGGGCGGAGGCGGAGGCGGCGGGTCGGGCTTGGGCCAGGGCCAGAATTTGCAGAGAGTCTGATTGGAGCAGGCGGTGGTGGTCATCGGCTACCTCCCGGAAGTGCTGGGGCGTCCAGGAGGCATCATGACCCGAGCGGTGTTACCGATGGGTGAACTCGGGATGAACTTTTCGTTCGAAGGAGTACCCCTGAGGCTTGTGAAATTTTATCTCCCGGGTTTGTCTGGCTGCTCGCCAGCTTGCCGGAGGTCTCCGAGCAAGCCAGGTGCGTGTCCAGCCGGCCCGCGGAGTCAAACTTTTTGAGGCTCGGCCTGTTCGGCCGGGCCCCTTTGTCGGAGAGGAGGGAGTCCATTCAGTAAGGCCGTTCGTGATCTCTTGATCGGTGGAGTGTTCGTGTTGCTGATGCTGGGCGCTTTTACGGGCAGCCTGGCCTATCTCGAGCGACGGGCTGAACGCACCGACTCACTCCCCATTCTCCACTACGAGCAGCCCGTCTGGTCGGAGGACGAGTCGCGCCTGGCTTACTTCCGGCTCTTGATGCCTCCCGGCGGGGGCGCCTACACCTGTCGCCAGCTCTGGTGGGCCGATCGGATCGGCAGCGAGCGCCGGCTGGTGGCCGAATTTCCCCCCGGCGACCTGCGCATCGCCGCCTGGATCGAGAACGACAGCAGCATCCTGCTG
Organism: uncultured Burkholderiales bacterium; assembly: GCA_964637145.1. GTDB lineage: Bacteria > Vulcanimicrobiota > Xenobia > Xenobiales > QWHO01 > QWHO01. Next base: position 4,716 of record CAZWUN010000115.1, read on the forward strand.
CAGCCTCCCCAGCAGCCTGGTCAGCCTCCCGTCCTCATTCAGGTGGCTACCGACGGTAGCTTCCGCCGCACGGTTCGCTTCGAGCAGGTCGATTTGCAGCTGATTGGCGTGCGGGGCGGCGAAGTTTTCTTTCAGCGCAGCCTGAAGGGTGCGGTCACGCTGCTCTCATGGTCACCGGGTGAGAGGATTTTTCGCCCCGTGGCCCGCTTCCCGTCGACCAGCGCCGAGCAGCTCACCCTGGAGGAAGTCTCGCCCTCCCCCGATGGCAGCAAGCTGGCGGTGGTGGTGGCCAGCGGCTCGACCCGGGGCGTGTGGATTTATGACCGCGCCAGCCGGACCCTTCGCTACAGCTTCATCTCCACCGAAGGCAAGTCTTTGCGCACCACCTGGTCGTCCGACTCGCGCGGCCTGGCCGCTGCGGCCGAGTTGGGCACGCGCTGTGAGCTCTACATGCTGACCGATGTGGAGGAAGGCCAGTTTACCCGGCTGTCCACCCCCTCCACCAGCGCCTGCCTGCCTTTCTGGCCGCGCGACTCGGACCGGCTGCTCCTGCTTCAGAACAACACTGTGCTGGCCTTTCATCCCTTCAGCCTGGTGGCCGAGCGCATTCTCGACCGGGTGCGGGCCGGGCGGCTGGTGCAGGACCTGGCGGTTTCCTCACGGGGCAACTGGGCGGCCTATCATTCGCGACAGGGGGTGGACGACGACATCTATATCGTCAGCCTGAAGACCAGTCAGAGCCGCACCCTTCTTCCTCCAGGCACGCGTAGGGAGCTGCAACAAACTCTGCTCTACCAGATCGGCTCGGGAACGCAGTACGCCGTCAATCATTGGACAGGAGGCGGCGAACAGTAATGATCAAAGCGCTGTTTTTCGATGTGGGCAATGTGCTCTTGACCAACGGCTGGGATCGGGCCGGGCGAATGAAGGCTTGCGAGCAGTTTCAGCTCGATGGCGCGGAGGTGGACGAGCGGCATCGCATGACCTTCGACACCTACGAGGAGGGAAAGCTCAGCCTGGATGAGTATCTCGCCCGCACCGTCTTCTACAAGCCGCGAGACTTTACACCGGCCGACTTCAAGCAGTTCATGCTGGACCAGTCCAAACCGTTCCCCGAAATGCTCGAGCTCTTACGTCGCCTGCGCCAGACCTATGGGCTTCGAGTCACGGTAGTCTCCAACGAAGGCCGCGAGTTGACCCTGCACCGGGTGAAGGCATTCCGGCTGGGCGAACTGGTGGACACCTTTGTCTCGTCCTGTTTCGTGGGCATGCGTAAGCCCGACCCGGGGATCTGGAAGTTGGCCCTGGACATCTCTCAGGTTGCTCCACAGGAGGTCATCTACGTGGACGACCGGTCGCTCTTCATCGAGGTAGCCGGCGGGCTGGGGATTCGCGGGGTGCACCACACGGGCTACGACTCGACCCGCGCCAGGCTTGGCGAGCTGGGACTCACCATCTAATTGGTTGAGCAGGAAGTCAAAGTTTAGCTCTTGAGGTGTCGTTTCAAGAACTCCAACATGTCTCGCCAGGCGAGTTCCGTTTCGGTGCGCTCTTCGGGCTCGACGCCGCTCTTGAGGAAGGGTACGTAAACCAGGAAGCCGTGCAGGCAGTTGGGATAGATCTTCATGGTGACCGTCTTGCCATGCTTCTCCATCTCGGCTTTCATCTTGCGGGCCTGGTCGGGCGGCACGATGTCGTCCTTGGCGCCCTGCAAGATCAAGACCGGCGCCTTCAGGCGCGGGACCCGCGTCAGGGCCTGCCGGGCGGCGAAGTTCTGGGGCTTGTCCTGGGGGCCGTCGCCATAGGTTTTGCGCGTGAGCGCGTCCCCGCCCAGCTTGCCAGCCTTCTTGAGGTAGTCATACCAGCTGTAGATGTCCATCACCCCGTAGGCCTCCACCACCGCGTCCACGCCGGGATGGTCAGCTGCCGCCAACACGCTGATCAGAGCCCCGTGTGAGGCCCCCACGAAGGCCAGCCGCTCGGCGTCGATTCCCTTGACCTGGGCCAGCAACGGGACGACGCTCAGGACGTCCTGCACCTCGCCGGCGGCGATCTCGATTTCCCCCTGAGAGCCGTCTTCGCCCCGGTAGGAGGGCGAGAAGACGGCGTAGCCGGCCTTGGCCAGGCGGGCGCTGGCCAGCTTGTGCTCGCGGGAGATGCCCGAGGTGCCGTCGTGATTGAAGATGACCAGAGGCAGCGGTGTCTTGGAAGCGGGTAGAAACAACAATCCGCGCACCTTGAGGCCCTGGCTGGGGTAGACCCACTGGTAGACGGGTACCCCCCCGATGGGCTTGAGCTTCTTCTGGATGACCCCTTTGGGTTGGCACCAGACGGGCAGGGCCAACGTCAGGGTCAGGCAGAGAGCGAGAAGGATGCGCATTGGAAGCCCTTCTCGCCGGAGGACATCCAGCCCTGGCGGGGAATGCAAGCTCGCCTGGAAGCGCGGTTGGAAACCCCCTTGAAGGCCCAACAGACTGTGCCAGGATTCTGGTCGCCCCCAAACTTTTCCGAGGAGTCTCTTGTCTTGAGCGAACACAACGTCATCATCGCCGGATCGGGCTGCGCCGGCCACACCGCAGCCATTTACGCGGCTCGCGCCGACCTCGCCCCGGTGGTGTTCGAGGGGGATGAGCCGGGCGGCCAGCTCTCGCTCACCTCCGATGTCGAGAACTTCCCCGGATTTCCGGACGGAGTAGGCGGTTTCGAGCTGATCGAGCGCATGAAGAAGCAGGCCCAGAAGTTTGGCGCGACCTATCAGTACGGTCGCATTCGCGAGGTCCAGAAGGAGGGCCCCCACTTCATCGTCGCCATGGAGGACGGCCAGGTGCACAAGACCCGCACCCTGATCGTGGCCACCGGGGCCCGGGCCCGCAAGCTCGACGTGCCGGGTGAGGCCGAGCTGTTCGGTCAGGGCGTGTCCAGCTGCGCCACCTGCGACGGTGCTTTCTACCGTGAGCGTGAGGTGGTGGTGGTGGGCGGCGGCGACTCGGCCATGGAGGAAGCGCTGTTCTTGACCCGCTTTGCCAACAAAGTCACCGTGATTCACCGTCGTGATGCGCTTCGGGCCAGCAAGATCATGCAAGACCGGGCTCTCAAGCACCCCAAGATCGCGTTCCTCTGGAACAGCTGGGTGTCTGAGGTGAAGGGCACCCCCGAGGAGGGCGTGACCGGCGTCATGGTCTCGAGCAAGGACAAGCCTGCCGAGTTTTTCAAGACCGACGGCCTGTTCCTGGGCATCGGCCACGTGCCCAACTCCGATTTCGTCAAAGACCTGGTGGACCGCGACGAGGACGGCTACATCCGCACCATCCCGGGCCACACGCCCACCGAGATCGTCAAGACTCGGACCCCGGGCCTGTTTGCCTGCGGAGATGTGGTCGATCGTCGCTTCCGGCAGGCCATCTCCGCCGCCGGAATGGGCTGCATGGCCGCCATGGAGGCCGAGGAGTTCCTGGCCAGCCACGCTCCCGCCAGCGTGGGGACCTGAGGCTACCTGGCGAGGTTCTTGCGCCGCACGGAGATCCCACCCAGCACGACCCGGCCGGACCGCTCCTCTACCCCCTGAGCCCCCGGCACGTCCCCTTGAAAGGCGCGTTCGAGCGCGTGGCAGAGGTTCTGGCTGGTCAGCCCGTGGCGGGTCAGGCGCTGGAGTAACTCCCCACAGCCGTCTTCGTCCAGCTTCTGGCAGGCGATCTGGCCGCGCAGCGAGTCAAAGAAGGCCTTGCGGTCGTCTTGCTGGGCGTTCCGCATCATGGTGACCAGGAACTTCTGCTGATCGGGGGTCAGCCTGGGGTGGGCTACCAGCCATCGGATCAGCTTGTGCAGGGCGGGGTCATCCACCGCCTCATAGCGTGATTCCTTGCCCAGCCAGACGGCCAGGCTGTCGAGGTCGCGCTCCAGAGGGGTCCGATTGGTCTCACCCAGGAAGCCGCCCAGGGCGGCGCCCAGGATGCCGGCGGTGGCCGCCCCCAGGGCCACCGGCCAGCCGGGACCCACCAGGGTCCAGGCCACCAGCGCCCCGGCGCTGGCCCCAACCGCGGTCCCGGTGGCCAGGGGGGCCAGAGCGCCGATTCCTCGCTGGTGCCCCTCCTCACTACCCTTTGCCAGCCCCAGCACTCCGGCGGCCGGAATGGTCAGCCCCGCAAAGGGCCCGCCAATCGCTCCGCAGGGGGCGAGCAGGGCTCCGCCGAGCATTCCGCCCAGGATTCCTCCCGCCACGCGCGAGGCGGGGGAGGGACGGTCGTTCAGCCACCGGTCCACCACCTCGCCACGGTCCAGGGGGCCGCTCTGGGAGGGTCGCCAGCCCGGCGTGAAGACCTGATCACAGTAATGGTCGAGCGCCTTCTCATCGTGCGTCTTGACCGGCAGGCAGGCCAGCGAAACGGCCCCGATCGGCAGGGCGGCCATTCCACCAAACAGGCCAAACAGTCCGCTGAGCATGGCCGCTCCCTTGACCGTCTCGGCTCCAGCCCCGAGGGCCTCGGCCAGCAGCGATACCCCTCCTCCCAGTGCGAAGGAACCCGCCATTGCGCCGGCCGCAATCAGGGTCAATCCGGCGGCTCCGAGAGCAGCGTCGTGAATGATCGAGGTGCCCGTCTCGCTCAGGCTGGGTTGGGCGGCTCGGGTGTAGAGCGCGTCGAAGCGCTGCAGCTCTTGCTCGGACTGGAGGCTGACCAGGTGGTCGCGGGTGTGCTGGGCTTTCTCCCATAATTGCGGGGGCAGCCCGCCATGCGTGGCGCGGCCAAGGAGCGACTTCCCGCTCAGGTTGGGGTTGGCCGAGGCGACGAGCATGGCCTGCCCAGGGTACCAGGTCGTGCTCAAATGGGCTTGAAAGTGCTCGACATGATCCAGGTCATTTCCCCGGCTTGCGATTCTGCTAAACTGATTGGACCAAGGAAAGGAGCCCGCCCCCCTGGAGCACTGTGCCCCCAGCTGTCACCTTTGCCATCGTGAGGGCAAGGGCATTCTCTGCGGCGCCACCGGCGCCGTTGTGGATGCTTTCGATTCGGGAAAGAGCTCGACTCGTTACAAGCGGGGGGCGCTGGTCTTCCGTCAGGGCGAGTTGGGGCGCGGTCTCTATTGCATCAGCTCGGGTCGCGTCAAGCTCTACCGCGCCAACCCGGCCGGACAGGTGCAGGTGGTCAGTCTGGCGGGGCCGGGTGACTTCCTGGGGCACAGAGAGCTGTTGACCGGCCAGCCCCAGGCCAACACAGCCGAAGTGGTGCAAGAAGCCCTGATCTGCCTGGTGGAGCGCGACGTCTTGCTGGCCTCCCTGCAAGAGGACCGTCAGGTGGCTCAGAACGTGATGACCTCGATGGCCCACGCCCTGGAGCGGGCCGAGGCCCGCATGCTGGAGCTGGCGCGCCTGAGCGCCTCCGGGCGCATCGCAAGCCTCCTGCTCGAATGTGAGGACGGTGGCCAGGTGGCTCCCCTGACCCGCGAGGAGCTGGCCCAGATCGCCGGCACCACCATCGAGTCGGTCTCACGCACCCTGCGCAGTCTGGGTCGCAAGGGAGTGTTGGGGTTGAAGGGCCGACGCATCCGCATAATCGACCGCGGCGCCCTGGAAGAGCTTACTCTCGGCCGCGCTCCCCGCGATCTTCCGTGTTGAAGATCCAGGCCACCAGCTCGCCCGGGTTGACGGCCCCCCCGCGCTCTTGCCAGAAGTGGCGGTCGCGCACGTAGCGACTGGAGCTGTCCGAGGCGGGGATCGAGTCCACCTCGGTGAGAATGCTCTGGACCCGTCGCTTCCAGTGGGCCATGTTGGCCACCCGCAGGTCGATCCAGCCCGCGCCCGCCCACTCTTCGATCTCCCGTTCGCCGGCCGCCACCTGGGCGCTTCCGTGCTGAGGCGGGGTCTTGATGAGCCGACCGCGGACCAGTCGCAACTCCCCCTGTTGCTCAAACAAGATGGGGATACCCAGCGTGACGGGAGTGGCCAGCAGCTCCGGGTCGGCCCGCAGGATGGCCAGGCAGGCCTGCGACAGCTCCTCGGGGTCGGACTCGGCCACTTTGTCCAGCGTGCCACAGTGGCGCCGCAGCAGGTGGGCCTCGAAGAGCAGCTTGCTCAGTCGGGGTGGCCCCAGGATCTCGAAAGCCACCGAGTCGGTCTGGTGGGTCTTCTCCAGCTCGCGCAGCTTGGCGATGGCCCGTTCGCGCTGGAAGCCAGCCCGGTAGGTGGGCCCCATGCAGGTCACGTTGAGGGCGTTGATCACGTCTTTGCCGGTGTTCACCCCGCGAATCTCGTCGGCGATGTTGCGCGCGATCTCCTCAGGGGTCACGAATCCCATTTGGCCCGGCGAGGTGATGGCCACGAACTCCTCGGTGCTGAACATGCCGTTTTCGCCCGTATCCACGTAGACTGTGCGCAGGTTCTTGCCCAGCAAGCGCGCCTCGCGAGTGGGGTCGTCGAGCAAGAGCTCATCGCCCGGGCGCAGGCTGCTGGCCTCGTCCAGGCGCACGTCCTCCAGCGCCACCGGCTTGCCCTTGCGGCGGATGTCGCCATAGCCGATCTCGCGCCAGCCGATCATGGCGGCCGGCTTGATCTCCTTGGTGGCAGGAGGGCGCTTGAGGTGGATCAGCTCGGCGTCTTCGGGGTCGAAGGTAGGCACGGCCGGAGTACGGGCGAGCAGGAACAAGAGCAGGGTCTGGGCCCCTGCCACGGCGCTCTTGGACAGGAGCAGCAGCGAGGGGCGCTCTTCCCCGTGGGTGTAGGGGATGTTCCAGCCCATGCCGCCCGTGCCCGAGGTGCCCACCTTGATGTAGGCCTTGGTGTCCACTTTGACCATGGAGCGATACAGGATCTCCACGTGGCGGATCAGCTGAGGGATGTAGGAGGCGCACATCAGCTGCTCGACCGACTCGCGGCTGGGGGGGCCATCGGAGGCTTTCAGCTGACCCCACACGTTGCGAGCCTGGGCGAAGACGTCGCAATAGGCGATGCCGGTGGCGGTGTTGACCGCGTCCACGATGATGTCGGGGCGATTGCGGGTGATGATCTGGTAGAGCGTCATGCGCTCGAGCGTGCTCTGCTGCAGCGGCACGAAGGTGTCCTCGATCAGGGCGGCGCGCCCTTCCGGCTGGGACAGGATGTCATTGAAGTGGCAGTGGCTGTAGGTGTCACGCACGAACAGGTTGCCCCACTCGCCTCGCAGCTCGACTTCCGGCAGCCCGGGGTTGAAGCGGCGCAGGTGGGCGAACTCTTCCTCCAGCGTGGTCAGCGCCGCTCGGGTCTCGTGCTCGGAGAAGGAGGCCAACACGATGCACCGCGGGGCCTGGTCGAGCAACTCGCGGCAGACAGCGCGCCCGACCATGCCGCCTCCGCCCAGAACGAGTACGGTGGTTCCTCGGATGTCCATGGTCGGGCCGCGTTCGTGCCCCCGCAAAGCCTTCCTTTTTGTGCTACCCTGATCCCATGATGGGCATGTTGATTTTCGTAGTACTGGGCGCGGTTGCCCTGTTCTTCGTCTTCAGCCTGGCAGGTGGGGGCGGCGGAGGTGGCGCGAGCGACCATGGTATCGAGCCTGACAGCGGTGACTATGGCGGCGACTCCGGTGGGGGGGACTAGCGGCTTTCTAGCCAGGACTAGGTTCCCCAGAGGCGCTGGTAGAGCTTGTCGAGCTCGGGAGACTGACCCCGCACGCGGCTGTCCACCTTGCGCACGAAGGGGGCCAGGATCAATTCCTCGGTCGACACCGAGCTCTCCAGGATGCGCGCGAAGAGGCCCCTGAAGGCGTCGGCGGATATCACCTGGTCGTGTCGCGCGCAGACTTGGAGCAGGCGCCTGACAGCCGCCAGCTCATCATGCAGTTGCTTGCGCCGCTCGGACGGCTGCTCGGGATCACGCACCCGGTTCAGGGTCTCGTCCAGCTCTTCGAGCATGACCCAGAAGCCCCAGGCCAGCTGCTCGCCCAGCGCCCTGGAGCGCACGGCCACGAAGAAGGTTCGAAACAGGGCGTCGCGCTGCTCCTCCACCTGACCCATCTCGCGCGCCGCCTGGGTGGCCGGGTCGCGCTGCAGCAACTTCTGGGCCCCGGCTACCAGGGTGTGCAGCAGCGAGCGCCTGGCGGGCCGCTCGAGCACGCGGTTGACCGACTCGCGCAACTCCTGAAGGCTGAAAGGTTTGTAGAGGTAGTCGCTGGCTCCCACCTCCAGAGCTCGGGGCGGAGCCGTGGCGTCCGCATAACCGGTCATCACGATGCTCTGCAGTCCGGGCCAGCGACGCTTGAGCTGCAGGAGACAGTCCAACCCGTCCATCCCGGCCATGCGCACGTCGGTGATGATCAGCTCGAACTGCTTGCTTTCGGCCAGACGCAGCGCCTCGGCCGCGGAGGCGGCCGCCTGGACGGGGAGATTCTCATCCTCGAGGAACTCGACGATCGACTCGCGCAGCGCGTCGTCGTCTTCCAACACCAGAATGGACACCCGGCGGGGTTCTCGTCCTTCCCTGACTCAACCTGCTCGGGGCTCTTTACCAGAGAATCTCCATCATCGAGCAGTTCAGGCCGCTCCCGATGCCCATGAGAGCGAGTCGGTGACCCTTCTGCACCCGTCCCCGGTCGCGGGCCAGGGCCAGCGTGAGGGGCACCGAGGCAGGACCGACGTTGCCCAGGTAGGGATAGGTCAGGAAGGCCTTGCTCAGATCGAGCCCCAGCCGGTCGAACAGGGCGCGCTGGTGGGTGGCGCCCACCTGGTGACAGACGAACAGGTCGATGTTCTGGCGCGTCCATCCAAAAGTCTGACAGGCCAGCTCGAAGGTGCTCTCGGCCAGACTGATGCCCGCCTCCAGCAAGCCCTTGGAGTCGGTTACCATCTCGGTGGGCTGACCGAGACACAGCCGCGAGTTGCGCGTGTCCGACAGGGCTACATGTCCGGTCAGGTGGTGGTGGGATTGGGACAGGCTTTTGTGAGTCAGCACCGTCGCCACGGCTCCCGAGCCCAGCGTGAGGGCCGCAAACTGCGAGCGAAAGGTGACCGCGTCGACGTCGGGCTGGACCAGGCGAGCGATGGTGGCCTCGGTCACCTCGCGGGCGCTCTCTGCGTCGACCACCAGAGCGGCTTTGATGGTACGCTTGCTGATCAGCTCGGCGGCAATGGACATCCCGTTGAGAAAGCCCAGGCAGGCGTTCCCGATGTCGAAATTCAGGCAGTTGTCAGGGAGGCAACCCAGTTCTCCGTGGATCAGGCTGGCCATGGAGGGCTCGATGTAGTCCTTGCAG